>JACDGP010000005.1 GCA_013821605.1 Herpetosiphonaceae bacterium
TGGTGACACTGGCCCCTGAGCTACCCGGAGCACTGGCTGCGATCCCTGCTTTGACGGCCAAAGGCATCGTTGTGAGCGCCGGCCATTCGGATGCGACGTTTGCAGAGGCGGAAGCTGGTCATGGAGTGGGCATCCGTTGGGGTACACACCTGTTCAACGCCATGCACCCGTTGCATCACCGTGAACCGGGCTTAGCGGCGCACCTGCTGCTAGCAGCGCTACCCTGTGGCATCATCGTGGATGGGGTGCATGTGCATCCCGCCATGGTACGGCTCGCCTTACGTACAAAAGGGGTGGATGGTCTGACGCTGGTGAGCGATGCCATGGCGGCGATGGGCATGCCACCCGGCACGTACCCGCTGGCGGATCGCACGGTCTTTGTCGATACGACGTCGGCCCGTTTAGCGGACGGCACACTCGCTGGCTCGATCCTCACGATGGACCAAGCCGTGCGCAACATGCAGTCCTTTACTGGGTGTTCGCTAGCAGAGGCACTCCAGATGGCGAGCACCGTTCCGGCCCGCCTACTTGGCCTCGCTCAGAAAGGGGTGCTAGCTCCAGGTAACGATGCCGACATCGTTGTGCTCGATCATGCGCAGGTCGTGACGCATACCTTCGTCGCGGGGCGTTTAGTTTTTGAGCGAGCAGGAGCATGATTCGGCACTCGGTATGAGGAGGAACAAACATGCCAACGCGACACATCAGGAACAGACGAGGACGTAGTCGGCACACAGCGAAGATACTCCGCCTGCTGCTGTTAGTGCTGCTGGGAGGCTGGAGCACGACCCTGGTGACGCATGCCGCACCACGGTCTGAGCTGCAACCGCAGCTCAACAGCTGCACTACACTCAACTTCACCAGCACGCAGCTGAGCGTTGGCGCGACTCCTTATTCAGTGGTGGTAGGTGATCTCAATGGTGATGGCGTGCCTGACCTCGTCACCGCGAACCAGAGCGGCAGCGTCTCGGTGCTGCTCAACAATGGCACTGGCATCTTCACCCGCACCGATGTCCCCGTGACTGCTCCTCAGGCAGTAGCGGTGGGTGACTTCAACGGCGATGGCAAGCTTGACCTTGTCACCGCGAACTATTTCAGGAGCAACGTGTCGGTGCTCCTCAACACCGGCAACGGCACCACTTTCACAAATACCACTATTGGCTTAAGCGCGCAGCCTTACGGGATAGCAGTGGGTGACTTCAACGGCGATGGCAAGCTCGACCTTGTCACTGCGAACCCACTCAGCAACAGTGCATCAGTGCTACTCAACACGGGCAGTGGCACCAGTTTCACGCGCACTGACGTTAGCGCGGGCAGTGATTCTGTCGCGGTAGCGGTCGGCGATCTTAACGGCGATAGCAAACTCGACGTCGCCATTACGAACGCGAATGACAACAGTGTGTCGGTGCTCTTCAATTCCGGCAGTGGTACCAGCTTCACGCGAAGCGATATCGGTGTAGGCAATTTCCCGAACTCGATCACAGCAGCGGACCTCAACAACGACGGCAAGCTCGACCTCGCAGTGACGGAATCCGGCGCCGACAGCGTGGGCCTGCTGCTCAACAACGGCAGTGGCGGCTTCACGCGCACCGCCGATCCTAGCGTTGGCTTGGAGCCTTTTTCGGTAGCGGCGGGCGACCTCAACGGCGATGGCACGCTCGACCTCACCACCGCGAACTTTAACGACAGCACCATCTCGATATTGCTGAACATGGGCAATGTCAGCTTCACCCGCACCGATGGTCGCGTAGGCTATGCTCCTGGATCGGTAGCAGTGGGCGACCTGAATGGTGACGGTAAGCTCGATCTCGCCGTGGCGAATATCCTCGACAACAGCGTGTCGGTGCTACTCAACCGGTGCGACCTTCCACCCGCTGCCCAGAACGACAGCTACACCACCAAGCAGAACACCCCTTTGACAGTCCCTGCCCCAGGCGTACTCCAAAACGACACGCCGCTAGTGACTCCACCCTTCACCGCAGCGCTGGTCCAAGGTCCGATCCATGGTCAGCTCACCTTGAACCCTGACGGCTCGTTCTTCTATACCCCAACCACCGACTACCTTGGGGCAGATAGCTTCACCTACCAAGCGAAGAACAGTCAGGGCACTTCCAATGTCGCCACCGTTACCATCACCGTAACCAGCGATCCGCCGATGGTCGTGGTCAGTCCGGGTGGGAGCTGCCTCGTGACGGGCAGTGGACAGATTAACTTGACTGTTGCCGATCCGGATACGTCCCTCGACCGCCTGGTTCTCAGCGCTCGCTCCTCCAACCAGCTTCTCGTGCCCAATAATGCGATCAGCTTCGGTGGCAGTGGCGCGCAACGGACGATGACGGTGGACGGCCGTACCGCAGCACGCGGGCACGCGAGCGTGACGGTGAGCGTGAATGATGGCTATGCTCAGGGTAGCGTCACTGTGACGGTGGTCGTGGGCAATCCCGGCAACGGCACTTTGAGCGACACCATTGACGGTACCGACGGACCAGACATGCTCTTCGGCTTAGGACGCAATGACACGCTCAACGGCAAGAAAGGCAATGACCTCCTCTGTGGTGGACCGGGCAAGGATATCCTCAATGGTGGACCGGGTGACGACACGTTGTATGGTCAAGACGGCAACGATACCCTGACCGGCGGGAATGGGGCTGACTTCTTTAGTGGGGGCGATGGCAGGGACATCATCACCGATTTCAATCCATCTCAAGGTGATACTATCGACACCACTCCCTAAGATGGGCATGGACAGTGCAGGGGTATTGACCCTATCACAGATGCTTGTCTTTAGGGGTGACTGACATTGCATAAACGAAGCAGCCTAGCATCTGCTGATTAAAGGCAAGAAGGAGGATGGAGCATGAGCACATTGCGCATGAATCGAGGTATGCGCATTGGCAACCAGATTGTCATTGGGCTGTTGAAAGCTGGCGTACACCTTGGACCCAATGTTGTGCTGACGGTCCTGGGCCGCAAGAGTGGCCTGCCACGCAGCGTGCCGGTGGCAATCGTCGAGGTGAACGGGCAACGCTACTTACAGTCGCCGTATGGTCAGGTGGAATGGGTACGTAACCTGCGTGCAGCGGGCAAAGGCCTGATCCAGCGTGGTCGACATACGGAAGTACTTCAGGCCATCGAGTTATCGCCGGCCGAAGCCGCTCCGGTGCTTAAGGAGGTGGTCAGCCACATACCAGGTATGCTGCGGCGATTCTACGCGGTGGCCCCGGACGCGCCACTTGAAGCATTCGAACAAGATGCGGCCAATCATCCAATGTTCCGCTTGGTGCCAGAGCAGTCCACTAGAGTGGTATGAGCAAAGTTTCAGCCTGCACATCATCTGTTACCGACAGTGTTGTCCCGGCTAGGCGAGCAGGGAGACCTGCTCGCCTAGTCAATGTACTTGGCATCATCTTTACGAGGCCGTAGTACTACGGGACAGTGCTTTAGGACTGATATTGGGCAAAGAACTGCCAGATCAAGCTGCTGGCGTCAATGTCCTGGCTCGTCAGCCCAAAAGCAGAGACCAGTAATTGTAGACCGCCCGGCCAAGTGTGGCCACCGTTATTGATGGTGTACAACTGCATCTGCAGTCCCCCCCTACATCCGCCAATCACCCGGAGTTGCTCCGTGGTGCCATCGGTGAGCACGGTATTCGGCAGGTTGGTCGTGGTGGCCGGGGCGGTGCAGGAGTCGAGGGAGGCCCACTTGTTCTCGGCATCGACGGCACCCATCAGATGCTGGCCGCCCCTCAAACCCGCCCAGCCGGCATATGACCACATGGTGTCGGCTGTTCCATGAAAGGTCAGGTAGGGCATGGGATGCGCTAGTGGACAGGCATAGGTGCTGGGCATGTGGCCCGAAACCGAGGCAATGGCGGCGAACTGCGAACTGTGGGTACAGCCCAACTCCTCGGTCATCTCGCCACCTTCGGAGAAGCCCATCGCGTAGACCCGGTGACTATTGATTGCATAGGTACTGCGGATCTGCTGGATCATGGCTGCGATAAAGGCGAAGTCGTCTTGCGGGGCGCTCCCGTCAGTATTCCATACCCCATTGATAGCATCTGGGTAGGTAGCAATGACACCGTTGCTATCAGCCACATCGTTGAAGTGAGTGAGGGCGGCCATATTGGGACCGTTGTCGCGCGAGGCATGCACGGCGACAACCAGTGGCAGTGCTGTAGCGCCGGTATAGGAGGTGGGAACATGCACATGATAGATGCGTTGATAGCCACCGACGGTGATCGTGTAATCGGTGAGGCCAGGAACAGCAGCGTGGGCGGTGCGCAGGGAGCCGAAAGAAAGACAAACGATAGACACTAATAATAAAGCCATGAAACGTCGAGGTTTCATATTCTACTCCTTGGTAGTGATAAGAGCCCGGCGAGCCAGTGCGCTGGAGCCGAGGCTTAACATTCTCGCTACACTCGCTACAAGGGGGGTGAGCGATGGTCCTACGTTGGGGGGTCAAGCATTGTGATAAAATTCACTCAGTTCATGCTCATAATATACCACGGCAGACGCGCCTTTGGGAGGAGTTTGGTACCGGTTATCTATAGGCCACTAGGGGTTTGTGCCAACCCGCATACAAATGTGCCGGCATGGCGGCCTTTGTTTCGTCAGGGTAGTCCGGAGGCTGCGCAACAGATGGCGCTCACCATCGCCACAGGTTGAAGGTGACGTACAACCAACGCTTCATCGATTACCCTGATCCTGTCCTCCCTACGTCTGCTGCAGCCGCTGCTCGATCTCCCGGATAGCCAAGCGGTGCCGGCGGAGATCGCGCGCTGCGATGCGACTGCCAAACACCCCGCAAAAGAACACAATACCACCCAGCAAACTACCATGAGCACCAAGCAGGACGCCTACCACAAGCAGCGCCGAGCAAACCGCAAGTTGGAGCAAAGATGCACGAACGGCACGTTTCGCTCCCGCTAATGCTGACTGAAGTTGTGCTAATACAGATTCGTTCATTGCGTGGGCGCTAGCCTTGGGTTTTGCGGGATTGAGAACCTCTCAACTTCCTCGATGAGCTTGCTCACCTTGCTCGAGGGCCGCGAGGATTGCCCGCACCAGCGCGCGGGCCGACTCGGCACTCAATTCCAGGGCGACCCGAGTTCCTTCGACCTCGGACGCGTTGACGAGGTCAATGTTGAGGCTGTGGTCGAACGGTGCGTGATACGGATGGTCATAATAGACGGTCGCCCGGTCCACCGTCATCCAGCCGGTAGGACCCTTCGCGCTCCCGTCAATCGTCACCTGCTCCGTGATGTAGCTGCACACGCGTTGGCTCCTTAGTGATCTGCTCCGCTGGTGGCGGCAGGGGCTTGAAGATATTTCTCATAGAACGCGAAGACTTTGCGCCAGCCATCGGTCGCCTGCTCGGGACGGTAGGCAGGCCGGTCAACCGCGAAGAAGCCGTGGCCCGCACCATCGTAGCGGTGAAACTCGTAGCTCTTGCCATGCTGGCGCAGTGCCACTTCGATGCGATCAACTTGCTCGGGCGGCGGGAATTGGTCCTCGTTGCCGAAGATGCCCAACAATGGGCAGGACAACTGAGGGGTGAGATCGATGGGTGCAACCGGCCGCTTTTCACTGAGTTGCGCGGGATCATCCACGATGACTCCGCCACCCCAGCAGTCAACCGCGGCATCAACATTGGACAGGCGACAGGCGCAGAGGTAGACGTGGCGACCACCCGAGCAGAAGCCAATGAGACCGATCTTTCCATTGGAATAGGGCTGTGCACGTAGATACTGCATCGCGCCGTCGACGTCACCCACGACCTGGCCGTCGGCAACACCACCTTGAGCGCGGGCACGAGCAGCCACATCATCCGGGCTGCCGGCGCCCAGGCGGGAATAGAGATGCGGGGCGATGGCAGCGTAGCCGTGTTGGGCGAGTTTGCGCACGACTTCGCGGGTCCACTCATCCCAGCCAGGCATGTGATGGATCACCACCACACCCGGAAAGGGACCGGCACCCAGCGGTCGCGCATAATAGGCCGCGATGTTATCACCGTTGTGACCCCGGATCGTGACCGTCTCGGCAAGCATTCCTTCGTACACGGTAGCCCCTCGCTTCACGCTCTCCTCGCCCCAGAGTGGGTGGGTGCGATTATAGCACGGTGATACCTCCGCCAAAGCGAGTATGAAGGAAGAAGGCTTTTGTAGTACAGTTGTGATTGATCAAAACAAGGCGAACGTACAGGTGTTGTTGAAGGAATGTAATGTCGCTGCTTGAGCTTGGGGCGGTGGAGAGCGTGCTGCGCTCGGCGGTACCAGATATTTGTCCTGCCGCACAGCTAGTAGTGCGCTGGCGGGGTGTGCCGGTCTACGAACAGGCGTATGGCTGGCTTGCTCCAGCCCAGCGTCAACAGCCAACGACTACGACGACCTTGTTTGATCTGGCCTCGGTGACGAAACTCTTCGTTGTGACCACATTTATGACGTTGGTTGAGGCAGGGTTGGTCGCGTTGGACCAGCCCGTAGCGCTCCTTTTGCCCGAGTTGACCGGCGAGCGGACCATCGCGCCGTATGAGGATCCACAACAAGGCGGCGGCTTTATCAGCGTCGTTGAGGATGGTGGCTCCGTCGATATGGGCGCGATCACCTTTCGCCACTTGCTGACGCATAGCTCCGGTTTGCCAGCATGGCGGCCTTTGTTTCGTCAGGGTAGTCCGGAGGCGGCGAGACAGATGGCGCTCACCACTGCCCCGGCCTATCCAACCGGCACGAAGCTCGTCTATAGCGACATTGGGCTGATTTGCTTGGGCTTGGCCGTTGAGCGTTTGGTGGGACAGACGCTTGATGTTGCGGTACGCCAACGGGTAATCGAACCGCTTGGTCTTGCTCATGCCCGTTATGTGCCCCTGCCCACGACAGACGAGTCTGGCCTGGAGCAGTTCGCACCCACCGAAATGTGCACATGGCGCAAGCGACGAATCCAGGGCGAGGTCCATGATGAAAATGCTGCAAGTTTGGGTGGTGTCGCCGGCCACGCAGGCTTGTTTGCTACCGCCGGTGATGTCGCGACCTTTGGCCAACTGTTCCTCGACGGTGGCCGTCCACTGCTACACGCTGCGACGGTCGCTGAAATGACCAGCTTGCAGGCTGAGGAGGAGCAAATCCGGCGCGGGCTGGGCTTCGTGTTGTGGTCGCCCGACCCGGAGGTGAGTGGTTGGCCCTTCAGTCCAAGCAGCTTTGGGCATACCGGTTTTACGGGCACCTCGCTATGGATCGACCCGGATCGTCAACTCGTCGTCGCGTTGCTAACGAATGATGTGTATCATGGCCGCACCGGACGTGGGATCGCGACGTTGCGCCTAGCCGTGCACCGTGCGATTATAACGGCAGTCGATGCAGCGATCACCCGCGAAGCTGTCCCTAGTGCGGGAGACCAACGATCTCTGCCGGTGCCCTCGGCGCCGGTGCAGATTTCGACCGAGGCCCGTAATGAGCGCACGGCAGCAATTGATCTGCTGTCGACCGCCGAGATGGTGCGGCTGATGAATGCCGAAGACGCACGTGTCGCGAGCGCAGTCGCCGGCGAGTTACCTCAGATCGCAGCGGCGATTGATGCGATTGCCGCACGTATGCGCCAAGGTGGACGGTTGATCTATCTGGGGGCCGGAACATCCGGGCGCCTCGGTGTATTGGATGCTGCCGAATGTCCGCCCACCTTTGGCACATCGCCGGAGTTGGTGGTAGCACTGATCGCGGGTGGAGCGCGGGCAATGACAGAGGCTGTGGAAGGCGCAGAAGACGATGTGGCAGCCGGTGCTCGTGATGTGACTGCTTTACAGGTGCAGGCGCAGGACAGCGTCGTCGGCATCGCTGCGAGTGGTGAGACGCCGTATGTGGTTGGTGGCATACAGGCAGCGCGCGCGTGTGGAGCACTGGTCGTCAGCTTGGCGTGTAACCGGCCCAGTTCGCTCGAACAGGTAGCCGATATCGCCATCGCGCCGCTCGTGGGCCCGGAGGTGATCGCCGGATCGACGCGGCTCAAGGCGGGGACAGCCCAAAAGGAGGTGTTGAATATGATCTCGACGGGCGTGATGGTGCGCTTGGGGAAGACCTTTGGCAACCTGATGGTGGATGTGCAACCTACGAATGCTAAACTACGACGGCGTGCGGTGTGCATCGTCGCAGAGGCTTGTCAGGTACCCAGCGAGGAGGCAGAAACAGCACTAAGCGCGGCTGATGGCAATGTCAAGGTGGCAATCATCGTAACACTGGCGCAGGTTGGGCCGGTCGAAGCACGGCGGCGCTTGGAAGTGGCCGGCGGGGTGGTTCGGCATGCCTTAGCGGTGAAAGGACCGGCCTAAGCTCATGGGCAGTGACGTAGTGGTAGGCATCGATGGTGGTGGGAGTAAGACCCTGGCGCTGCTGGCCGATGCGCAGGGGCGGATCGTGGGTCGGGGCATGGCCGGCCCGTCGAATTATCAGGCAGTCGGTGCCGAGCAAGCCTGGCAGGCATTGGAAGCCGCCCTACAAGCTGCGCTGGCCGATGCTCAGATATTAAGGCAAGAGGTGCGAGCCGTTTGCCTAGGTCTGGCGGGGGTAGATCGCCCGGCGGACCTTGCATTAGTACACGAGTGGGCTTCGCGGCAATGGGCGGGGCTGCCGGTGATGATAGTTAATGATGCACAACTGGTGTTGGCAGCGGGTACGCCGGCCGGCTGCGGTGTTGCGCTGATCAGTGGCACCGGCTCGATTGCGTATGGAGCTCGTCCAGATGGTCAAAGTGCACGCGCGGGTGGTTGGGGCCACCTCTTGGGTGACGAAGGGAGCGGCTATGCGATCGGTCTCGCTGCGCTACGCGCAGTTGTGCGTGCCGCTGATGGTCGGGGCCCCGCCACGCGGCTGCATGGTGCCGTGCTGGAGCAGTGGGGGCTCGGAGCTCCTGAGAGTTTGATCCAGCGGATGTACGTCGACGGCATCGCTGCCGTCGAAATTGCGACACTGACCCCTGTGGTCGTCCGCAGCGCGGCAGAGGGGGATGGCGTGGCACAAGCGATTATCGACGATGGCTGCATGGAATTAGCGCTGGCTGCGGTTTCTGTGGTGCGGCAACTCGATCTCACAAGTCCCGTCCCGTGTGCTTTGGCTGGTGGTGTGCTGGTTCACCTGCCGGTGATGGCGACCGGCCTGCGTGTCGCGGCCCAACAGCTCGGTGTGCTGTTCGAGCCGGTGATGAGCGTGACTGAACCGGCGATGGGTGCCGTTAAGCTTGCGATCCGGCAGCTGGAACAGCAGGGCGCACATTGAGGTCGCCAAGCAAGCCACAGGAGGTTATAGGCATGGAATCTGTCTTGCACGAAGAAATTGGCGAGCAGCCGGCGGTCGTTGCCGGTTTACTGGCCGCGGAAGCTGCTTCGATCCGGGCTATCGGCGAGCAGTTGGCGCAGCACTCGATCCAGTATGTCCTGATTGCGGCCCGTGGCTCATCGGATAACGCTGCCCGCTACGCACAATATCTGTTCGGCATGATCAACGGGCTGACCGTAGCGTTGGCTACTCCATCCTTGTTCGGGGCGTATGGGCACCCACCCCGGCTCCAAGGTGCGCTGGTCATCGGCATCTCGCAGTCAGGACAATCGCCTGATATCGTGCATGTGCTGGAAGAAGCGCGGCGGCAGGGCGCTCCAACGATTGCCCTGACCAACGATCCACACTCACCTCTGGCTGCCGCAGCGGAACACTGTATTGCCCTGCATGCCGGTACCGAACGTAGCATCGCCGCGACCAAAACCTATACCACTCAGCTCGCCGCCCTGGCCTTGTTGTCCTTAAGTATCTCACCAGCATTTGCAGCGACTACCAGCATGGATGCCGTTCCCGCAGCCATGCGCCTTGCGCTCGAAAGCGAGGAGCAAGCACGCGACGCGGCTCAACGGCTAGCTCAGTCCGACCGTTGTGTGGTGTTGGGACGCGGTTTTAACTATGCGACCGCCTGTGAGATCGCACTGAAGATTAAAGAGTTGACCTACGTCGTCGCCGAGCCCTATTCTTCGGCCGATTTCGAGCACGGGCCGATTGCGATGATCGAGCGGGGGTTTCCGGTGGTCATGGTGGTGGTGGGAGAAACAATGCGCGCTGAAATGCTGGCTTTAGCAGATCGCTTGCGGGCGCGCGGTGCGGCGTTGGTGGTGCTGGGCGATGATGAGCAGTTCCGCCACTCGGATGATGGCTGGATTGCCGTCCCGGCGACCTTGCCGGAGTGGTTGACACCATGCGTGGCGGTGCTTCCCGGCCAGTTGCTGGCCTATCACCTGGCGCAACTGCGGGGGTTGAATCCCGACCGGCCACGTGCTTTGAACAAAGTGACCTTGACAAATTGATCTCACAATAGTGGATCACGATCTCTATGCCGGCCAAGATGCCGGCGAAGAACATGTTAATGAAGTCGAGGACGCTAGCAAGATTCATGTTTATTTCCCTTTTCATCACTTCGGTGTTTCCGTTTCCGTTGGCAAACCGCCGGTTCCCATGCTGTTTAGCAGACTTTCTAGTGGGCCGCCAGGTGGTAGGTCGCTGGCGCTGATCTTGTCGCCTTCAACCCATTTTTGGTAAAAGGCATCGGCGGTCTGCTGATTGCTCACCTCGGCCAGGGTTGCATGCCAGCCATCGCCGTCCACGCGAGCAAACGCATGCTCGACATAATAGCGGCGCAGGAAGTCGAAAAAGGCTGGGTCGCCGATTTGCTTGCGTAGCACATCGTACATCAATGGGCCTTTGCCGTAGACAATCGCACCATACTCGGTTTCGTTGAAATGATCGACCGGCTGATCGAGCCGCTCGTCGTGATCGGCGAGGACCTCGTCATAGGGGGCGCGAATAAAGACGTCCCGCGCTGCGGCACCCGTCGCCGCGCCCGCCGTCTCGTCAACATAAAAGGCCGATGACCAGTTGGTCAGCGATTCGTCCTGCCAGGGCCGCTTAAACGCGTCGCTGCCAACGACGCCATACCACCATTGATGGCCCACCTCGTGGGCCACTGTGAAGTCAAGCTCGCTCAACGACTTGGCCGCAGGGACCAACTCGCCAAGGCCGGTAAGCGGATCGGTCGCATCGGGGGCATAAAAGCCACTGCCGATCATCACCAGCCCAGTCGATTCCATACCGGCGGCACCCCCGCCTAGCTTTACTTCGGTGACATCAAGCTCGGGATAGGCATAGTGACCGAAGCGCTGGTCGTAGAGCTGTACAGCACGCGCAGCGGAGGCGAGTGCTGCTTTGCCCGCCGCATCATGGCCAGGGAGATACCACGAGTTGACCTTGATTGCTCCCGCCGTGGTCGAGGTCTTCGCAAAGCGGTCACTGGCGACGATTACCATGTTGCGGGTGAGTGGGCTTGCAAGCTCGTGAATGGTTTCCCCACCCACCGTTTGTGCGGCGACCTCGCTGCCACTCGTCGCAAGCTTGAAGGAGGGAGGGGCGGCGAAGCGCACTTGGTAGTTGGCCGCATCGGTATTAGTCGGGTCGCCTTGCTCGGTTACCGGATCGAGCAGCCAGCCCCCGTGCTCATATACAGCCAGCTCGGGCTGCCAGTTATACAGGGCCCAGACACCCTCGGTGACGTTGAAAATGCCATAGCCACCCCCTGTGGTTGGGACCGTAGTCGTAAAGTCCATGGCGATCTCGCGGCTCTGCTTGGGAGCAAGCGGCTGCGCTAGCACAAGCTTCAAGGTCGTATTATCCATCGATAGTTCGGTCTTAACCGGTTGCCCATCCACCTTGACATCCGCGACGGCGATATCCCCTTCTTTGTAGAAGGGTGCATTGACCCACAGGCGGAAGTATATTTCGTTGAGCGTTGTCCCAGTGGTGTTCGTCATCCGCACGGTTTCCCGCCCGGTGATCGTGTGATCGGCCGGGTTGAGCAGGGCACCGATGCGGTATAGGCTATCGTCGGTATGTTGGGCAAGCGCGCCCGCGAAGGGCTGAGATAGGGCCGCAGCGAAGTTGGGCAAAGGACCGCTTGGCAGCTCCGGCAGCGGCAGGTTTGCCACAACTGTTGTAGGTGTCGTTGTCGTAACAGGAGTTGCCGGTGTATTATCCGATGGCGGTGCGGTCGTTGATACAGCTGTTGGCGTTTGGGAAGGTGCCGTCGTAGGGGGTACCACCGTTGGTAAAGCTGTAGGGAGTGGTGTAGCTGCCGGTTCGGTCGCACGGGTCGTAGTGGCGCTCGGTGTCGCTTGTTCCGCTACGAGAACGGGTTGTTGAGTGTTGCTACGCCATGCTCGCCAACCAGCCCCGATTAGCATCCCACATAAGAGCAACGTGATCCCACTCAAAAGTATGCTCAGCAGCCAATCTCGCGATCGTCGCATATCGACCTCTCCTGATTTTGTGGGCGGTAGCATAACACGCCGACCACTCCTCGTCCCTTGTTTGCTTCCTTGCCCTATAATGGCGTTATGATTTCCACGGATTATGCCGCCATCCTGGAGCGCCACCAGCTGCCTGCGCCTACAACGATCACACCCTTGACACCATATACGGTCTTGCTCGACGAGACGATCCTGCTCCACCTGTCGGATGGGCCGCAGCCGGTGTTGTCGAAGGTCGCGCTGATCGAGCGACAGCTGCTAGGGGCCGGTATACCAGTGGCGGAGGTGCTGGCGCTGGATACCAGTCGCGAATATGTGGCGGGGGACCTCCTGATCGAACGTGTTCCGGCGGGTGTGGTGGCAGGCGAGATTTGGCAGTCGCTCACGCGCACGGAGCAGGAAGCATTGTCAGAGGCACTAGGTACCATCATCGCACGCGTTCATAACCTCGCCTGGCCCGGCTATGGTGACTTTGATCCTGCGCAGAAGAATTTCGGCTTGCACGGTCGTTGGATCGAAGCGCTTGTCGAGCGTATTACAGCTTTGAGCACTGCCTTGCAGGACGGTCTGGTCCTGCCGGCACGGCTGGTGGATGGAGCAATTATCGCGTTGAACGACGGCGACTCGCTGATCGAGACTGCTTCGCCGCCGACGCTCATCCATTGTGCTTTGAGTTGGGATCATGTGCGCCTGCAACAGCGTGAGGGAGGTTGGCAGATCGCCGCGCTGATGGGTTGGAGTGGGGCAATCGTCGCCGATGAGGCCTGGGAATTGGCCGAGCTGTGGCTGCATCGTAACCACCTGTATCCCGACCCCGATTGCTTCCTTGGTGGCTACCGCAGTCTGCACCAACCTCAGCTCGACCGGCGTGCCCGGCGCGATTTGTACCGTTTGCTGATCCACCTGGAAGGTGCACTGGCCGCTCATCAAGCCAGCGATATTTTCCGCTACGCCCGTCACGAAGCGGCACTGCTGCGCCTCTTGCGGAAATAAAAAGCCGTCATGCTCAAGCACGACGGCCAAGAACGGCTAGCGAGACGTTACTTGCTCGCAGGTTGCCCGTTGAACAAGGGCAGATACTGGCCGTAGCCTTCTTCTTCCAGGCGCTCCAGCGGAATAAACCGTAAGGCTGCCGAGTTCATACAGTAGCGTTGGCGGGTGGGGGCGGGACCATCGTCAAAGACATGGCCGAGGTGAGAGTCCGCTTGCTTCGAGCGCACCTCTGTGCGCTTCATGAAGAGCTTGCGGTCCGTATGGGTAGCGACATTCTCCGGTTCCAAGGGCTTCGTAAAGCTCGGCCAACCGGTCCCGGAGTCGTATTTATCGAGCGAACTGAATAACGGCTCTCCCGAGACCACGTCTACATAGATACCGGCTTGCTTGTTGTTCCAGTACTCATTCGCAAAGGCTCGCTCCGTGCCTTCACGCTGAGTGACGGAATATTGCTCGGGTGACAGTCGCTGGCGAAGTTCGGCATCCGACGGTTTGGTATACGTTGTCATCGTAATCTCCTGCATCTACGAAGCTTTACGAAGCAGTGCGGGTTTTGGATGGCCTCCAATTTCGCAGACATACTTTGTACAATCTGCCTAAAAAACCGTTTATATTTTTTGGGCGTTTAAGCTCTTGTCGCTCGTTCTCCGTTTTAGTACCATATCCGTATGTCTCTTATGTGAAATCTTCCCTGACCGGGGGTCAAAGTAGCGGTTGGTGTGAGAGCGATCATAGATGGTGTGCACAATAGAGTGATGTGACGATTGGGTTACGTAGCTGAGGCGGGGCGGCCTCTATCCACTGGAACCGTGGATAGAGGCCGCCCTGTTTTCCTTTGATGCAGTATGCCCGGTCGAAAGGAGGTGGCCAGCGTTCGGCAAGGAGCTCCACAGGCGAATGATTGAGGGAACGGGCCACATTTGGGAAGAGCATGCCACGCGTCATGTGACGCCTATACTCGAAGGAACGGATCGATGAACTATACACTTCGTGCCGCGCGCGCACGCTTCATGGCTAACTATCGCGATCCCGTCATGCGGCGGAATGTGACGCTGCTCATGGGCGGCAAGCTCGTGGGTCTGATGATCGTGGTGATGTTAATCAAGTTCTCGTTACCGCCACATGCGCTTGCAAGCAACGGAGCGGCCGACCCCACGCCGGAAATCAACGCGATTAACACTGTGTGGACGCTGGTCGCCGCCTTCCTGGTCTTCTGTATGCAGGTCGGCTTCGTCATGCTGGAGGCTGGCTTTGCCCGTTCGCGAGAATCGGTTAATATCCTGGTCGAAGGGATCGCCGATACCTGCATCTGCGGCATCACTTTCTGGCTCTGGGGCTTCGCCTTCATGTTTGAGGCGGGGACGCCCTTGATTGGAACGACCGGCTTCATGCTGCAAGGTCTACCCGCGACCTATGGCTCGACCGGCATCCCACTGCTGGCCTTCTGGGTCTTCCAGTATGCCTTTGCCGATACGTGCTCGACCATCACCTCCGGGGCCATGATCGGGCGATGTGGCTTCATTGGCGATTTGCTGTATAGCGTCGGTGTTACCGGCTTCATCTACCCGATCCTCGGTCACTGGGCGTGGGGTCCCGATGGTTGGTTGGCAACCATGGGACCGGTAGCGTTCCACGACTTCGCCGGATCGACGGTGGTCCATACGATCGGTGGCGCGATTTCGCTGGCAGGAGCAATTGCCCTCGGCCCACGCCTTGGTCGCGTCTTCAAGCGGGATGGTGGTGGTCCGTGGCCGGCGCATGATCTGATCATTGGCGCAGTCGGCGGCTTGATCCTCTGGTTCGGCTGGTACGGCTTCAACCCGGGGAGTACGCTTTCGGCACTGGATGCACAGGGCATTGGACGCGTCTCCTTCAACACCACGCTGGCCGCCTGTTCGGCCGGACTGACTACAATGTTCTACGCATATATGCGCAGCAAAAAGTGGGACCTCGGTCTCACGGTCAATGGCTTCCTTGCCGGTTTGGTGGCGATTACCTGTCCCTGCTACTGGGTTGATCCGATCGGCGCGTTTGCGATCGGTCTCGGCGCAGGTCTGGTCGTGGTGTGGGGTATCGACTTGCTGGAATACATGCGCATCGATGATCCGATCGGTGCTGTGCCGGTCCATATGGTGGCGGGCATCTGGGGCACGCTTTCCTTGGGTCTCTTCGCCGCCGGCAAATATGGTGCGCCAACGGCGACCGGTGCCGATACGAGTGCCGTCGTTACGGGACTGTTCTATGGTGGTGGCATGTGGCAACTGGCGGCACAATTTATCGGTAGCGCATCGATTACCGTGGCAACCTTTGCGGTATCGATGGTCTTGATGTATGCCGTCAAAGCCACCGGCACCCTGCGTGTCTCGGCTGCAGGCGAAATGGAAGGGCTGGATATCCATGAACATGGTGCCTCGGCCTATCCGGAATATATGCTCTCCGGTCGAGCTGATGCACCGAAGCTGGAGCCGGACCGACCGGTGGTGGCGCCCGGCGGATCGTCACTGGCGGCAGCAGGCGAGTAAAGCTTGCGGACACGAAGTTGGATGTGGTCACAGGAGAGCGGCACTTAGCTGCTCTCCTGTTGCTTAATAGCAACAGGTCTGGTATGCCATTACCTGTCCCATGTGGCTCGAGCAGGTTGCGCCAGGATATATTTCACCACGAACAACACCATAAACGAACTGATGAGCAACAACACAGCCAGCGTTAGGGCTACATCGAAGTCGAGTTCAAAACCGATATAGATTGCCAGCGGCATGGTCTGCGTCCGGCCCGGAAAGTTGCCGGCGAAGATGATCGTCGCACCGAATTCACCTAGCGCGCGCGCCCAGGTCATTACCAACCCGCCTAACAGCGCCGGCCAAGCGAGCGGGAGCGTAATCGAGCGCAAGACCCGGAGTGGGCCGGCGCCGTCGATCGCTGCGGCTTGTTCGAGCTCGCGCTCGACGCTGCTGAAGCCGGCGACCGCTGCTTTTACATAGAAGGGGCTGGCCACAAACGTTTGTGCCAGCACGACGGCAGTGCGTGTGAAGGCAATCTCGATACCCACAGACGTAAGGTAATGACCAAGCAAGCCGCGTCGTCCAAAGGCGATCAGCAATGCAATGCCGGCCACCGAGGGCGGCAGGACCATCGGCAGATCGATCAGCGTGTCGAGCACATTGCGGCCACGAAAGCGGCGTCTGGAAAGCAAGTAGGCGACGGGCGTGCCGCCAACCAGCGCCAGTAGTGTGCTGGTCAGGGTTGTGGCAATGCTCAAAGCAATTGCTTGGGCGACAGTGGGGTCAACAAGATGTGCCAGCAGGGCGGCGGGCGACACGCGCAGCACCAGCGCTAGCAGTGGCACGCCTAAAAAAAGCAGCAGCGGCAAGCTGGCAAGCACCAACAGGAGGTGCTGGCGCAGTGGACGTCCCGTTAAGAGTGCTGAGGTATGAGGACTGAGCAATGAGGAGGCCTTCAATGGACTTGTATTCCAGCACTGCATTGCATAGGATGTTAGGTCAATACGGGTTGCGGTAGGGCAAGTGTCAGGGCACAGGTGTCAAGCCAGGCGCTAATGGCCTCCATCTGGCCGATGCGGAACTGGAGAACCAGCCAATCGTAGGTGTGTTCTGGTGTGGTCGCCGTGGCCTGCGCGTGGAGATCGGTTAGCCAGTCCTGACAGGCATTGCGCTGCCCATCAAGCAGTGCGGCAACAGTAAGCGGATCGTCCTCGGCAAAGTAGAGCTTCGCCAGGAACTCCTGGCGAAAGTCCCGCCCATGCACTACGGGCGTGCGGAGCCAGTCACTGAATGTCGTTCGGCCATTGGGGGTGAGATGCAGCACCTTGCGAGGTGGACGTGTGCCCTGCGGCTCGGTAACGGTCGTGATGTAACCGGCCTCCTCCAGACGCCCGAGCAGGGCATAGAGCTGACTTTGTTTGAGGTGCCAGACGAGGCCAAGCTCACTGGTCTCCTGCAAGCGCTGATACATCTCGTACGCATGCATCGGGCGCTGGACGAGGAAGCCAAGCAGGGCATGCTCCAGGGTTAGCGGCAGTTTAATCATCGGGCTCATGGCAGTACTTATTTGATGAATACTTAACAGCTTTATGCTGTTGTATTGATTATCAAGCGTATCGTCGCCTGTGTCAATAAGGGCATATTTTAGACAAGTTGCAACGCAGATAGGGATGTCGAGTTTTGGGGGTGTAAGCAACTCTTGGTATGATAGGGTGTGTGAGTGGTAGAGCACGGAAGGAGGGGACGATGCGGAATCAGGAACTTCCTTGGACGCAACCGGAGTGGCTAGAGGAGGCGAGCGCGTGGGTGCATGGCGAGCTGGAACGTCATGGACTGAGGGTCAGCGGGCCGATTGAGCAGCCGCATCTACGACCCTGGGCGACCGTGCTGCGCGTACCAACAGCTGCGGGTGCAGTTTACTTCAAAGCGACGGTCCCGATCCTGGCACACGAAGTAGCACTGACTGCTGCACTGGCGCGCTGGCATACTCATTATACTGTGCCGGTGCTTGCGGCTGATCTTGATCGCCACTGGTTGCTGCTGGCAGATGGTGGTACTACACTGCGCGAGATTATCCGGGCCGATCATGACCTTCGCCACTGGAAAACGCTCCTGCCCCTGTATGCCGAGCTACAGATCGAGCTCGCCGCCCGCCTGCCTGAGCTGCTGCGGTTCGGGACCCCTGATCGCCGCCTGCATCAACTACCACTGCAGTATGAGCGGCTCCTAGACGATACGAATGCGCTGCACCTCGATCAGCCCGGTGGCTTGACCGCCGGGGAGTATCAGCAGCTACGTGGCCTCAGCGCATATGTGACGGAGCTATGTGAACAACTGGCAAGTTATCACGTGCCAGAGTCGCTGCACCATGGTGATTTCCACGACGCCAATATCTTTGTGCGGGATGGTCAGTTCCGCTTCTTCGATTGGGGCGATAGCTGTGTGACGCATCCTTTCTTTTCGCTGCGCACGGTGTTTGTCAGTATGGAAATGAGCTTAGGGCTGGACGAGGGGAGCGAACCTTCAGACGTCCTTGACGCCTACCTGGAGCCATGGACGCGCTTTGGCAGTCGAGTCGAGTTGCATGCGGCTTACAAACTGGCCCGCCAACTGGCAGCGATTTGCTCCGCGCTCACCTGGCACCGCGTCGTATCAACGTTGGCTCCGGCACTCCAGATGGAGTATGCCGAGCCCGTGCCAGCGCTGCTGCAAGAGTTCCTCGGCCTCCAGTTGAAAGCAAGATGATCAAATGATATCACAAACGCGTGGGGCTCTACAGGAGGCTCCGGCCGTAGCCACAGCGCGGGAGGTACAAGGTACTCGGCTGACAAGCGTACTCCTATTTGTCGCAGCACTGCTGCCACGGGCCGCGCTCTGGCAGTTTATGACCGTCGACGAGGCGGATCACTGGTTCGACCGGGCCGACAAGTTCCTCCAGGCTGTGCAAAACCGGGATTGGGCCGGTACGAATCTCGTTGGGCATCCAGGTGTGACGACGATGTGGCTCGGCGCGGCCGGTATCGCTACACATCATGCCCTAGCACGGCTCGGCTTGCTCCATCTCGCCGATCCCATAGCCCATCGTATACTCCTACGGTTGCCTAGCGCCATTACGACCTCGCTGTGTGTAGCATTAGCTTTTCCACTCCTGCGCCGGTTAGTCGGTGGGCGTGTTGCTTTGCTCGGGACACTCTTCTGGGCGACAGAACCATTCCTGGTGGCGCATGCGCAGTTGTTGCATACCGATGCCCTGCTCACGTCGTTCATTATGCTGGCGGTGCTGGCGGCAATGATCGCTTTTCGCTTGGATGAGGGTCCTGATCGGTATGAGCGACCGCTACGGTGGGGCATGTGGTGTACTTCGGCCATCGCGGGTGGTTTGGCCGTACTTACCAAGTCGCCCTCGGTGGTGCTACTGCCGATGCTTGGCCTCCTTGCCCTGGCCGGGCGGTGGCACGCGCCACGCTTCAGGCATAAGCTGCCGCTGTTGCCACTCGTTGTGTGGGGAGCTATCGCAGCAGCGGTATGGTTCATCTTGTGGCCGGCAACGTGGGTCGATCCGGTGGGCTCACTAGCCAGTATGTATCGCGAAGCCAGGTATGACGGCGGGAGTCCGCATGGCTGGGGCAACTTCTTCCTGGGTCATGCGGTGGCCAATCCGGGTTTGCTTTTCTATCCGGTGGCTATCCTGCTACGACTTGCGCCATGGACCCTGCTCGGCTTGATCGCGGCCGTGGCAGCACTGGTTTGGGAGCGCAGGCGCGTGTGGGAGCGTCCGGCTTTGCCACTGCTGGCCCTGTTCATCCTCGGCTTTGTTGCTATGATGAGCACCGGCGCGAAAAAATTTGATCGTTATGTGCTGCCGATCTTTCCGGCGCTGGATGTCGTCGCCGCTGCCGGCATTCTGTGGCTAGCAGGTACGGTGTATCGCAGGTGGGCCACACGCACTGCTCGTCCACTCCCCATCCCCGCTACGCTGCTTTGGCTGCTCCTTGTTGCGGGGCTCAGCGCAAACCTGCTGGCTTATTATCCCTATGAATTGGCTTACTACGATCCGTTGTTGGGTGGCGGGCGGGTCGCGGCGCAAACGATTCCAATCGGGTGGGGGGAGGGCTATGATCAAGTGGCGGCCTTCATCGCTAGCCAGTCAGGACAGTGTGACCGGCCGATAGCTGCGTGGTATAAATCCGTGCTCGCGCCGTATGTTTGTGATCCGGTCGTCTCGATGTATGATGCCTTGGAGCGCGGCAAGGCGCGCTATGCAGTGCTGTATATCGACCAGCTCCAGCGCAACAACGCTCCTGAGGTGACTGCGGCTTTGCTGGGCAAACAGCAGCCGCTGTACACGGTACGACTGCACGGCATCCCGTATGCCTCGATCTACGAACTGCCACCAGCCATCGCGCACCCGGTCCCCGCTACGTTCGGTTCAGCCATTCACTTCAATGGCTATGATGTTAATGCGACGAATATACGCAAGGACGGAACGCTCACGGTCCGGCTCGATTGGAGTATGGGACGCTCGGTAGCAGAGCAGTATGCCTTGTTCGTACATGTGCTTAATGCGCGCGGTGAGCGTGTAGGCCAGATAGATGTCCCGCTGGGTGGTTCGCAAGTACCGGCGAGCAACTGGCAGGCCGGTCAACCAGTTTGGTGGGACCAGGGTATCCCGGTGGCCAAGGATCTGGCACCGGGTACGTACTGGCTAGCAGTGGGCGTGTATAACCCACAGGATTTCAAGCGTTTACCCCTAGCAACCACAGCACAGTCCGACGCACCGAGTGATGGGCCGAACGCCCTACGACTAGGACCCGTTGCATTACCTTGAGCTCGGTCTTGCAGATACTGCGTCGTTGCTCCACCCCGGATTGAACTCATCAGCACGCCATCACCGTTGTAGGTGGGGATCAGCCGGGTGAGTGCGTCGATGGTGTTGGTGCCATCGCTCAGCAGGTTGCCGTATGTAGGAGCGCTCCGGCGTCCCGCGTTGCTGTCGCACTGCTCTACCCGTGCCCGAGTTGATACGGGTTATCAGACTGCACCGCCATCAGGTACCACGAGGTCGCGCCGATGTGGAGGTATTGGAAATAGCCGAAGCCATAGCCCGTATCGAGCGGGCTGGACGCGGCGACCACACCGGTACCCGTCGGAATAGGCTTGCCGCCGACTGTCTGATTTTGCCCCAAGCTCGCCTGCGCCTTGCGGATATTCAGGAGATAGCCTTCGGCCCTCACCCGATCCCCTGGCGCGGAGCGCTGGAGCAACGCGTCGGCGAGGTGCGCGGTTCCTTCAAGCCAGACCGCGCTGGGGTCGGGCAACGGACCATAGCCGCCGATCGGCGCGCCCGGATTTGCCCGCAAGCTGGCGGAGGAGAAGCTTACACCGCTGAGCGTCAGGTTGCCCGTCAGCCCCGAGTTTGGGTCCTGGGGCGTATCAGTGACCCGCAGGTTCGTGTTCGCCCAATCGACCGAGGCCATATAGGTGGGGTCGAGGAGGGCGAGATAGCTCCAGGTCTGTACGTCCTCAGGGATGGGGGTGGGGTTAAGCGTCCCATCCGGGTTGGTACCCGTATAAAAGTAGCCCGCGGTCGGGTTCCACATTGCCACGATAAATATGTGTGCGTGCGCGGCTCGGTCTGCCCAGGTGCTGTCACCGGTGAGCTTGTTCAGCATCGTGAAGAAGGCGTAGACGTCGATGTTGTGCTCGGTGGCAGCATAGGTCAGCCGGTTATTAGCGCCGTCGACACCGAAGGTATACCCGCCAAAGCCGATCGTGGAATACGCGTTGTCGACGATCCAGTTGCCGAGCGCCGTGGCGCCGTCTTCGTAGCGCTGCTGGCCAGTAGCGGCGAAGAGTTGCGCGAGCGCGATGCCAGCCCAGGCCATGTCGCCCACGGCGCTGCCAGTGAAGCCGAACTGCGACGCGATGTTCACCGTCCCATCGGGATGGACGAAGTTGTCGGGTTGCGGGGTGCCATCATAGAACACGTAGGGTCCGACATTGTAGGCCTGCCGCAGTCGCCCGTCATTGTAGGTAGGGTCGTGCGCCTGAGCATACAGCAGACTATCGCCGAGCACCCGAGCCCGCATGCGATCGTCACGGGTGCCACGCGTCAGAAACGCGAGGACCGTGAGCGCGTTATCATACGTAAACGCCGTGCTGAAGAGCCCGTTCTGGTCGGAGTAGCTTTGGACCAGACGCGTCGTCGTGCCTTGGTCGTAGGCATCCATCATCGTCTGAAGAAACCCGTAGCCGCGTTGGATCGAGTCCAGCAACGCTGCTGAGCTCTGGCCGGTAGCGCTGGCCATGGTATCACGTGCCGCCGCCACGTTGTCGATCCAACCGGTCGCCAATAAGCCGGCCAGACCAGCCATCCCCAGACCACGCTTCAAGAAGCTACGGCGTGGAATGCCGCCGTCCCGAATGTTTTCATCTCGTGCTGATCGCATTGCATCCTCGCACTCATCGGCACCGATCACCAGGGTGTGGACGCACTATAGCACGATGTGGGCCGGATGTGGTGTACGTCATATGCTATCTCATACCCTCATTGCACATGGTCCGTAATGGTCCATTTCTGCAACTTCACCTATACTTGGCAACAGCTTACCGCGGAGGTTCTGTACCAGACATGACTCCCACAAACGACACTGCTCCAGTGATGGAATTGCGAGTCGCGCTGACGACCAACAACTATGAGCGCCTTGTGAACTTCTACTGTATCGGTCTTGGACTTGAACCAGCCCAACTGTGGGCCGGCGGCGACGATCACGCCATCATCCTTCATGACACTTTGCACTTGTGCCCGCACCAGGCTTCGGAACGCGACCTCATTGCTGATCTGCGCCGTGGCGAGCTGAAAGCCGACGTTACTTAGGCCTTGCATTACACGGTCATAATTGCCTTCGCAGAAGCCAGCGAGGATCTCATCGGCCGGGGCCAATGATGCTTGCGCAAGGTACTCTGCAGAGCTGGGCAGATTGTTCCACAGCGAAGCTGCGCCGCGTCCTAAGACCGGCAGCGTCGCGCCGGGATCATGGAGCAGATCGACCGTGGGCTGGAGCATGCCCTGGATCGCCTGTCCTACCGTGATGGGTACAATGGCGAACCGGCGGGCGGCATCCTGCACGTTCAAATCCCGTATTCCTGTGACCACCACACAGTCCCGTTCGCCCACCGTCAAGGTGTGGCCAAAGACGGTGATTTGCTTCTTTGGAATACAGTTGCCGCTCGGATCGGTGTTGAGCGTCGGGCTGTCATAGCCATACTGATAGGGCTGGAGTGACATGGGTTGCGATACGTCGCCCGCAAATGGATCGCGCCCCACAAACTTACCACTGCCCGGTTGATACCATCTCGCCCCCAGGTTGACGAGTCCCGTGGTCGCATCCTGCAATTCACATAGCTCGTGCCAGGACTTTCTGCCGCGCTCGTGAGCCGTTGGAGGCCGTCATAACCGTACTGGACACTCCGCACTTGGCTTCCCAAGGTCTCGGTCACCGACAGCCGGTCGCCCACACGGTCAAGGCCATACTGGAAGCGACTGCGCGCGATCCACCGCATCTCCGACAATTTCGCAGCAGAGCTTAACCTCTGAAGCAACTACTATGTTTTCAGGTACAATATGGCAATACCTTCGCCAAAAATCGGACAACGCTTTGGATCCCTTGCAGTGATAGGTTTTGACAGTGTGTTGCCGGGCGGGAATTAAAACCTGCTTCACGCAACCTTGCCACAATTTAGTTTGATCATACTATGTCACGCCCCTGTGCCTTCCGCCGTGAGATGACCTCTTTTACAAGGAAAAAATGGCGAGGGTATTGCTGATTCTACAGGATTTAGTTGCAACCGGATGGCTCACTATGACTACAAAACGTGCCTCTTATGTATTATGGACTGTACTCGCAATTGTGCTTAGCGTGAATATCATTGCGTATATGCAAGCACGTGCGATGACCCACTTTACTCAAGCGGGACAACGAACCGAGCCTCCAGAGCGCCTATCGGTTGGTGCAAAAATTCGGACTGTGCTGTCAGGCGTCACGATCCCGCGACCGGAGAACCATCATACGCCTGCGGACCTCAAGTTACCTTATGCTGTACATTGGATTCATGAGCCAGATGGCACAAGACTGGAGGGCTGGATTGTGCCCTATCCAGATTCTCACGGCGTCGTCCTCCTTTTTCACGCCTATGCTGTGAGCAAGGAGACGTTGCTTGCTCCGGCCTCTGCTTTCCATGAGCTAGGCTACGATACTCTGCTCCTAGATTTTCGAGGATCGGGTGGATCAAGTGGGCATGAGACGAGCTTAGGGGTGAGAGAGGGAACCGATGTGGCATGGGCCGTCATCTATACACAACACATGTGGCCGGGCAAACCAATCATATTGTACGGCGTATCGATGGGAGCCGTAGCAATTTTGCGAGCCATCGCTACGGCAGGTGTCGCACCTGCAGCTATTATCCTAGAAAGTCCCTTTGATCGGTTGGACACGGCGGTGACGAATCGAGTCCGGGCAATGGGGCTGCCCGGGTTTCCTGTGGCAGAATTGCTCGTATTCTGGGGCAGTATGCAGGAAGGATTCGATGGATTCGCGCACAATCCAGTCGACTACGCGACAACCGTACGCTGCCCCGCATTATTATTACTGGGTGATGAGGATGCGCGGGTGACGATCGCGCAAGGAACTCATGTCTTTGATAAACTACACGAGCCCAAACAACTCGTACGCTTTCCCCACGCCAACCATGAGTTCTTGCTCCTAGAGGACCCGGTGACGTGGCGACGACACGTAATGCAGTTTCTAGAGTCAGTTAAACAACATGTATGAGCAATCGTTCCAAAGGTTTGCGCGAAGAACAGGATATAGTATCTTTGTATTATATCTTACGACAGGCGCTCGCATCATGTTCAGCAACCTTTGAGGTGCGGAAGCCTCGATGTTTGCCATGGTATATCAGCAAGCATGTCGCTCTGAGTCACGTTTTCGTTTGAGATCCCAAAGCGTCATTCCTATTCCGTTCAGCCATAGTGGCCAACAGACACCTAGTATGGCTAGTCGGAGGACAAATAGATGGGTATAACTATCTTCCCAGGTCGTCGGTTGGTAATGTTCTGGCCATCCAGTTTGGAAGAGTAAGACCAATAACGCACTGATCAAAAAACTTATCGGCACCCCACCCTTTTGCCACCGGCCGGAGGGCATCAGCCAGCCGCAGAAGCCGAGGAGGCTGAGAGGCAGCGCAAATTGAAGGAGAGGTCCAATCAGAAAATCATAGATATTGAGATACCACGGTGCACTGGTATACAGACGATACGCGAAAATAACACTACTCAGTACAAGAGCTGTACTCATCCAACGCCTTGTAAGGAACCTCACCACTGTTGTAACCTTATCTACAGCCATTCAGAGTTCTACCCTTTCTATATCCATCGGTGAAAGATGTGACCAAACACATCACTATTTTCTGGTTGCACCTTAGGCCCGTCCTCATAATAGAAGAGGATGAAGGTGTTATTAAGGCAGACCGTCCTCCTCGGTCCGTGCCGTTTTCGCCGCAGGGTGATGCTAAGAAACTGCCGTAACTACATAACCGTTACCAACCTCATGCTTATCGGAGTGCAATTGGTCTGGATCCTATCCCCTGAGTGCTACCTGAGCGATTACCTGTTGGGCTTAATGTATGGAACGGATTGCACTTTCTGATATTGACCAAACAGGGTTTGGTCTAGTTTTAGTACTATCAAAGAACTCGTTGTCAAGTGTAGTGTGTATGGCTCCATCGACCAACCAGTTCTCTGCTCCATCCACGTACTCTGGAACCAATAGAAATGCTTTTTCTGCGACATTTAGAGGTGAATTACCGGATGTAAAATTGAGCTGTCTCACAACCGAGGCTGGCTTCTTAGCCATTTGCACATCAGCAGAAAGATTTACTATATCTTCCGTAATCATGAGGTCAATCTTAACACTAGGTAAATCAAGTGCCACATTCATGATAGTCTGCGCCCCTAAACTGTGACCTACTAAGATAATAGGTTCAACTGAACAGGTACTGCTGCTAACCGAGCGCACCAGTTGCTCAATACCCAGCGCATTATTCCAAGGTGCGATGAACGTCTTTCCAGGAATTATACCTTTACCAGCGAATCTACGCCCCATTTCCCACACGCTAACCATATGTTGTGGATTAAATGGATCTTGAACATAAGTATCCGAGCCTAGACCTCCAACAAATACAGCTAAATTCCCAGAGGGATCAACTTTGTTTACGGGAGTGTTTTCGACGTAGGTATAGGGCACGGCAGTCTGCGGGAGAGTCAGTAATCCAGTAAATGGATCGCGTCCGACAAACTTGCCACTGTTTGGCTGATACCATCTCGCCCGCAGGTTGACGAGCCCCGTCGTCACATCCTGCAATTCACCGGTAAAGCCAAAGCTGCCCGGCTGCGTCGTGCCCTCGACTTGCCCCCACGGGTCGTAGTTGATGGCTTTCAACGGCACCCCGCCATTGCTCAACACTTGGCGCCCACTGCCCAACACATCTGTCCCAAACCAGGTCTTCACGCCCCCTTGCACTGCTGTCAGCCGCTCGCGCCCATACAGGTAGGTGATGTTCGTCGTGCCGGTCGTGGACTGCAGGATTTGGGGCAAACTTGTCGCCAGGTCTTGCACATACTGGGGTGTGGCTCCGCCTTGGGTCGTGCCGACCAGCATGCCATCGCCGTTGTAGGTCGAACTGGTCGTCGTATTGCCCGTGACGGTCGAGGTCAGCCGGTTGAGCGCATCGGACGGGAGCTGTGTGGTAAGCTCCCCGGTTGACATCGAGTATAGCAAACGTGACGTCAATAACCGGCGTCCACAACCGAAAAATGGCAGTCCATAAGTCCTATGATGGAAGGGTGGATAGGGGATACCGAGGTATTATCAGGGTAATGGGAGTTGAAGCCATGCACATCTACGGGCGAGGCGGTCGATTAAGCAGTCGGTTGGCGGTCACGAAGGTTTGGGTTTGTCTGGTTGTTTTGCTTGGTGCTAGCAGCCTGGGGGTGGCGGGTGCATCCGGCAGTGCCTTTATCCGTGTTAATCAGATCGGCTACAGCACCAGCGGGATGAAGCAAGCGGTGTTGATGGCAAGTGGTTCGGAGAAGGGTGCGATCGTTAAGCTGGTTGACGCGGCGGGCGGTACCCTATGGAGTGGAGCGATTGGGCCAAAGCTGGGAGCGTGGAGCAGCGGTTTTCCCGATGTGTATCTGCTCGACTTCTCGACCGTCCACATTGCCGGGAGCTATACACTGCAGGTCGCCGGCCCGATCAATGCGGCATCGCCCCCATTCCGGATCGACAGTGGTGCCAAGCTGTACAGCGCTTTGCTGCCCAATGCGCTCTTCTTTTATAACGCACAGCGGGATGGCGCCAATGTCGATCCGAGCGTGATGCAGCGCAAGCCGTCGCATTTGACGGATGAACAGGCTACTATGTACCAGCCGCCGGTGTATCTTAATGGCCGGTTGCAGGGTGACTTGACGCCGATTGGGACAACTATTGATGTAAGCGGTGGCTGGTTCGATGCCGGCGACTATCTCAAATTCGTCCAAACGGCGAGCTATGTCGATGCTGCGATGCTTTTTGGGGTGCGGGAACATCCCGATGTGCTGGGGGCGGGGGCGGCGGATTTTGCCAGCTAAGCACGCTTTGGCCTTGATTGGCTGCTCAAGATGTGGGACGACCAGACGCAGACGCTGAGCTATCAAGTTGGTATCGGCGATGGCAACAACCAGATTGTTGCCGATCACGATGTGTGGCGCTTGCCACAAGCCGACGACCAGCTGCATGTACAACCCGGCGATGCGAAGTACTATATTAAGTACCGGCCGGTCTTTCGAACCGGCGATGCGGGTTCAGCAGTCAGCCCGAATCTTGCCGGCCGGTTGGCGGCCAGTTTTGGGCTGTGCTTTCAAGTGTATCGCTTAAGCGATCCCGCCTATGCTCAACGGTGTTTGATAGCCGGTGAGCGTATTTTTGATCTTGCTCAGACGACGCAGGTTGGACGACTCACGACAGCTTCGCCGCACAATTATTACCCCGAGAGCGAGTGGGGCGACGACCTGGAACTCGGCGCGACCGAGCTTTATCTGGCGACGACGAGCGGCCCGCTGCCGCCGGGGTTGCCACATTCCGACCCGGCGTACTACCTCCAGGGCGCCGCACAGTGGGCGGATGCGTATATACATGGACCGAACGATGGCGCAGACGCGCTTAATCTGTATGATGTTAGCGGGCTAGCACACGAGTGGCGCGCGCCGCTGCCCACCGGCAGGGGGCGATCCGTTCGCGGTTTTCAGCGGCCAGGGTGCGCGGTACAAGGATGACGTGCGCTCCTGGGTGACCGTTGAGCCGACGGACGACTAGACCGTGCTCACGCTGCTGGCTTTTGCAGATATGGTCGCCAGGCAGTGACCCAAGGATAGCCAAATGGGTAGCTGACGTTAGGATGATGGAGGGTACCTCTTTCGCCCGATGTTCGGTATGCTAGCCATGAGCGGGACTGGGTTTTGAGGTTATGGTGAAGAGGAACGAAGATGACGAGCGACCGAGAGTCGTTTGCGCCTGAGACGGATGCGTGCCCTGAGCGGGAACGCACTTTCCGCACCTTCGTTGAGGCAATCCCGCAGATCGTGTGGACTGCCACTCCCGAGGGTGGGCTTGACTATTATAACCAGCGCTGGTGCGATTATACCGGCATGACCTTGGAGCAGACGCTGGGCTGGGGTTGGCAACCGGTGCTGCATCCCGACGATCTCCAGCAGTGCCTGGATTGCTGGACACAGGCGGTCACGACTGGTGAACCTTACGAAGTCGAATACCGCTTCAAACGTGCGAGTGACGGCCTGTATCGTTGGCATTTGGGACGCGCGCTGCCAGCCCGGAATGCCGAAGGCCAGATCATGAAGTGGTTTGGCACATGTACCGACATTGATGATCAGAAACGGGCCGAAGCAGCACTCCGTGAGCTGCAGCACCAGCTAGAGCAACTGGTGGCAGTCCGCACGCAGGCGTTGGAGGCGAAAACAGACGAACAAGAAAGCTTTGTGTACACGGTCGCGCATGATCTGAAGGCTCCGCTGGTATCGTTGCAAGCTCTGGCTACGCTGCTGATTGAGGAGTATGCGGCGCAGCTTGATCCGAAGGCTCAAGGCTACTTGGAGCGTATCAACGTGAATGTCAGCAGAATGCACCTGCTGATGGACGAACTGCTTGAGCTGTCGCGGATTGGGCGTGTCGACGTGGAGATGTCATGCGTACAGCTTGATGGGCTGGTACAACAGACCTTGGAGCAGCTACGAGATACCCTGGTAGCCCGGAGGGCTGAGGTTGCCATTGTAGGGCGGTTGCCAGTGGTTTGGGCCAATCCCGCGCGAGTGACGCAAATTTTTATGCATTTGATCGACAATGCGGTGCAGTACACACCGCGAGAGCGAGTGCCACGCATCCAGATAACGAGTGCAGACAATGGAAATTCTTGGGAAGTTGTGGTGCGGGACAACGGGACTGGCATCCCTGTCGCATTTCGTTCCAAGATTTTTGAACCTTTCCAGCGCCTGCCAAGTGGTAAAGCGCTGTATCCCCAGGGTACGGGCATCGGGTTGACGATTGTAGCCCGGATTGTTGCTGCGCTTAGCGGTAAGCTGTGGATCGATTCAGAGGAAGGTGTTGGCACAGCTCTGCACTTCACCTTGCCCAAACCGATGCTCGCGGAGCAGGTCAACGAATAGCACGTATTAGCACTCGCCTAGCGGCGTACATTGAAATTGGAAAGGGTTGCATAGCATGCAAGACAACCAACCATTACACGTTTATGTGGTCGATGATGATCCCGATCACGTCATGATTATTCAACTTGTCCTACAAGGCGCTGAGCAGCCAACGACCGTTGAAACGATCGGTGATGGAGCAGCTGCCCTCGACGCACTACAGTCGGCTCAAGTTCAGCCAGATTTGATCCTGCTCGACATCAACATGCCGGGCTTATCAGGACTTGACGTGCTCGCTCGGATTAAGAACGACGCACATTTACAGCGCATTCCGGTTGTGATGCTGACCTCATCAACGTTACAAGCCGATATTGCTCGCGCTTATACCGTTGGTGCAAGTGGTTATATTGAGAAGGGACAATATTTGCATGATTTGCGTGCAGTCTTAGGCAACACCTTGCTGTATTGGTCTGCTATGAAGCGTCCGGCGGCTTGAAGGAGCTTATGCTATGGTTGAACCACAGATTTTGCTGGCAGCAAAACAAACGAACGAAATGCGGCAGATTGTACGCTGCATCGAAGAGATCACCTTGCGAATCCCCATCTATATTACAACCCCTGAAGCTGTCATCGATTGGCTCGTGGACAACGACTGTGATCTGTGCTTGCTTGATGATTCGCTACCGCGAACCGATCCACTGGAGTTCGTCACCCGCATTCACCAACGGAAGCCCGACCTCTCCATTATCATGCTGTCGGCCAATCAATCGGCGCAGGCAGCGGTTGCAGCCTTTCACGTGGGAGTAGTCGATTATGTGCCTAAGCAATCGGGCTTCCAGAATGTTATCGCGCGCCACCTAGGGGAGTATATGCAAAAGCGTACCGGGACAAGTGAGCGTACCATCGCGACCGGTGATGTAGCGCTACCGGCGGCGATGGCGCGTGCCACGTACCAGAATCGGCTGCGCGTGATTGGACGGCAACTCGATTTGTACGGCTACCATTCGATTAACCTGTTAGAAGTTGGCGGAGGATTTCTGGTACGTGCATTAGCGAAGGGCAATCGTACACCGCAAGCCTTGGAGTTTTCGGATCGTGACTTTCCGCAACTCGTGATCGATGGCCTCAAGCAACGGGGCGAGAAACGGCGCCCGCGCGCAAAATCAGAGTTGTTACCCACCGGATATGAAGATTTTTTGCGAGCATTAGGATATCGCTTTGATGCGAAAGTGGCCGAAGCTATCACAGTCGCCGAGCTTGACCGTTTCATCGTGATAGGGGGGGTGGCGTTGGTTGAAGGCACGGTTCAACAATCGCTGGCACCATTTCAGGCCTTTCTGCAGCCAGACGACATTTTGTCGATAGTTAATGAAGCTGTGCGGCGCCGATCAACTCAGCAGCAGCCTAGACTTTTCAACCACCTTATTAAGCGCTAAGTGGAACGAGGATCACGAACAACAAAGCTAGGCGCTGCCCCATGAGGTTATTCAGTAGGCACCTAGTTCATGTAGCCGCTCGTCATCGATGCCCCAGTGGTGTGCAAGTTCGTGCAGAACCGTTCGTCGCACCTGACGGGTCAGAGCAGTACGTGATGGGAAGTCGCGGAGCAGGACATCGGCGAAAATCGTGATCACGTCGGGGGCTACCAGATTGTAGCCCTGGTTGCGGGCCGACAGTGGAATGCCTTCATATAGGCCGTAGAGGTCGTGGCCGCTCGCGAGATGGACGGCGTGGCGCTGGGCTTCGGTGGGACGGGCCGCAACCATCACCACCAGATTGGCACTGGCCAGCCGCGCTGCAAACACCGGCGGCAAGGCTGCCAATGTTGCGCTGACGATCGCTTCGACGTCGCCCTGATCGCATAGTCCTGTATCGTCCATCACCTGTTTTCCTCCGTACCTATCACAAGCTGAATGTCACGATGCCTAGGCATTACACCCTTGATGACTCGCTAGCCCTGGGTTTATGGGCGACGAACAAGCCGTAGTCCATGGCTCCGTCGAGATAGGCCTGCCGGAGGTCGGCGAAGGATGCCGTAAAGGCAGCCACGTCGCGGCCTAGATGATCACTGAGCCAGCGGAGCAACGGGCGTTGTTGCAGTGCGATGGATAGATCCCAGGTCCGGATGACGTGCGGTGTAATGAGGCGCACGGCTACATCCTCGAAGCCGGCCGCGCGCAACCAGGTTTCGTAGTCAGCCGCACTGCCGAAAGGGGGACATAACATACCGTGGGCCACGGCCTGGCGTAATTGGGTCGCTTGCGAGCTCGCATCGGTGCTGGCGAGCCAAGCAGCCAGCGCCAACGTGCCGCCAGGTGCAAGTACACGGTAGGCTTCGCGGGCGAAGTGTACACGATCGGATAAGTGCTCGCTACATTCTATGCACCACACGAGCGTGCGGGAGCCATCTGCGACATCCCAGGTGTGCTGGGCATCAGCAACCTGTACCTGTAGGCGGTGGGTCAGATGCTGGCGGCGGATGTTGATGTGGCCGATCAATTGCTGGAAGCGGCTTAAGGTGATGCCTTGCCCTTGCAGTCGAGCATGGTGCGCCAACCAGATCAACGAGCCAGCATAGCCACAGCCGATATCGATGAGCTGTCCTTCCTGCGGCGCGCCGGCGAAGGCATAGAGTTCTTGGATGAGCCGTTCCTGGGCCACGGCTTGCCCAGACTGATCGGTAGCATCGTCCCAATAGCCATGATGGACATGTTGGCCCCAGAGCAGATAATAAAATGGTGCCAGCAAATTATAATGGTTGCGAATCCGTTGGGTGAGGTTGTTTCCCGCTGTGGTCGTTGCCATGTTGCATCCCCTCGCTTCGTCACAACACTATACAGGACCCTTGGCGTATCAGATACAGCCGGGGCTACCTATAAGCTTGTGCTCGGTTCGTGCCATACTTTGCCGAGTCGTGAAATGTGTAGCTGCACCTCACAACAGGATAGCCGATATGCCAGCATGCCAACAGCCTCGCCGACGGCGCCGTGGAGGGACAACCGGACCGCTAAGCGCTAGCAAAGATACACGTGCGAGAGCTATGCGGGGAGCATCAACCGATGGCCAGTTGGGAAGATACACCGGTAGTGGCCCGGTCGACGAACGCTTCCACGCGCAATACCACGGCTTACCGATCCCCACCTATATCTGGCAGTACACCGGTACCAGCTTTGTGATGAGGGACTGTAACGACGCGGCAGATAGAATGAACGATGGCCGGAGCGGGCAGTTGCTCGGGAAGACAAGCAACGAGCTTTTTGGCACCACCTCGCCCATTGTGGCAGAGATCGAGCGTAGCTTCGTCGAACGGACCACGTTCAGCCGCGAGATGACCCACCGTTTGATCGCGACAGGCGCGACGCGGGAGCTGAATGTCACCTATGTCTTCGTTCCGCCCGATCTGGTGCTGGTACACACAGAAGACATTACCGAACGGCGCCGGATGGAAGCGGCACTGCGGGCTGAGGGTGAGCGGCTCGCTGCGGTGGTCGCAACACAGAATGCCATCGCGATGGCAGGAAATGATCTGCCGGCGATGATGCACTTGGTCGTGGAGCGCGCACGGGAGCTGACTCGTGCGGGAGGAGCGGTGGTCGACCTAGCCGAAGGCGACGAGATGGTCTGCCATGCGGTATCTGGAACGGCAGCCACACATCTCGGCCTGCGGCTCAAGATCGATGGGAGCCTTTCCGGTCGTTGCGTCCGAACCGGCGAGATCCTCGAATGCGTCGATAGCGAGCTTGACCCACGTGTTGACCGGGCTGCTTCCCAACGCATCGGGGTGCGCTCACTGATCGTCGTGCCCCTGTGCACGCACGGCGTTACCTGCGGTGTGCTCAAGGTCTTCTCTGCCGTGCCGTCGGCCTTCGATGAGCGCGACGTCGACACCTTGCAACTCATGGCAGGGCTAGTCGGTGCCGCGCTCAGTAACGCGACCGCGTTCGAAACGAAGCAAGCACTGCTAACAGGGCGCACGGACGCCCTGGCTGCGCTGGAGGCCAGCGCAGCACGATTCCGCTCGCTGGTGCAGAATGCTGCGGACGTTATTGGCGTGATCGATGCGACAGGAATCACAACGTATCAAAGTCCATCGGTCGAGCGTGTCCTGGGCTACCATCCCGACGAGTTGATTGGTCGGAACAGCCTCTGGCTGCTCCACCCGGAGGATGAGGCGCGCGTCTACCAGCTCCTGGGCGGCACACGGTCTCCGGCCTCCCCGACGGTCATGGAGTTTCGTGTACGCCATAAAGATGGCTCGTGGCGAGTGATCGAAGCGAACAGCACGAACCGGCTGCACGATCCGGCGATCGGCGGGATCGTCATCAACTACCGGGACGTTACAGAACGGAAGCGCGCCGAAGATGTGCAGCGTCGGCTGGCTGTGATTGTCGAGTCCTCAGCCGACGCCATCCTAAGCGCTACGCTCGATGAGCGTATTCTCAGTTGGAACCCTGCTGCGGAACTGCTCTACGGCTATGCTGCGGATGAGATGGTCGGACAACTCAAGAGCATCCTGGTACCACCTGACCGGCTTGAGGAGACGCAACTCCTGCTTGAGCGTGTGGCGCAAGGTGAACGCATCGTGCAACATGAGACTGTGCGGCGACGCAAGGATGGCACGCTGATCGACGTGGCACTTTCCTATGCTCCGCTTAGCGATACGACCGGCGTAATCGCTGGCTTCTCGGTCATTGCCCGCGATATTAGCGAGCGTAAACAGATCGACCGCATGAAGAATGAGTTCATTTCGACGGTCAGCCATGAGTTGCGTACGCCGCTTACCTCGATCCTTGGGGCGCTTGGGCTTGTCGCCGGTGGCGTCACCGGCAGCCTGCCGGTCCAAGCTCAGACGATGCTCGACATCGCCTATACCAACTCTGAGCGCCTCGGGCGGCTCATCAATGACATCCTCGACATCGAGAAGATCGAGTCCGGCAAGCTACGCTTCGACCGCAAGCGCCTGACGCTGATGCCCCTCGTTGAGCAGGCGATCGAGGCCAACCGAGCTTATGCAGGCCCTTTCGGCGTTATCTTCACGCTCACACAAACGGTGGCCGACGCCGTCGTCTACACGGACCCCGATCGTCTGATGCAGGTTCTGACGAACTTGCTCTCGAACGCCGCGAAGTTCTCGCCGCGGGACGGGGTGGTGACGGTCGCCGTGACGCGCGAGGCAGAGATTGTGCGTATTGCCGTCGGTGATCAGGGGAGCGGTGTCCCGCTCGAGTTCCACGCTCGCATCTTCCAAAAATTCGCGCAGGCCGACAGTTCGGACACGCGTCAGAAGGGTGGCACCGGCTTGGGCTTGAACATCACCAAGGCGATCATCGAGAGATTAGGAGGTCAGATCGGCTTCACCAGCGTCCCCGGTGCCGGAGCGAGCTTTTTCGTTGACCTCCCTTTGATCGAGGGGCAGCAGAGTATGCTCAAGTAGGTTTTACCTACCGATGACCGGTGTGCAACTTCAGCTGCGCCCTCGCGAAGACAGAGCTCGTGTGTAGGTGGTAAACTGCTCTGCATGGCTTTGCTCCACAGTTGTAATGTGTATGCGTGCTGCCATGCTGTTCAGGGATGGGGGAGCATAGGAAGAGTGCGCCGTGAAGTATTGTGTTGAATGTGGGGCCGCCCTACCTGCACGGGGACCGCGCTGCCTGTTGTGCCAGGCGCCGGTGGCACAGGCGGCCGTGCCTGTACATAGACAAAGCGCAGCAGCCGCACCTGCGCGTATGCAGCGTCCTCAACCACTGCCACGTGTCTCGCGGCTGCCTGAGCCACCCTATAGTCGCTCCCAACGCTCCGCGAGCAAAAGCCGGATGGCATGGGGCTGTCTGCCGTTGATCGTGGGGATCGTGTTGTTGCTGAGCTTCGGGCTGTTCCAGTTGATCGGGCCGGCGCTTGAGGCACTGGCTCCGCCTGCATCGCAGAGCCCCAAGGACGCCGGCACGACAGTCGTGGCTGTAGCGGCAGTCGCTGCCACAACGGCTCCTTTCCGGACCGCTGTTGAATCAGTTGTGCCGGTGCTTGCTCCCACGGCTACGCTTGTTCCACGCGCGACCAGCCGACCGATGACGGCTGTAGCTCGGCCATCGCCGACGGGTTCTCCGACGGCGACCGTGCTGCCCTCGGCAACCGACCTGCTACCCTCGGCGACTGATGTTCCGCTCACGGCGACAGGCCGGCCCGCACCTGCCCCCCTGCCGCAGGTGGAGCAGCATGTCCAGGTGGGCGATGTACGCTATACGGTGCTGCAGATCGAGTCAGATGGTCAGCAGATCGACAGTCCGACGTCGTCGTATACGACGGAGGGGATGTATGTGCGTGTCCGGGTCCAGGCAGAAGATACCGGGACCGAGGTGCAGACCGCGTTCTATCCTACCTTGGTCGACAGCCAGCAGCGGCTGTTTACGCCGTTCACGAGTGTGGCTACGCGGGGCTTTGTGCCCGGCGATGAGCGGTGTACTGAACTCATTACGCTGACGCCAAACGCGCCCGTGGTGTGCCAATTCATTTATGAGGTACCGCAGGATGCAACGGGGCTCCGGCTCCGGACCGTGCCTTACGTCGAAGCAGACGTCGCCACTGCAACTCGTGGTGCACCGACGGCCGTGCCTACCCCAAGCGCGACACGTGGTATCTCCAGCAAACCCGCCGTCGCTACGCCAACTCGTGGTGCACGGACGGCCGTGCCTACCCCAAGCGCTGCCAGTGGTACCCGGATCGGCGCAGTTTGTAACGATGGCTCGCACGTAAAAGCCACCGGGAAGATTGCTTGTGTGCTGCACGGTGGCGTCAACCATTGGATTTTGGCACCATAAAGGAGCTATGTATGCACAACATTCGTGAACGGCTGGCGCTGGAAATCGAAGGTGAGGAGTTGCGACCACTGGTGGCCGAGCAGGTGCTTGAGCGGCTAGCGACGGGTGCGCGTTGGGCAGAAGGTCCGATCTGGGTGGAGGCCGGAGACTATCTGCTCTTCAGCGACATTCCTAATAACACGATCCAGCGCTGGGATGAGAGCAACGGCATCAGCGTCTTTCGCAATCCGAGCGGCTTCGCCAATGGTAATACGCTCGACCGCGAAGGACGGCTGCTGAGCTGTGAGCACCAAAGCCGCCGTGTGTCGCGGACCGAAGCGGACGGCACGATTGTCGCTGTAGCATCCCACTACCAGGGGAAGCGCCTGAATAGCCCGAATGATGTCGTGGTGAAGTCGGATGGCAGCATTTATTTCACCGATCCTTGCTATGGGCAGAAGCCCGATGAGGGCGACTGCGGGCCGTCGGAAGTAGAGTGGCAGGGCGTGTATCGCGTGCAACCGGACGGATCGGAGTTGCAGTTGTTGATCGCGGATCTGCGGGCACCCAACGGCCTCGTGTTTTCGCCGGATGAAAGCAAGCTCTATGTGGATGACTCCGAAGATAAGTTCGTGCGGGTTTATGATGTGCAAGCGGACGGGACGGTGGCACATGGGCGTGACGTAGCGCGCGAGATGGGGAAGCATGCCGATGGCCCGGGTGGCCCCGATGGTATGAAGGTTGATGCGGACGGGCGGCTCTGGGCGACAGGTGCAGGGGGCATATGGGTCTTCGATCCCACAGGGCGCAAGCTTGGCGTACTGCGCATGCCGGAGGCTGTGGCGAATCTGAATTGGGGCGGGCCGAAGCGCTCGACGCTTTATCTGGCGGCCAGCACCTCCTTGTACCGTGTGCAGTTGAATGTGGCAGGAGCGGCGCGACCGGGCGTATGACCAAGAAGAGGTTGCTGAGAATGTCTTGCTTGCATTGCTAGCAATAAGGGGAGGGGTGCGCCACGCCGCTAAGACCGCATCAAGCTCCGCAGCTGCCAGGCTGACGTGACTCGAACTGACCGCAACGCCACACAACTGCTCAGTAATGGCGACCACCTTGCGCGTCGACACCCCCTGGACAGACATCTCGGCTAAAGCAAGCTTGAGCACCCGCTCGTGCACCAGAAGCAGCCGCAGCAATCATTCATAGCAGCCCAACCTCACGCGTATCAGAATAGGTTTGGTCTCCGTCGCCGGAGGTGCAGTCCGCCAACCAGCATCAGTCCCCCTAGGATGCTCATGGCAACCGGCCAAGGCCAATCGGTGGCAGCGGCCGCCGGCAGGCGTACTGGGCCAGAGGTTGTCACCGTGAAGGTAGCATAGACCCGTACAGGCGGACCTCCCGTTGTATAGTCGGGGACTGCAACGACGGGCTGCTGGTATCCGACTGGCTTCGGGTCTCTGACCGGATCACAGGCAAGCACGGGCACTGCGAAGGTTCCATCCCGTGCCACTCGAACATCGGCCAGTACTGGCCCGTTATCACCGCCACGCTGCACCTGCACATGTGTCCCCGCTAGCCATCCCCTGCCCTTCGCCAACACATGTATCCCACACGGTCCATATGCCGGTTCAAGCAGCATAGTAGGACCGGCAGCCAGCACTGGCTGGGCATGGAGTGATCGCAATCCGACAAGGACCAGCAGGGCAATCAGCAGGCCCACTATTCTACGCCCGCTAGATGTATGTGTACATTGTGCGATCATCGAACTTTCCTTTCATGCGGAAGTAAACCCCAAAGGGACTTCCTCTAACAGGGTTCAGTCAACGAATATATGGTGGTGGTCGCTAATGATACTCCTGTCCATGCAACATGGTGGGGACTGTGGCGACCTCAACCGCCGCATCAGCACGTGCTCCGCCTTCCCCTTCCTACCTCGTCAGTGATGGTCGACTATGAGCTACCCACGAGTTTCTTTCGATCAGCTACTCCGACACTCATCTTGACCGATGATCATGGCAACAAATACACCTACCGGCGCATCAGTTACTGTTCAACTGAGATGGAACCGCCCTGCGGATTGGACAAGGCCCTGAAATAGTGTGCAGGGCGTTACTGTACCCTTCCACCCCATCACTGCCTACACGCCAATCACGTCTTTTTCTCCATATAATTGCGGCATGGCATCTTGCATATCGCTGACAATCCCCTTTGGACCATTCTGCTACAATCTATGCACCCTCCTGCCCGTGGCTTCGGGTGCGAGGGCTGTACAGATTGTCTGGCCCAGTGAAAGGAGCCAACAGATGTCTCGATCCAATCTACTCGTACGGATGCTGGCGATGCTGGCCGTGGTGGCTGTCGTGCTGGCGGCCTGCGGTGGTCCAACCGCGCCCACGAGCACCGGAGCGACTACAGCTCCGGTAGCCTCCGCTGCTGCTGGTGTGACGACTGCTCCGGCAGCCGTGACCGAAGCACCAACGACTATGACGACGGCGACCGCAGTGGTAGCCGCGACCGCTGGAACTACCACCGCCGAGGCTGCAACGTCAGGTGCGGCGGTGAGTCCGCAGCAAACGCTGCTCTTCTCGGGCGATCTTTCCGACCAGATCTCGCTCGACCCGGCCGTCGCCTATGAGTTCGGTGGTATCCAGGTCGTGGGGCAGACCTACGAGACCCTGGTCAGTCCCGATCCGGGCAACCCAACGCTCAAGCCGCTGCTGGCCAAGAAATGGGATACCAAAGACAGTGGCGATATGTGGACGGTCACCTTTAACTTGGACGAGAAGGCGAAGTTCGCAAGTGGTCGCTCCGTGACGGCCGACGATGTCGTGTATTCATGGAGTCGCGCGCTTGACCTCAACAAGTCGCCCGCCTTCCTCTTCAGCGATATCTCGAAGCTCAAGAAAGAGAATATCAAGGCCGTCGACCCGCAGACGGTCGAGGTCAGGTTGCCCAAGACGGCTAGCCCGACGGTCTTCCTGTCGATCTGCAGCTTTACCCTCGCTGCGGTCGTAGACAAGCAGGTTGTGCAAGCGAACGCCGGCAGCGATATGGGCTCGACCTGGCTCAACGACCACTCTGCCGGTAGTGGACCCTATGTCCTCGACCGCTGGGAGCGCAGTACGCAGGTCACACTCAACGCCAACCCCACCTACTGGGGCACGGCTCCCGCGCTCAAGCGGGTGATCATGCGCAACGTCACCGAGGTATCGAACCTCCAGTCGGCCATCGAAACCGGTGATGCCGATATCGTGCAGGATCTCGGCGCCGAACAGGTCAAAGCCCTCGCGAATAATCCCGACGCGCAGGTCGTTAAGGCCGACTCGACCTTATTGGTCTACATCGGGATGAACGCCAAGTCGCCCCCACTGGACAAGCCCGAGGTGCGCGAGGCGATCCGCTACGCCATCAACTACGACGAAATCGTTAACAACCTCCTCGGTGGCAACGGCAAGCTCGTGCAGGAGATCATCCCTAATGGCCTCTTTGGCCATACCGGCGAGAACCCCTTCAAGCAGGATGTCGCCAAGGCCAAGGATATGCTGACCAAAGCCGGTGTCGCCGCAGGCACCCAGATCGAGCTCCTGATCCCTGCCGGACCGGCCCCGGGCGGTATCGACTGGAGCATCTTGGCCGCCAAGGTCCAGTCCGATCTACAGCAGATCGGCCTCAAGATCAATATCAAGCAGATCCAGCAATCCGAACTACTCAACACCTATCGTGCCCAAAAGGGCCAGATGGTGATGATCAACTGGGGACCCGACTTCCCAGATCCCGATGGCAACGTAACGCCCTTCACCAGCTACGCCGCCAAGTCAATTGCCTGGCGTAATGCCTGGGATGCGCCTGATATCGCCAAGCTCGGTCAGGATGCCGCCCTGGAACAAGACAACACCAAGCGTGCCGCGCTCTACAAGCAGCTCACCGAACGTGTACTCCACGAAGGTCCCTACGTCATCCTTTACCAGCCGACGCGTGCCTTCGGCGTCCGCAAGAACGTCCAAGGCTTTACCTACGATCCGGCCGACACCCCGTCGATCTCCTTCTGGCGCATTAGCAAGCAGTAGAGGGGCACGATGGCACGCTTTCTGATCCGTCGCCTGGCCGGCCTCGTCCTAGTGCTGGCAGGTGTTTCGGTCATTACCTTCGCCCTCACGCAGGTAGTGCCGATCGATCCTGCCCTCGCCGCGCTGGGCCAGAATGCGCGTGAGGATCAGATTCAGGCCTTTCGCCACGCATACGGGCTGGACCGGCCTCCGGTCCAGCAATACATCTCCTACATTGGGCGGTTGCTGCACGGCAACTTCGGTCTGTCGATTCGCACGCGCCGCCCCGTCGCTGATGACTTGCGCGACTACATGCCAGCAACGATCGAGCTCTCGCTGGCCGCAATGGGTGTCTCGCTCCTGCTCGGTATCTCTCTGGGCATCGTCGCGGCGGTGCAGCACAACGGCTGGGTCGACGGCCTGGCGCGCATCTTCGCGCTCGTCGGCGGCTCCCTCCCAATCTTCTTTCTCGGGCTGCTGGTGCTCGCGCTCTTCTATACCAAGCTGCGCTGGCTGCCGGGACCTGGCCGGCTCGATCCCTATCTCACACCGCCGCCCCGCGTCACCGGCATGTATACCATAGATAGCCTGCTGGCCCGTAATGGACCGACGCTCCGGAGCAGCCTGCTCCATCTGGTGCTGCCTGCGCTCACCCTGGGCTACTTCTCGACAGCCGTACTCCTGCGCATGACGCGCTCTGCCATGTTGGAGGTCCTGCAACAGGATTACGTGCGCACGGCGCGCGCGAAAGGACTGCGTGGCAGCGTCGTGCTGCTACGGCATGCCTTGAAAAACTCCATGATTCCGGTCCTGACCACTATCGGCGTGACCTTCGGCAGCCTGCTGTCGGGTGCCGTCCTTACCGAAACGATCTTTGCCTGGCCGGGCCTCGGTCGCTATGCTACGGCTTCGGCAGTGAGCCTGGACTTCCCGGCCGTGATGGGCGTGACGTTGGTCTCCGCCGTGGTCTACCCGGTCGTCAACCTGCTGGTGGACATCGGCTACCACGTGCTCGATCCGCGTATAGGCGTGGGCTAGGAATGCGTATGGCACAATGGCTATAACCAACACCCCGGTCGCGCTCACAGCTGCAGACGAGCCGGCACCGGTCGTGCGACGGCGCCGTATCGGCCAAAGCTTTCGCCAGCCCGCCGTCGTGGCCGGCATCATCGTGCTGGTCGTCTTCGCGCTGGCAGCGCTCTTCGCACCCCTGCTTAGCCCCAGCGATCCCCTAGTCCAGCAGGTCATAAACGGTCTGCAACCCCCCTCGGCCTCGCATCTCATGGGCACCGACAAGCTTGGCCGGGACATCTTCAGCCGCATGCTGTATGGCACCCGCATTTCGCTGCTCGTCGGCGTCGGCGTGGTCGCTATCGCCGCCGGCCTCGGCACCCTGCTCGGTTTAGTAGCGGGCTATGCCGGTGGCCTGGCCGATGAACTGGTGATGCGTATCACGGATATCTTCTTCGCCTTTCCTGCGCTCATTCTGGCGATGGCCATCGCCGCCGCCCTGGGTCCCAACCTGCGCAATGCCCTGATTGCAATCGCGGCGGTTACCTGGCCGGTCTATGCTCGCCTGATTCGCGGCCAGGTGCTCTCGCTTAAAGAGCGCGAGTTCGTGCTGGCGGCGCGCTCGATCGGCGTTCCACGCTGGCGCATCATCCTGCGCCACCTGCTGCCGAACGCGCTTGCTCCCTTGCTGGTGCAATCGACCTTCGACCTAGGGGCGGCGATTACTGCGGTAGCGGGGCTTTCGTTCATCGGCTTCGGGGCGCAGCCGCCGACACCCGAGTGGGGCGTGATGATCAGCGAAGGCCGCAACTACCTTGCAACCCAGTGGTGGCTCGCCACCTTCCCCGCCCTCGGCATTCTGCTGGTGGTCGCAGGCTTCAACCTGCTCGGCGATGGTCTGCGTGACGCGCTCGATCCCCGCCTCCGCAAATAACAGCAGCAACCCTTTAGCATACAACAGGAAGGACACAAGCTATGGCGGACCAGCATATACGGCTGTATGGCACCACCTGGTGCCAGGACTGCAAACGGGCCAAGAAGTTTTTTGGCGAGCATCGGGTGCCGTATGACTTTATCGATGTCGATGCGGACCGCGAGGGGCTGCGTGTTGTCGAAGAGTCCAACGGGGGCAAGCGCATCATTCCGACGATTGTCTTTGGAGACAACGCGGTGCTCATCGAGCCATCGAACGCGGAATTGGCCGCCAAGCTCGGACTGCGCACACGGGCAACGTGTCCGTTCTATGACGTGGTGATCGTGGGTGGCGGACCAACCGGCCTGACGACAGCACTCTACGCGGCGCGCGAAGGCCTCGACACGTTGGTGATTGAGCGCAGTGGTCTGGGTGGGCAAGCCGGTGTCACCGAGTTGCTCGACAATTATCCCGGCTTTCCCGAAGGCATTGGCGGCGCGGAGTTTGCGGATCGCCTAGTCGCCCAGTGCCAGCGCTTCGGTGTCGAACTGCTGTCGGCAGTCGAGGTGAGTTCGATCGAGACGGACGGACAATACCGCGTCGTCAAGCTCACGGATGGTAATGAAGTGCGCTCATATGCGATGTTGCTCGCTCCCGGCTCAACCTACCGGCGGCTCGGTGTGCCCGGCGAGGAGGATTTCATCGGCGCGGGCGTGCATTTTTGTGCGACGTGTGATGGACCATTCTACCGGGGTCAAGACGTGATGGTGATCGGTGGCGGCAACAGCGCGACCGAGGAAGCCGTCTTTTTAACCAAGTTCGCCAGCCATGTGACCATCGTCACCAACGGGCCGCAGCTCACATCGAGCAAGGTAGCGCAGGAAAAGGTGCTGGGCGCTCCCCAGATTGATGTATGCTACAATACCGTCGTCAAAGCCTTTAAAGGCGACCATAAGCTCGCTGGTGTCGTATTAGGGGATCAGACGAACGGGAGCGAGGAAGAACTGCATCCGGCCGGGGTCTTTGTGTTCATCGGGCTGCAGCCCAATACTGCCTTTCTACGCGGTGCCGTCGATTTGAACGATGCCGGGTTTATCACAACCAGCCCAACGTTTGAAACGAGCATGCCGGGCGTTTTCGCGGCGGGCGATGCGCGCGCCGGCAGTACCAAGCAACTGGTGAGCGCTGCCGGAGAAGGGGCGACAGCAGCATTGATGATCCGGCAGTACCTGCAGTCCGTCCGCGAGGCGATGCCAACTGACGCCGTGGAGCATGATATGGCGGCTGCAATGTAGCCCCGCGCGGCATCATGGTGGCAGCAGTGTAGCGAGCTCGGCGAAAACACGGCTCGGGAAAGGATCATGACCTGCCCCGGCGATCATGTCACGTGAGATATTTTGATAGCCGTGCTGATCGGCAAGTTGTTTTGCACGTGCCCACTGCTCGTCGAGCGCCGCGAGCAAGGGATCGCGGTCGCCCTGCAGGGCTTTGATAGGGAGCTGTTGTCGCTGTGGCGCGTCCGATATAACGCCGACGCCTCGGCCAGCATAGTTCGCGCCGGCCAGCACGGCACCCGCCAAACGCTCGGGATGTTCAAAGATCATCAACCACGTAAGATGCCCACCGGCCGACCAACCGGTGATAAAGAACTTGCGCTGCCCATGATAGCTGCGCTGAACATCGTCAATAATCGCCAGCACACCTTGCTCGTCAAAGCGGGGCGCACCCGTCTTGGCAACATCATCCCATACGGCTTGAGCATAGGGATACTCGCTCGGATTGGGATGTCCCGTATTGGTCAGGACGAAGGGCGCGACGATAATGAACGGCAGAGACCGGCGCGCGAGCATGAAGCGCAGACAATTGAACAGGAAGTGACCGTGGTTGGCACCATCAACAACGACTAGGATCGGCCAACTTTTGCTTGGCGTCCAGCCCTGCGGCAGGGCAAGGTAGTATTGCATCGGGTGCGTCGCAGCAGTACGGTGAAGCGGTAGCTGTTGCCACACCACCCCGCCTACCGTCAGCGTGACGACGAGTGCGCCGATGATGATCTTACGGCTTTTGCTCATACGCCGCCCTCATTAACATGGTACATATTGTACAGGCTGCATGCTGACGGCCGTACGGCCTCTGGCAACGGCGAGCTTGTCGCTGCCGCCATGTTATTATTGGAACAGAGCACGTGAGTGTTGTGTAGTTCTGAGAACCGCAAGGGCGGCGTGCTCGGCACACGATAGCTTTCCTTATGAGGTTACATATGCTGACGAGTGAAGACCAACAGTTCTTTGAGGAAAATGGGTATGTCGTCGCCCGAGGCCTGTTTAGCTCCGACGAAGTCATACGCTATCGTGAGCATTTCATGGCGTTGCGCAAGCACGGCTCCTATCCCGGCGATTTCGTCGGCGTTGAGCCGTCGAGCAACGATGCGCTGAAGCGTTACCCGCGCATGATTCATATGCACCGCTGGGATGAGCTTTCGTTACAGTGGCTGTTGGACCAGCGGCTCAACGCGTGGCTGAGCGGGCTGCTTGGTCGCGAGCCCTACGCCGTCCAGACGATGCTCTACTTTAAGCCGGCAGGTGCACGCGGCCAGGCGCTCCACCAGGATAACTTTTACCTGCGTGCTCAGCCCGGCACCTGCATGGCCGCCTGGCTCGCGCTTGATCCCTGCGATCCCGCGAACGGCTGTATGCAAGTGGTTCCCGGGAGCCACAGATGGCAACTGTTGTGCACGGTGAAGGCGGATACCACGCTCAGCTTCACTGACGTGACCGTGCCACTCCCCGCAGGTCAGCAGGTACAGCCGATCGTGATGGCAGCAGGTGATGTGCTGTTCTTCAACGGGGCGCTGGTCCATGGCAGCTTTCCCAACACGACGACGGACCGCTTCCGGCGAGCACTGATCGGTCACTATATCGAAGGGGCCGCCGAGCAGGTCGCGCAGTTCTACCATCCGGCCCTGCGTATGGACGGAACACCTTTGGAGCTAGCAACAAGTAGTGGTGGAGGTACATGTGGCGTGTGGGTTGAGCATGATGGCAGGCACGTCGTGGAAATGGTAGGGCAGGAAAGGGTTGTCCGCAAACACGAGTAAGTGAACGATCACAAGCAGGTCATTTGTACGGAGTCGACGTATCGTGGCGGTAGAAAGGTGATCGGCTTTCACACGCCATCGCAAGGTCGGCTCCTCCGAAAAGGACCCAACCATGACAGACTTGCCCTATGACCCCTGGCAGCAGGTCCGCACGGCCCACGACTTTGCCGCCGACGAAATATTTCCGCCTTGCAGAAAGAGATTCGGCGGGGCAGTGTTGAGAATGCAGCCTTGATCGCCTACGAGATGCTCATTACCGGACCTGAACCGGAGCGCAAGCTGTGGGATCGCCTCTGTAATACGGCTGACCGGACTACGCATAGATCTGAGACAGCGCACCGTCGACATACTGTCGGATGCGTCGCAGTTCTCCAACCGGATCGGCAGCCGTATCAAGCTCAAAGACGGCCCACCCCTGATACCGCAGCTCGCGCAGTAATCGCACCCACGTCGGCCAGTCGACGACGCCCGTACCCACCGTCGCGAACCACTGGATCTGGCGCGCATAGATCGTTTCGTCAATCGGCACATCCGCCGGTGCCGGGCCGACAGCATCCTTCCAGTGCGTGATCAACAAACGGTCTCGGTGCCGCTTCACGATCTCGATCGGGCTTGATCCGGCAACCGCAAACTGTGCCGTGTCAGGACACAGCGAGACATAGGTCGGATCGGTCAGGAGCATAAACAGATCGACGTCACGGCTATTGCGAAAGATCGTGAACGCCTCGGGATGAAGGGCTAACTTAACGCCGTACTTCAAGGTAGCGTGGCCCATCCGGTTCAAAACATCCGCAACCGACTCGGCGAGCTTCAGATCGACAAACAGCGGCGGCTCGGCATCGCGACTACGCCGCTCGGGTAGCGCCGTCACCATAATCTGTGATCCGCAGCTGCTCAGGAATTCGGCATAGCTGCTGGCCATCTCAATGAGTTGGTCATGATCGGCCGAGTCCGCGAAGTTGGCGTGCCGTTCGGTGCCATGGATGCGCGTGGAAAAGAAGCCGCTCGAGACCTCAAGCCCACGATCTTTCAGTGCAGAGGAGAAGCCCTGAGCCGATCCATAAGCCTCCTGCGCACTATGCCAGTCGCCTGGCCGGAATGTGATCTCGATGCCGTCAAGGCCTGCCTCGTGCGAAGCATCAAGAATGCGCTCCCAGAAGCGGATAGGGTCCCAGCTACTGCTCCGCACAACGGCGTTAATGTCGTCTAGCGTACCTGAACCGCCCCAGAAGCTCGGAGCATAAAAGGTGACGAGATCGGTCGAAAACTTGATCTTACGCTCTGCCAGCATACCAGCAACTCCCCTGTGAGGCTCCCCGGCTTTCGTGCTCGTGCGTATCAAGGCCGTCACTCGATCATCTGCCGGCACGGCAAGTATACACCTGTCCTGAAGATCAATCCGTTCCGAGTGAGGCTGCCGGTGGCCCGGACAGGTTACTCGTCAACAACGACCGCGTCACCCACGTTGATCGTCCCGCCACTCCGGTGAATCAGGTTTTGTCCAAACAGGGCACCCTTCTCGCTACGATGATAGCTCGCCAGGGTGCGGAGCGGTTCCAGACCTCGTTCGGCTGTCTGCTGGTTCGTGGTGGTAATTGCACACCGTACACAAGGCTTAACGATGGCAAACGCGACCGAACCGATCTGCACGTGGTGCCACTGGTCCTCGGCATAGGGGTTAGTGCCGGCAACAACAATATTAGGGCGAAAGCGATCCATTGGCAGTGGCCTATCGAGCCGGTTGTTGAGGTCATCTAATGATGCTTCGTTGGTGAGGAGCACGGGAAAGCCATCCGCAAAGCTCACCTGATCGTTCGGCTGGCCGTATTCCAGATCGACCGGGCGAACCGTGTCGTCCGGCATCCATACCAGGCGGCAAGCTGTTCCTAGAAACGTCGTAAACCAACTCGCCGCGTCATCGCCTTGGTCAATCGCCACGCAGCGATCCCGCCATATGGTGACATGCACACGCTCCCCACTGTTGTGCTCCCTCAGGACCAGCGGCGGCAGGCCGGGCGCATCCACGCTCAACACACCATCGGCCAGCTGCGGTACAACCAATGCCAGGCTCGGCTGTTGGCGCTGGGTTAAGAAATCTCCACTTGGTGTGACAACCATGAACCGGCGGTCCTGCCTAATGCCGTGCTCATCCAGGGTTGCTCGCGCTAGGGCAGTGCCACGACACGACTTGATAGGATACGTATACAAGCCTGCTACATGCATTGGATTCATGTTCCTCCTTAGTCAAACATAAGTCAAACATAGCGAGTACTCTCGCGTGCCAGTGAGACGGGTCTGACGTAAGGTAAGTGCATCGGCTGGGTCGACGCAATATGGCAGACCCGAGCATATTGGCTCAGCATTACAGGCGCGGATCGACAGGCTCGCTTTCGAGGGCCAGCACGCCGAAGACGCATTCGTGGACGCGGCGCAACGGTTCATGTTGGACGAAGCGCTCCAATGCCTCGATGCCCAACGCAAATTCGCGGAGGGCTAGCGAGCGTTTGGCGTTCAGCCCACGGGAGCGCAGCCGTTCAAGATTGTGAGTGCGCGTATATTCGGGGCCATAGATGATGCGCAGGTATTCGCGACCACGGCACTTAATGGCCGGTTGTACCAACCCACGCCGCCCGGTCACGATAAAATCCAGAGGTTTGACGACCATGCCTTCGCCGCCACGCTCGGTTAGGGCTTCCCACCACTGAATGCCGACGGCTTCACTATCAGGATCGGTCACGTCGATTACCTTGTAGGGCGTCGCGTGGAGCAACGAACTCCCCTGAGCAAGCTGTGCAAGCGTTTCCATGTGCCACACATGATCGCGCTGTGTATGCACGCTCCCTTCGGTTGCCAGCAGATGAAATGGGGCAAGTTTCAGGTCAGCCATGCTGGATACCGGCCAGCAGTAGTGCTGGTAGGCACGGACATACTGATCGATCAGTTCAGCACGATGGTGGTAGTCCTCGGCCAGGCTTTGGACATCCACACCCTGAGTGACGGCTTGAGCCAGCACCGCACCTGCTTCTGCGAAGGCTCCCCTGGCCGCCGCACCCACGGCCGCATATTGCTCACGAATGAGCGCCTGTGCCTTGGCCGACCAGGGCATGAGCTCGGCGTCAAGGCAGACCCAGTCGGTATGAAACTGCTCCCACCAGCCGGCAGCCGAGACCGCAGATTGGACTTCCCGCAGAAAGGCTGCTTCCAGAGCGGGATCATCGAAGAAGCGCCGGCCGGTACGGGTGTAGCAGATACCGAAGCTATCGTCAATGACACCAAAGCGCTTGGTCGCTACGCCAGCATCACGACAAACGACGACGATAGCCCGCGAGCCCATATGCTTTTCTTCGCAAATCACGCGCTCTACGCCTTCATGCCGGTAGTAGCGAAAGGCTTCGTGGGGATACTCCAAGAGACCTGGCTCTTGCGTTGTCTCCGAGGGCGACATCGTCGGCGGTAGGTAGATGAGCCACTTAGGATCGGCGGCGAAGCGGCTCATGACTTCGAGTGCCGTGATGGCGTTTTCTTCGCGAATCGTTACACTGCGATGGAGCCGCGTGGTGATTAAACGCTTGCCGAGCACATCGCTCACATCCAGCACATCATCGTAGATCTGTTGGGCAGTCAGGGCAGGTGCTTCGGTCTCAAGCACCAAAAATGGTTTGACCGGCGCGCAATAGGTTACCAGGGCCGGAACCGAAACCAGTGTTGCTTCAGGATAGCGCAAGGCTGTCAGCTTGCCACCGAAGACGCAGCCCGTGTCGATGTTAATGGTGCGATTCAGCCATTCAGGATCGGGTACTGGTGTATGGCCATAGACAACCATGGCAGCACCACGGTATTCGGCAGCCCAGTTATAGCGCACCGGCATACCAAACTCATCGGTTTCACCAGTCGTCTCACCATACAGCGCGAAGTCACGGACTTTGCCCGAGCCACGACCTTGCAAAGCTTGCTTCATACCGGCATGCGCTACGACCAGCTTGCCATCATCAAGCACATAATGGCTTATGAGGCTATCAAGAAAGGCAGCGACCTGCTCAAGGAACGCCGGTGGCTCCGCGCTGAGTTGTGCTAGACTTTCTGCGAGTCCATGGCTGATTTGCACATCCTTACCACGTAACTTGCGCATAAGCTTCATATCGTGGTTGCCGGGTACACACAGTGCCGTTCCCGAGGCAACCATAGCCATCACGAGCCGCAGCACATCGAACACCTGCGGCCCGCGATCCACGAGGTCGCCCAGAAAGATGACGCGCCGGTCGTCAGGGCAGGCGACGGTATAGCCAGGCTGTCCATCGGCATCGGGCGTGGTCGTGACCTCGTAGCCGAGTTGCTCAAGCAGCAGTTGGAGCTCAGCGAAGCAGCCATGGATGTCGCCGATGATGTCGAATGGGCCATGCTCATGCTTGCGGTTATTCCATAACGGCTCACGCGTGATGGATGCCGCTGCAATCTCCTCTAATGAAGAAAGTACGAAGACGTGGCGGAACCCTTCCTTGTGCAAGCCACGCAAGGATCGGCGTAGCTGCTGTGACTGTTGACGAATGACGTGTGGTCCGAAGGCGCGGTCTGGACGGGTGCGGTTACGTTCCTGACACAGCTTTTCGGGCAGGTCAAGAACTAGGGCTACGGGCAGGCAGTTGTATTCACGTGCCAGAGCAACGAGCGGCTCGCGCGCTTCCGGCTGTACGTTGGTCGCGTCTACGACGGTTAGCTTGCCGGCTGCTAAACGCTTGGCAGCAATATATTGCAGCACGTCGAAAGCGTCTTTTGTCGCCGCCTGGCTATTCTCGTCGTCGGAAACAAGCCCACGACACGCATCCGAGGACAACACCTCCGTCGGCTTGAAGTGTGTGCGAGCAAAGGTCGATTTGCCCGAGCCAGAAGCACCGATCAGGACGACCAGAGCGAGCTCGGGAAAGCTAATATCCATGGCGCGTCCATACTCCCATTTGGGTTGGCGCTCCAGCTTCGGCATCCTCGGGTCCGACCGGCAAAAACTTAACAGTATACCCAAAGCGCTCGGCAACACTCTTAGCCCAACTCTGAAACTCTGCGCGCGTCCACTCGAAGCGATGATCACGGTGCCGAAAGTTACCGGCGGGTAGCTGCTCCCAGCGCACGTTATACTCGGAATTGGGCGTAGTAACGACCACTGTTCCAGGCTTGGCCCACTCCCACAGTACTCGCTCGAAAGCAGCCAGGCGGGGTGGGTCCAGATGCTCGATCACCTCGACGACCGCCGCAGCATCATAGCCGGCCAGCCGTTGATCACGGTAATTGAGCGAACCTTGGATAAGGCGCACACGTTCGCGCTGCATTTCGGGCAAACGCTCAAGATGGATGCGCTCGTGTGCCAGTTCTAAGCTCCGATACGATACGTCCATCCCAACGATTTCCTCAAACTGCTTATCTGCCAGCAGTGCCCCGATCAACCGGCCTTCACCGCAGCCCAGATCGAGCACGCGCCGCGCGCCGGAGGCACGCAGTGTAGCGACGACCGCACCCATGCGTTGCTGCTGGAGGCTCATGCGCTCCTCAACTACGGCCTCTTCACGCTCATGCGCTGCGACCATAGCATCGGGGTCAGGTTGTTCAACTAAGCGCGCTAAAGCTGATTGAGCTAGACTCTTGCGATGCTTGAGATAGCGCTTGGTAATGAGTTCGCGTTCGGGATGGGTCGCCAGCCAACCGTGGCCAAAACGCAATAGCTTCTCGACCTCGTCATCGCCAACATAATAATGCTTGTCGTTATCCAGCACCGGAATGAGCACATAGAGATGGGTCAGCAACTCCTGTAAGCATACCTCCGCCGTAAGGTGCAGGGTAAAATAAGCGCTGTCACCCCACTCTGGAACATGCGTGTCCAGTACATGATGATCGACGGCCACGGCGTAGCCAAGGGGCTCCCAGAGACGGCGAAGTAATGCTTCACCACCGTCGCATGGAACAACGGCGAGGGTTGCGGCGAAGGGCAAAGCAGTTTGTGCGAGCTCGGGTCGTTCTTTGCTCCGACCGCCCAGGGCAGTCCCTAAAATCTGATTGATCGCAACGCTCATAAACGAAGATGCGACGTAGGGCCGATCATTGACATACTGTTGTAGGGCGAAACCTTCGCTTTCATGCCCGCGCACCAACCCAACAGCATCAACATCGAGCAACAGCGCAACGGTGCAACGATCCAGAGACGCCTCAGGATAGAACAGGTGCACCTGACCAAACGACATTGGAAACGATTGTAGCCGTGCCGGGTTTTTATGAAGGAGGTAGCCCAAATCAGTAGCCGGTGTATGCGTGGTTGTGATGGTGAGCAGCATGCCTAACAATAGCATATTTTTCTGATGATCCAAGTACTGCCCATCTCGTTGGAACAATCCCTGCTGTGCTGCTGATGGAGGATTTGTACTACCATTGAAGGGGGCTTCGATGCCTGAGTTGCACACCCTACTTACTGATCTCGCGCTGGGAGAATCGCCGCGCTGGCATAGTGGCCGTCTGTGGCTTTCCGACTGGGGTGCCCACGAGCTTCTTGCCGTCGATCTGGCGGGCAAACGTGAACTCATCACCAGCATAGCGTCGGCTCCATTTTGCATCGATTGGCTACCAGACGGACGGCTGCTGGTCGTCTCGGGAGGCGAAGGGCTGCTCCTGTGCAGAGAGCCTGGGGGATCGTTCGTGACCTATGCTGACCTAACCACCCTCTCTCCTTACCCCTGGAACGAGATTGTGGTCGATGGTCGCGGCAACGTCTATGTCAACACGATCGGCTTTGACTTTCTAGGCGGCGAGTTCGCTCCCGGCAGCATCGCGCTTGTGACTGCGGACGGTGCCGTTCGGCAGGTGGCGGATGGCGTTGCATTCCCCAACGGCATGGCTGTGACGCCCGATAACGCCACGCTGATCCTCGCCGAGTCCTATGCCAACCGGCTCACGGCGTTCGATATCGCGGCGGATGGCAGCCTCGCGAACCGACGGACGTGGGCTAACCTCGACGGAGGATACCCCGATGGTATTTGCCTCGATGCAACGGGCGCGATCTGGTACGCAGACGTTCCTAACAAGCGATGTGTGCGTGTACGCGAAGGCGGCGAGGTACTGCAGACCGTCGATCTTGATCGAGGCTGCTTCGCCTGCATGCTGGGGGGTATTGATAACCAGACGTTATTCATGGTAGCCGCCGCATGGGGTGGTGCTGCAAGCATGGAGGGCGGGCAACGAACCGGCCTGGTGCTCAGCGTGGAGGCACCTGCGCCACGTGCTGGTTGGCCCTCGTAGGAATAATTCCGGCAATTCTCCAAGTTCGGAACACCAAGAATTGCCGACCTTGCTACCAAAATACTTTTGATTGTTGTCTTAACGCCACCAGCCTCCGTCGTCATTGATGGAGGCTGGTGAATTCCGCTTAACTCAGGTTAGCGTAACTGTAGGCTCCAGGCCGAGCGTCCGTGCGTCGCGGCGTAGAGCGTGCGCGAGCCCGGCACGATGGTCAAGCCCGCCACTTCAACCTCTGGCAGGTTGGCGGCGGCTTCCACCCAGTTGGTCGTGCCGTTTGGTAGCCTGAGCACGCCAAAGTCTGTTGCGGCGTACAAGTCACCCGTTACATCGTCACGAACCAGGTCGGTGACCGGCAGATCACCCATCGGTCCGATACCACGATCCAGCGGTAACCAGGTGGCGGTGTGGGCAGCGGGGTCATACGTGACCTCGAAAACGTGACCGGGGGTTGTTGGCGTGACGGCATTGTAGCCCGAGTACGAAATCCAGGCGTGATTCGCATTTTGCGGATCGATGTAAATGCTGCTGACGAAGCGGTTCGGGGCTGCGGCAGCCAACGAATCGAGCCGTGTAAAGGTCACACTGCTCGCCGGTTCGGCATCCGCATTCTTGGAGATGAAGACGCGTCCGGTCGTCGTAGCCGCCCACAGCGTGCTCGTATCACCGGGTGCTCGCTCGACTGCGGCAGCATAGCCGCCCGTACGATCAGTGCCGAAGTCCGTGGACGTTAGCTGGGATGTACCGAGCTTCACCCAGTCGCCGCAGTTCGGATTGGAGGCACTCGTCGTGAACTCGGGGCAGTTCGCTTCCAGGTAAGCTTGGTTGCCACCATTGTCTTTGGTGCGCCAGACTGATGCAAACCCGGTGTACTGTGTTCCTGGGACGCGTGGGTCAGTGATCTCGGGCCAGTAGAAGCCAACGGGTTCACCACTATTCAGCAGCGGCCCGGAGGTAACGACCCACTTGGTTGGATCGGCGTTCCGGAAGTTCTCGTCGGTGGCACCGCCGTAGAACTGGTTGAACCGGATCGCCGGATTGCCAACGTCGAAGCCTGACTGACCGCCGTCACCATAGATCACTTGGTTCCATACGCCACGTGAGCCGGTCGTCTCGAACGTACCATTGTCCTGGGTCCCGCCCATCACATCCTTGACGTTGTTGGGATTGACTGACAGGCTTTGGAATTGCAAGGTCGAGAGGCCCGCATTCAGGCTTGACAATTGCGTGGGTACACGCGCAAGCAGCTCTTGGCAGGTAGTCAGATCGGTACCACTAAGGCCACGGGTAGCACACTGCGAGGAAATATCCGTGAAGGTGCCGCTCGACCGCACGAGTCCTCCGTCCGATCCTTCAAAGAAGATGTTTGGATTGCTCGGGTTGACGACGATCGCATGCTGGTCGGGATGAATACCGTTAGGTGCTGTGGGCGAGGAAGCATCACGCGTCATGTCGGTGAACGTGCTACCACCATCGGTCGAGAAAAGCACGCCGCGCCCGTTGGTCGCGACACCGGCCGTATTATAGTCATACGAACCAAGCAGGTAGACGGTGTTGGGTTGGCCCTTGGGCGAATACACCTGGTTGTCATACCAGCACTGCGTCGTGCAGTAGTTGACGTTTTCGTCTGTCGTGAGATCAGTGAAGCTGGCGTCTGTCGCCGTCACAGCATCATCGGTCCGGTAGAAGCGCGGCGGAACACCGCCGCTGGCACCGACACCGACGTACATGCGCGTGTTGCCGTTGTCCAGCTTCGTCACCGCGAACTCGGCCCGATCAGTGTTCAATGTCGGGTTAAGTGCCGCTTTGATTTGTGTCCAGCTACTGCCGCCGTCGGTTGAACGGTACACGCCCTCCTGAAATGCAGCTGCATACACGATGGCGGGATTGCTCGGATCGAGTTCAACATGGTTGACACCACGCGTAGTGCCGGCCCCATTCCAGACGAAGTTGAACGTCGCGCCGCCGTCGGTCGATTTGTAGAGACCATATGGAGCTGCTACCGGCGGGTTGCTGGTCGCACCACCCGAATCGGAGCTGACGCCACGCACTCCGCGCACGGTGCTGATGTATAGCGTTTTGCCGCTCGAGTCGGAAGGATCGACGACGATCGAGCTGATCGAGCGCGCATCGAAGGCCGAGCCGGTATAGGTGCCGACGGTCGTTGTCGCCGCAAGCTTCGGACCCCAAGTCTTGCCATCATCGGTCGAGGTATAGATGCCGACGCCGGCCTCGGAGTCGCCTGAAGCATTCGGCTCACCGGTGCCTGCATAAAGAGTATGGCTTGCGACATCATAGGTGAGCGTGCCGATGGCATTCGTGCCGAAACTACCAGACGTGAACGTCCAATTTGGGCTGCTGACGAGCGCCCGATCTGTACGCCACACCCCACCACCGGCCGCACCCACCCACAGCGTGCACTTCAACGCGGTACAGGTTGAGCCTGTTGCCAGCGCAGTGATACGGCCCGAGGTCAAGTATTGTGCGCCGGTGAAGGTCAGGGAAGGCGGGAAAATTGCGGTGCTCGGCCCGATCTGTATCCACGGTCCGGGTGTGTTCCGCGCCTGACCACGTACTCGTACGTTCGTAAACGCCGCCTTGGCCTGCTTCGTCACTGCGAGCGGAATATCGGTCGCAGGATACGCGCGGCGAGCATACTTTTCTTCCTCGGCACTAAGCGGGGTGTGTCCATTTTCGCCGCGTTGGCCTACAACCGACAGCTCATTTGAACGCTCTTGAGCTTCACCACCATCCGGATCACTATAGCGCTTGTCGGCTTGGCGTTGCCCGGTTGCCAGATCCAGGAAATTCTTGACATCACTATTACTACGAATAGCCCCAACACCAACCGCAGTTGTCGCCAGCAATAGCGAGGCGGCAGCTACACGGAGCAAGTTAGACCGTTTGGACAGCTTGGGCATGCGAGCTTCTCCTAGATAACCGAAACGTGGTGGACTAACCATGCATACTCAGTCAGCGGGCAGACCTTGAGGGAGATCTACTCAGGACTAAAGTACTACAGAAGTGCAAAGTATAGCAGATCATAAACTGATGTCAAAGCTAAAAAGCGTATCATACAAAGCATGAGTAATACAGCGACGCCCATGCAGGGCAAACGAGTGATGGTGACCGGGGCTACCGGTGGGATCGGACTGGTGACGGCCAGGGAACTTGCGCGGCAGGGTGCCGAGGTGATCGTTGTTGGACGCGATGCAGGCCGCTCGGCGGCTGCCGTCGCGCAGATCAAGGAGCAGAGCGGCAACGACGCAGTCACATCAATGCTGGCCGATCTATCGTCGCAGCAAGCGATTCACACGCTGGCCGACGACTTCAAACGCCGGTACGACCGGCTGGATGTGCTGGTCAATAATGCCGGTCTGATGTTTACGAAGCGACAGGAAAGCGTCGATGGCATCGAGATGACCTGGGCACTCAACCATCTCGGTTATTTCCTGCTAACGAACCTGCTGCTGGATACACTGAAGGCCAGTGGCCCAGCGCGGATCGTCAGTGTCTCCTCAAGCGCACACGTCGGGGCAAAACTGAACTTTGCCGATCTTGAAGGCAGGCAGAGCTATGGTGGCTACCGCGCCTATAGCCGGTCGAAGCTGGCGAATGTAATGTTCACCTATGAGTTGGCGCGGCGGCTGCAGGGTATGAGCGTGACGGCAAACTGCCTACATCCGGGCGTAGTCGCCACCAATTTTGCGGCCAATAATGGTGGTTTCTATCGTGCGGTGCTACGTCCGATTTTGAATGTGGTCTCGATCAGCCCCGAAAAAGGAGCGGCAACCTCGGTGTATTTGGCGAGCAGTCCCGAAGTTGACGGCGTGACGGGCAAGTATTTTGATAAGCAGAAGCCGGTTGCGTCGTCAAAGGTGTCCTACGATCAGGCGGCGTGGGAACGGCTGTGGGAGGTAAGCGAGCAGTATACGCACCTCAAGGCGTACGCCTAGAAACTGTATGGGATAACGATGCACAGCATCAAACATTTCAATATGAACGCGTGGTTTGGGGATGTCCTAGGTGCGTCATCCATAGGCGGAGTGTGCCCAAATTCTGGAGACTCTGGGAACTGACAAGCGACATACGATGGGCAACTCGGCCATGGGTGACGCGAACGCCGCCCACGGTCTTTCTTTTCTCAGCGTACAAGAGCCGTGGAGCGCTAATGCTACCCGTAGTTCTTATACGCAAAGAAAGGATAACACCATGAAACGTAACAACGGAGGCATCACGTGGAACGCCAAGGTATCTCAGGCCAAGATTCGACGGCTATATGAAAATATGGTAGCTTGAGTCGCAACCCATCTCCCCACGAAACAACGGCTAATAATCTGATTGAGGGCAACCATGAACAGGTGGTGGCGTTCCTGGATAGCCTGACATATGGGAACACAAGTACAGTCGAACTCAAAGCAATGCAGGCGGCGTGGCGGATGAAGGCAGAGGAGATGCAGCAGCGTCGATCGCCAAGGCGCTGATCAGCATATTATCTGGATGTTGGCAGCACCACGAGATGGTAGCCCTGCGCTCGTGCCCAGTTCTCAACGGCTTCCATCAGCAATCGCCCCACGCCCTGCCCCTCCGCGTGCTCGTCAACGACAAGCTCGCCAACGTACGCCTGGAGTTCCCCAGTGAAGTTGGTATCGCGGGCAGCACTTACGAAGCCGATAACATTGGCTTGGCTATCTTTGGCAACCAGGACGGCTCGGTTCGATCCTCGTCCTTCTATGGACCCTTCGATCCACCTCTGTGCAGCAGCCAGCATACCCTCTGGGTCACGCCAGGGAGCGATACCAATGACCAAGCGGGGGGCAAGCCTGAGCACAGCGTCATGGTCAGCCGGCTCGTAGGAGCAGATATGAATAGCCGGGCTTCCAATAGGATTGTGCGGCATAGCATTCCTGGTGTTATTGCTTTGGTGGGGGAAAGAGTACACGTTGACCGCATAACGCGCAAGATGCACGGTATAAACTCTAGCAACTATTGGCGAAACTCCACTCTGCCGCTTTCGTGACTCTTGTCCCATGATGGTACTATAGGCCGCATGCTGCTACCTGAGATTGCCGATCTGTACGATACCGTACTTGCGCAAGGTGAGCCCGGCGTTGACCGTTTTTACGCTGCGCTTCGGGACCGCAGGATCGACCCCGTCCCAAATCCCGCGACCGGTTCGCGCAACCTGTACAATCCCAGCCCCATGATCGTCAGCGGCACGCTCGTTGAGCAGATGGTAGCCGATGCCAACCGTTTCTGTGGTGCACTGCGTGCCGAGGGGAGGAATGGTGCTGCGCTGCTGGCGCGGATGCCGTCCGACGTACGGGATACCTTTGCCTCGCCTGAGATCGCCGATCGGATCGTGAGTGACCTGCGGGTGGCGCATCCACTAACGGGCGTTGACGCCTTCTTGGAAGCAACAACCAATGGGTTAAAGCTGGCCTACCTTGAGTGGCAGACCGTGGGGATGTACCTAACGCTTGGCCGTTTGGTGCTCCAGTGCATGGCGCAAGCGTGGCCGGTGTTAGCGGAACGGGCGAGCCTCACAGCCCAACCCACGTTGACGCTTGCTGCACTGGGTGAGCGCTTGCGCGCGTTCTATCTAGCGGGCATTGAGGACGATCCGCGTCAAGGCGTAGTCCTCGATTACCAACCGATGACGCAGCCAACGCGTGATGAATTCCGGGCGATTCAGCAGTTGACCGGCGGTGAGCGTGATGGCATGGCGATCCTCGATCCGCGCGCGATCACCCGGCACAATGGGCGTCCGCACTACCGGCGCGACGGCCTCCTCATCCCCGTGCGCCGCGTATATGCCCGGCTGGTCTATTCCGACATGCAGCGCTTGCTCGCCGAAAGCACCGCCACCGAGCGTACGCTGTTACGCGACCTGTTTGGCGGTGGAACTGACCTCAGTTGGATCTCGCATCCGCTCCATTTCTTCTACGGCTCGAAGGCCGATTTCCCGCGCTTCTGGCAGCAAGGACTATCGTCCGCTTTAGGAGCGTGTTGGACGGTGGATCAGGCGTTTATGGAGCGTCAAGCTCCCACGCTGGTCACGGGCGACCGTCTCGTCGGCTATGTCCAGAAGCCGGTCACCGGGCAAAGCGGCCAGGGCGTCATTCGGCATCCCCGGTTTGATGAACTACGGCTGGGCGCTGTGCTGCAGCGCGAGATCGTACCGGCGGACTGCCATCTCACCTTGTGGGGCCGGCGTACCCCCGAGATCCGCGTGATGTGCCTGCCCGAGGCCGACGGTACGCTCGCTGCCGGGCTGGTCTACACCCGTGTCAAAGCGCCGGAGGTCTTTCTTTCCAACGCCGGCGACTTGGCAGCCCGCAGGATTCCCGGCACGGGCGAAGGCTATGGGGTCGTCGTCTTCCCATAGCAGCCTACCACCTCAGTGGATCGTGAAAGGTCCCAGCAGCAACGCGTCGTTGCCGTCCGCCGGCGCATCCGGCGTGGCCGGACCGTGCAGCGGAAGCCGCTTGAGATCGTCGCGCCCGTAGACCCCCAGTGCAAGCCAGTAGCTGCCCGCCGGCAGGTCGCGCCGCAGCGGAATCGGCTGGTCCCAGCCTACTGTGCGCCCCGGCTGCCAAACGGGAGCGGGTGCCTGGGGCCCGACGAGTGGCAGATCGACCTGCGCGACGAGTTTACCCTGTGCATCGAGCAGATGGGCAAACAGGTTGTTATTCGTCACCACAGATGGATCAGCCTGCCACGCCAACGTCGCCGTTAAGATGCCGCTGCGGCGCACAGCACTGGTCTTGATGTCATAGCCTTGCACCCGGAGTGCGGAGCCGAAGGTTGCGCTCAGCGGCTGCACGGGCGGCAGCAGTTCGTAGATAGAGGCGTAGTCAATGCCGTGGATGCGGATCGTATGAATGGGCTGCTTGCCTCGTAACAGGGCGATGCTTTGTGGCACGTCATTGCGCAGGATTTGGTCGATATACAACACTGCATAGCGCGCCTGGCCGGGCTTGAGCACCGAGTCGATCGGCACGACCGCGTCACAGGTATACGGTACCAGTGCCTCGCCAAACCAGGCGGCGATGGGCCGGTCGCAACCCGCATGCTGTGTGGACAGATAGGCTCCGACCTGCTCGTACCCCTCGCCCCATCCGACGGGAATCGTCTTAGCCGCAACCGTGCCGCCGAGTGCCTGGTTATAATACGCTAGCTCATAGGGATGGTACCAGGCGAGATTCGCCGCCAGAGCACACGCAACCAGGCCGTATAGCAGCCCAAGCGAGCGCCGCGAGACGGGGCGAGCGTCGCGTCGTGCCCAACGTCGTAGCAGCTGTTCCACTCCAACCAAGCCCGCTGCTGCGAGGATATCGAGTGATGGAAAGATCGGCAGCACATAGCGGTCGAATTTCTTGGCCCCCACCGTCATCACACCGACAAACAGCAGTACGAAGATGGCGAGGAGGACGAGTGCAGCGCGGCTCCGTTGGGCGCCTCGTCGTAGCAGGATGGGTATGGCCAGGACGGTGCCCCCCAAAGTCCACGGCGTGAGCCGCAGAGCAACGGCGACCGGATAGAACAACGGTCCGGGGTCGGCGATAGCCCGGCCCAGAAAGAAATTGCCGTAGGCATGCGGTTCGCCACCGTCGTACCGTGCCTGGCGATAGATCGCCATGACCGCGCCCAGTGGGTTAACCCAGGCCGCCGGCCAGAGCGCAAACCACACCACGATGGCGACGCTGCCCCAGGCCAACAGTGGCAGCACGGGCAGCTTGCGCCACAGTTGGGGCGCCCGCCAGCTTCCCACGAGCCCAATCAGGCCTAGCATGGGGATGAGCACGATCGAAGGCGACTTGGTCAAGAATGCTAGTCCGCCAGCTACGCCGGAGGCTACCAGCATGTACCAGCGAATTGGTCTTGTGGGTGATATATACCCATCGTCCAGGCGAAAGGCAAGCATCGCGCCGAGCAGCGCGAGCGTCATGAACGAGGTGAGCAGTGCATCCGTATGTAGCAACTGCGAATGAGCGACCAGAAACGGCTCACCCGCCCAGAGCAGACCCGCCAGCAGTGCCAAGCGGCGCCCGAACAACCGGGCAAGGAGCGGCACAGCCAGGCAGATACAAAGTGCTGTCACAAGCGCCACGGGCAGTCGTAATAGTTCACGCGTGATGGCCATGTTGTTGGCACCGGCGAGGCCGAGCTTGGTGAGTAAGCGGTGGGTGAGGATACCAAAGGTGCCAAGCCACATGGTTGTAACGCCCGGATGGCCGACCAGGTTGGTACCGGCCCAATCGTGATGCTGGAGCGCACGGAGAAAGTTGTCGGCACGAGGGAACCAATGATCGGCCTCGTCAACGGTCACGAACCGTCCTGCCAATGCGCGCGGAATCAGTGCGAAGACGAAAAGCAGCGCGGTTACCGGCCAAGCAACCTTGTCAAGCGCTGCCGGTATAGCAGTTGACCGACCCCGCTCAAGCGCAACAATGTTCACTAGTTGGTCGTGGCTGCGGTGCAATCTACAGATCCTACCTTGCTTATATGCCAGAAGCAGTTACGTACTGGCTCATATAGAGTACACCAGGATTGCCCGCCGCATGCAGACCGGCGACGTTGCCCGGGCCTATAGCCACGACCAACGTCGCCGGTGCGGTCAAAGCAGTGCTTGGCCGGGAGCCTGTTAGCCCGTCACGGTAAAGGACCTAATCAGGAAGTGACCGCCGCTGTTGCCATAGGCCGTCATCGACCAGGTACCCGCAGCGCTACCCGCAGGCACCGTATAAGAGAAATAGATCTGGCCGCCAGTACTGTGCACGGCGGTCACGAGCGCGACTGCGCTACCATCGGGGCGTGTAGCCCACACGCTGATGATCTCGCCATCCCTGAAGCCAGTGCCATGGAAGTTAATCGTACTCCCGGCTGTGACCGAGGTCGCACTGATATCGAGTGCGCCGTCCGGTGCGGCTGCCTGAAGTTCAAACGTTGTTACAGCTTCGCGCCCACTTGTCCGACCATGGATGGTGATGGCCCACCAGCCCGGCTCCCAAAAGCGTCCCAACTGAATGGTCAGCGTCACATTGCCCGATCCATTAGTCTGGCCACCGGCCGTCGGGTACACCGACCCGCGCGCACTGCTGGCCCAGGTCGAAACGCTTTCGTTCGCATCCAGACCGGTCGCCTGGAGCGTGAGCGTCTGGTCGGCGCTGGCCTGGATGCGATCAAGCGAGCTACTCGCTGCAAAGGCCGGAGCTGCGCCGAGCAGTCCGCTCAGGCAGAGCATAAGACTGAGTCCGACAACGATCCACCGCCAGCCATGACTTCGCTTTGTCGTCATGATTTCCTCCTTAGATGCTTAAGTGTTACTGATTATAGCCATCTAGCTTTCCGCAGGCGTCACATAGGCAGCGGTAATGCCCCCATCGACCAGGAAGGTTGCACCGGTCGTGAAGGAGGACTCATCGGATGCCAGGAACAGGGCGGCCTGCGCTATCTCATGAGCCTCGCCAAAACGTCCCATCGGAATATGCACCAGGCGGCGTTCACGTTTTTCCGGTGTGTTGAGGTATTTCATCAACAACTCCGTCCGCAACGGTCCTGGGCACAGGGCGTTGACCCGGATCTTTTCGCGAGCATGAATCACAGCCAGTTCACGCGTCATCGCCAGGACGCCACCTTTACTCGCGGTGTAGGCGAGCTGTGGCGTGGCCGCGCCCAACAGTGCGACAAAGGAAGCGGTATTGATGATCGAGCCACCACCGGCACGGCGCAATGCGGGAATACCATATTTACAGCCCAGAAACACGCCTTTGAGGTTAATGTTCATGGTTAGGTCCCAGACCTCTTCCTCGGTGCTCACCGCATCGTCATCGCGAATATGGGAAATGCCCGCGTTATTAAACAAGACGTTGAGCTTGCCAAAGGCTCGCTCGGCCCTCTCCACCATTCCTTGGGCATCCGCCCCTTTGGACACGTCGGCATGCACAAATTGTGCTGCCCCACCGGCTGCGATGATTTCCTCAACGACCGCCTGGCCTGCCGCATCGGCTACGTCCGCGACCACAATCTGCGCGCCTTCATGCGCCCACAGCAGCGCCGTTTCCCGCCCGATGCCTGAACCGCCGCCGGTAATGAGCGCTACTTTATCGGCTAATCGCATCCTTGAGATCATCCTTGCCGACCACGGAAGGTACGTCTTCCCCGGCCCTGCTTGTTACGCTCGCTCGAAGAAGCGTTCCCGCTCCCAGCACGTCACCACTTCATCAAACTTGCGCTGCTCGGTCTTAAGGAAATGCAGATAATGTTCAACGACGTCCTTCCCAAAGGCCGTGCGTGCCAACTCACAGGCACCAAACTCAGCAATCGCCTCGCGCAACGTCCCAGGTATGCGCGGCAACTCCTTCGCACTGTATATATCACCTTGGAAGATGGCCGGCGGCTCAATGTGGTTGCGAATCCCGTCCAGCCCGGCGGCAATTAGGGCGGCGTACACCAGATATGGGTTAGCATCAGCACCGGGCACTCGGCACTCAACCCGCAAGGACGCTCCATGGCCGACGACACGGTAGCCGGCCGTACGGTTATCGTAGCTCCATGCGATGCCGGTTGGCGCGAACGAGCCCGCCTGAAAGCGTTTGTATGAAGAGACATACGGTGCGAAGCAGGCCGTGAGCCCCCGAGCATGCTTCAGCCACCCACCCAGAAAAAAGCGGAAGGTTGGGGAAGCCTGGACCGGCCCAAGCTGTTCGTCGCCCACGAACAAGCTGCGTTCGCCGGCCGAATCCCGCAGACTCATATGGATATGCATACTCGACCCGGCTAACTTTTCGTTCCATTTAGCCATAAAGGTCACGGCCTTGCCCTGCGCTTGGGCAATTTCTTTGGCGGCATGCTTGTACAGCACGTTGCGGTCGGCCTGCTCAAGCGCATCACAGTATTCGAGGTTAATCTCCTGCTGCCCTGGGCCCCACTCGCCTTTGGTGAATTCGACCGGTACACCACTTCCATCCAGTCCTCGTCGGATCGCGCCGATCAGATCGTCTTCGATGGTGCCCTGCAAGATGTGATAGTCCTCGATATAGGCGCCCATCGTTTGCAGGTCGTGATAATGCTTCGCCCGCGCACCGGCAAACGTTTCGTTAAAGACGTACAGTTCGATTTCAGAGCCGCCCATGACAGTGAAGCCAGCCTCATGCGCCAGGGCAAGCTGGCGCTGCAAGATCTGCCGAGGTGCGACGGCGACCGGCGTGTGCTCTTGATCGTTGAGGATCGTGCAAAAGACCAGCGCCGTACGTGGCAGCCAAGCGGCGCGGCGCAAGGTGGCGAAGTCGGGCACACAATGCACATCACCATAACCGGTTTCCCAACTGGTGAACTGGTAGCCCGGCACCGGGTCCATCTCCATGTCGCACGCCAGCAGATAATCACAGGCATGGTAGCCGCCGTCGGCCACCTGGCGCAGAAAGAAGTGACCGGTGATGCGCTTGCCCAGCAACCGCCCGTACATATCAGGGAACACGGCGAGCACCGTGTCGATCTCGCCGCTCGCGATCAACTGGGTTAATTCATCGCGGGTCAACATGCCAGGCACCGGACCGTCCATACGCACTACCTCTAACGCTGCGCATAGTATACTCTGTATCATTACAAGGAGTTCCCATGTCCCAACGCACCGAGCAGCACTCGACCTGGTTCGTCGCGGTCGTCGCGCTGTTCATTACCTGTTTGTTGATCGCCAATATTGTCTCGGTGAAGTTGGTGTCGATCTTCGGGCTGACGGTACCGGCCGGCATCGTCATCTTTCCGATCAGCTATATCTGCGGCGATGTCCTGACCGAGGTCTATGGCTTCCGCCGTGCCCGCCAAGTCATTTGGCTCGGCTTCGCCTGTAACCTGCTGGCCGTCGTCGCGATTTGGATCGGCCAAGTGCTACCTGGACCGGCCTTCTGGGATGCGCAGTCCGCCTATGCCCGCATCCTGGGCTTCACGCCCCGTCTGTTGGTCGCCTCATTCTGCGCGTTTTTAGTCGGCGAGTTTGCCAATTCTGCAGTGTTGGCCAAGATGAAGATCATGACCAACGGCCGCCTGCTGTGGACGCGCACCATCGGATCGACAATCATCGGCGAGGGCCTCGACTCGCTGATTTTCGTAACGATCGCCTTTGTGGGCATTATTCCGGCGTCGGCCATCGGCACGGCGATTGTGACGCAATGGCTCTTCAAGACCGCCTATGAAACGCTGGCCACACCCCTGACCTACGTGGTCGTCAACTTCTTAAAGCGCAAAGAAGGGATCGACGTCTTCGACCGCGATACCTCGTTCAACCCGCTGGCACTGGCGGAGTAGGTGGGCAACAATGGCCTGTCGGTGTACGTAGTGGTATAGTTTCGGGCAAACCAGTGGTGCCCGTGTATTCGCCCCCTCATCACGGCTTTATGTGAAAGGACCGGCCATGCTGAAGCTTCGTCATCTGGTGGTTGTGCTTACCATGGTGTTCGTCGGTGTAGGATGGGGGCGAGTTGCGCCCGTAGCCGTGATGGCAGCTCCGTCCGCAACAATTACGGGATTGCATGTCTCGGGCAATCAAATCCTGAATGGTGCAGCGCAGCCGCTACGCCTACTAGGCGTCAATCGTTCCGGCACCGAGTACCAATGTATTAATAACAACGGTTTCTTCGAAGGCCCAAGCGATGCGGCCTCGGTCCAGGCAATTGCCGCCTGGCATACGAACGCCGTGCGTGTTCCGCTCAACGAGGATTGCTGGCTCGCCATTAATGGTGCGCCCCCGGCCTATTCCGGTACCGCCTACCAGACGGCGATCAGCAATTACGTTAGCCTGCTTAACCAGAACGGTCTGATCGCGATCCTGGACCTGCACTGGAACGCCCCCGGCAGCACTCGATCCACCGGGCAGCAAGAAATGCCCGATGCCGACCATGCGCCGGACTTTTGGAGCTCGGTTGCAAACACCTTTAAGAGCAACAGCGCAGTGGTCTTCGACCTGTATAACGAGCCGCACGACGTCTCCTGGCAGTGCTGGCGCGATGGCGGCCTATGTGCTCAAACCGGTAGCACCACCTATAACGCAGCCGGCATGCAATCGCTCGTCACCACTGTCCGCAACACGGGTGCGACCAACCTCCTCATGCTCGGTGGTCTCGCTTATTCCAATGATCTGACCCAGTGGCTAGCCTACAAACCAAGCGATCCGCAGGGCAACCTTGTGGCGTCGTGGCATGTCTACAACTTTAATGCATGCAGCACCACCACTTGCTACGACAGCCAGATCGCTCCCGTGCTCCAGCAAGTTCCATTGGTGGCAGGCGAGATGGGCGAGAACGATTGTGCCCACGGCTTTATCGATAGCGTGATGAGCTGGCTCGACGCGCACAGCGCCAGCTACCTCGGCTGGGCCTGGGATGTACAGGATTGCAGTGGCTTTCCCGCGCTCATTAGCGACTATAACGGCACTCCCACGAACTTCGGTGTGGGACTACGCGATCACCTGGCCAGCCTAGCGGGCCAACAGGGCAGTATCACCGTCGTCAGCCCGCTCACCTTGACCCCGCACCTCGTCGCCTTCGGGCAGACGTTGACCGGTCAAGCCACGATCCAAAACACCGGCACTGCCAGTGCCACGCTCAACGAGGTCATTATTGCGATCCGGCCACCGGGTGGCACCAACGGTGGTGGTCCTTTCAATTATGACTTCGGCGCACAAACCAACATCACGCTGGCTCCGGGCGAGAGCCGCACGATTCAAGGGAGTCTCACATTCACGAGTTCTGACCCGACCGGAGCATGGTACGGCTACTTGACCTACGCAGGGCAGGATAATGTCTACCATGACCAGTCGAATGTACCCTTCGCCCTAACGGCCACACCCGGTACCTTTACGCTGTACGATAATGCCTTCGCGAACGGTTTCACCGATGGCACCTTCAACTATAGTTCGCGTAACCCGTGCGATACCACGCTGTATACCTCGGCCCCCTGCTCCTATGCGATTGCCTATACCGCCTTTGGTGGCATCAACTTCCAAACGGATGCCGGTTTCAGTACCGACCCCTACGTTTCGTTGCAGTGGAACGTCAACCCCGCCGGGCAGCCCCTCCGGGATTTCTCGGTGCTCTTCACCGACACGAGCCCCAACCACAATGTGATCGCGCAAGTAACATTGTCGTCACGGAGTGTGAAAGCGCGGCTGGGGAATGGCTGGGTGCGGGTCGCTGTGCCCCTGACCCAGTTGAATCCATCGAAGATCCCGATCAGTTCGATCCAGCTCAAAAACGCGACCGGCGGCAACCTTGCCACGATCCACGTCGACGATGTTAAATTCCTGACGCACTAACGTATGCGCTAATCGTTGATCGCCCTGAGTCCCAAGTGGACTCAGGGCGATCAATGACCGGTCAGGAGCGTTAGGTATACAGATTACGCAAAACCTGCCCCCATACAGGATCCGACCGGATATCGGTGCTGTCACTAAACTGATCGATGCTCCCGATCAGATGTCGGGCAGCGAGTTGCTTAATCGCCGGGTCGCTGATCTCTGCGCGAAGCGCATCGGCAAAGGCAGTGCCATAGATCACTTTGAACGGCCGGCTAAAGAAATTCACCACCTGCTCCGGCAACTTCGGCGCGAGACCCAACGCGTTGTGCATGCGAGCCACGTACTCATAGGCCTCTGCCAGGGCGTCCTCACGCTCGCGCCAAATTGGCGCAATCTGTCCACGCCAGAGGATCGACTGAAGGTCGGTCGAGCATCGCAATTGCTTAAACGCCGTGCCAAACCACTTGGGGTAAGGCGCGTACTGCCGCTCCATCAAGAAGCACAAGTTCATGATGTCCCGCACCAGCCGCGAGCCGATCAGCGCCGACCCCAACTCATCACCGGCATAACCGGCGCGCGGCATAAGATGCTCCTCCTGCCCAATTCGGTTCCAGCCCGATGCCAACAAATACAACCACACATCGTGGGGATAGTACGCCAGAGCCCCACGTAGCGCGGATAGCTCGCCTACGTTGTCGTAGTGCACCGCCCCCGCCGTGATCTCGCGTAGCTTCTGTGACGGAAACGTCAGCCAGTCCGCAGCCTTGATGGACTGGCCGAGTTCAAACCCCAGCTGGTGCTTCGCAAACGTGCGCAGGGTTTCGACGAACACGAGGTGTTCGATCGGCCCGTCCGGCGTTGCCTGCATCATGCGAACTCCCGGGTCATCTGGGGCTTCCACAGTCCCGACCGGATAACCACAGAAGACATGCGGCAGCTCATGGCGTAGCAGGTCGTGTATCGCTCCGGCCAACCCAGCGTCTGCATCACGCAGAAAGATCTGCACCGATGGTCCCCAACCATGATCCGTCGACATTTCAGTGTCAAACCCGAGCACGTCACTGCCGCTGCCGACACGTGCGGCGGCATGTGGAAGACCTGGGTAATTGTCATCCAGAAGAGGGCGGACAGCTTCCCAATAGAAGCGCCAGCTCAGCTCAATTCCAGGGATAAACGGCATGCGCAATCGCTCCTCTCACATCTCCTCACGTTCAATAGTGACGACTACGGTAGGCTGCGCGGCTCTAACAGCACCCAAAGGCCATCAAGGAGCTGCTGTACGCGTATAAGCGATAGCTGACCAATGTGTGTCTGGAGCTGGTCACGATGAACAGTAAAGATCTGCGAGACGTTGACCACGCTCTGCTTCGGCAGATCACCCTCGCTGAGATCGAGCAGGACATTGCCCGGTGCACGAGAGCGACCCAGCTTCGTTGTAAGTGCAGCGACAATCACTGTCTGCAGTCTACTTGCGTTAACGACATCGTTTTGTAGCACGACGACGGGACGCATGTCGTCCTCGCCTAGATCACACCAGTACAGCTCACCTTGGCGTATCTCAGCCATACTCATTCCCAGGGATCGGCCACCCGGCGCATTGTGCGCCGGACGCCCCGCAGCAGTGCCTCGTCCTCAGGATCGAGTTGGTCGCTATACTCGGCGTTGAGCCCTTTGAGTAGTTCTTGGCTCCGCTCCCGCTCGATGAGCTCGTGCAATGCACGAGCATAAAGGCCACTGCGTGTCAGGTGTAACTCCTGAGCGAGCTGTTCCGCTGCAGTGAATAGCTCCGCATCAAGGGAAACACCGGTCTTGACTTGTGCCATTGGTTTAACCTTTCGTATAACCATTAGTATAACTTACTGGACGAGAGGCAGCAACATGGTTGGGAGCAGGGTCGTGGCTGAGTGGATAGGCGACGCGCTGGAATGCGGCATAGGTTGGAGCATCCGGGTTAGACTCGGCTGGATCGCCGGCCACGGCCTGAGCGGCAGGTGCTGCTGTAACGAAGGCAGTATCGCTAACCTGGATGTGGCCAGAGATCATTTCCACGACCAGCAGCCCGTTGCTGACTTGGCTGGTCGCAGGATTGTTGATTTCGTAGTGGACGTAGATCGGCGCGGCTCCGGCGTTCAAGCTTAGCATGCCGTTTTGAGCCGTGATGGTGTGCGTCGCACCGTCACGCTCGGTGATAGTCGCCGTGGTCGAGGCAGAAGGCAGCTGTACAGTGCTCCCGGCAGGTGACCACACGCCATTGCCATCTGATGCTCGGAAGCGGCTGGCGTAGACTTCGGTGCCCTCGAAGGCCGTGAGATCGTCGACATAGATCGTGCCCATGCCGGTGGCGGTATCAGGGTGCGGCGCGACGACCAGGGCCTTGATGCGTACGGCACCATCCAGTTGTCCGTTGCCGCCTTTGGTAATGCGGTTGCCGTCCTCGACCGGACCGGTAATGGAGGTTTGGAGAAACTGCCAGCCCGGCTGCCCAATGAAGCCCAAGCGGTACTGCAAGGTTTCGTTTTCGGCATCGGTCAGCTGGAGTTGCAGGATATGACCGGAGCCGTCGCCATAGATCCATAGACCGAGCTTCGTGGTATTGGCCGGAATGGGCGTGGGCGTGGGCGTGGAGCGCTCGAAGGCCACGTACTCATTGGTGGGTGTGGCAAATTGATAGGTGATCGCCTCGGAGGATTGGCCACTGTGGACCTGGTTGGTGCTGGCGGTGATCGGCGGCTTGCCCGAGGGAAAGGGCGCGCCCCAACCGCTGGCATCCTCAAAGGGGAGCACAATCTGGTGGGGCATAGGGCTGGGTGCCCTTTGTGCAATAGCTCAATGTGTCTATTTTAGCGATAGTACACAACAAAAGACACGAGAGCGCTCTCGTGTCTGTGCCAGTAGATAGCCCATAGTGCTGGCAGGATTACCCCTTCCGTCCCACGCTCATCTCGGAAAGCACTTCCAGCGTTCGTGGCGGAATCGACAGAGTGGGTGGGGCAACTTTGGAGGTGACTGCCCAGAATTGGTCAACCGTCGTTTCCCACCGGACCAGCAGTTGTTGGGCACGTTGACTGCCGGTCAGATCGGCATGCTGCTCGATCAAGCGGCGGAGTTCGTCTTTCTGCCATTGCTCACTCAAGCGCGTGTATTGGACCATGTCGCCGTTGATACAGGCCGGTGACATGCCTTCGGGGTCCCAGAGATAGGCGGTGCCGCCGGTCATGCCGGCACCGAAGTTGTGACCAACCGGACCGAGGACGATCACCGTGCCGCCGGTCATGTATTCGCAGCCGTGGTCACCCACGCCTTCGACCACGGCCAGAGCACCACTGTTGCGGACCGCGAAGCGCTCACCGGCCAACCCGGATGCCCACAAGGCACCGCCGGTTGCGCCATACAGCACGGTATTACCGATGATCGCGCTGGTCGCTGCCTCGAAACGCGCGTCGGGACCAGGGCGCACGATGATCGTGCCACCACCGAGGCCCTTGCCAACATAATCGTTAGCCTCACCTTCGAGTTCAAGGCGAAGGCCACGGATGCCCCAGGCCCCAAAGCTTTGCCCGGCGCTGCCTTGCACGCGTACAATCACGCTGTCGTCGGGCAAGCCGTCATCGCCGTAGCGCGCGGCAATCTTGCCGGCTAGAGTTGCGCCAACCGTGCGATCAACGTTGGTGATGCGGCAATCAAGCTCGACCCGCTCGCCATCCAAGGCGACTTGGCCGGCTTCGAGGATGTAGCTGTTGAGCGGTCCCAGTTCCACCGGTGTGCGCTGACCGGCCCAGCTGCGGGGAGCGATGGGGTCGACCTGCACTAGGAGGGGCTCGACCTGCAAGTCATCGAGATGTGGATCACCGAAGGTTAGACGTGTTAGGAGCTCTGTGTGACCAACGATCTCCGCGAGGCTTCGTGCGCCTAAATCGGCCAGGAGCTCGCGCACTTCCTCGGCCAGGTGGAGGAAAAAGTGCATAACGGTTTCGGGCGTGCCGGAAAACTTGGCCCGTAGGTCGGGCCGTTGGGTAGCGATGCCCACGGGACAGGTATTGGTATGACAGGAGCGTGCCATGAGGCAGCCTTCAGCAATCACGGCAGCAGTACCGAAGGAGTATTCGTCGGCACCGAGTAGCGCCGCAATGATGACATCGCGCCCCGTTTGCAGGCCGCCGTCGGTGCGAAGCCGCACGCGATCGCGTAGGCCGTTGCGCACCAGGGTTTGTTGCGTTTCGGCCAGGCCGAGCTCCCAGGGAATACCGGCATATTTCATTGATGACAGGGGCGAGGCACCGGTGCCACCACTATGGCCACTGATCTGGACCACATCGGCACCCGCCTTGACCACGCCAGCAGCGACGGTGCCGACGCCAGCTTCGGCGACCAGCTTGACCGATACGGCTGCGCTAGGATTGGTTTGCTTGAGGTCATAGATCAGTTGGGCCAGGTCTTCAATCGAATAAATATCATGATGGGGCGGCGGCGAAATTAAGGTGACGCCCGGAATGGTGTGGCGCACACGTGCGATCTCCTCAGTTACCTTGTGACCAGGCAATTGACCGCCCTCGCCCGGCTTCGAGCCCTGCGCCATTTTGATTTGCAGCTCTTGGGCAGCCATAACGTAGGCCGGGGTGACGCCGAAGCGTCCCGAGGCGATCTGCTTGATTTGGCTGTTGCGGTTGTCACCATAACGGGCCGGGTCTTCGCCACCTTCGCCGGAGTTGCTCATGCCGCCCAACCGCTCCATCGCAATAGCGAGGGTGGAATGGGCTTCGGCAGAGGTCGAGCCGAGCGACATGGCGGCAGTGGAGAAACGTCGCAGGATAGCTTCGACCGGCTCGACCTCCGCTAAGGGACGGACAGTTTGTGGCAGCAAGCCGAGCAGGTCGCGCGGCGCAACGGGTGGCCGTTGGTGGACAAGCTTGGAGTAGGCGCGATAGGCATCCTTGGGATCACCGTCATAGGGCTTGAGGCCGACGGCAGCGTGCAGCGCATGCACCGTGGCGGGTGTGTTGGCATGGAATTCGCCGTCTTTTTTCCACTTGAAGATGCCGGCATGCCGTAAGCCCGCCTTGTGTCCTTCAGGATGGAAGGCATACTGATGGGCATGGAGTACGCCATGAGCAACATCGCTCCAGCCCAACCCGCCAAAGCGGGTCGCAATACCGGGTAAACAGAGATCGGTGATCTCGGGTGCCAGACCGATGACCTCGAAGAGCTGCGCACCACCATAGCTATCGAGCGTGGCGATGCCGATTTTGGACATGATCTTACGCAGGCCCTCGTCTACTGCCGCAACATAGTTCACTTCGCCCTGGTCGCCATCGGGAGTCGTGGCAGCACTGCCGGCCTTTTTCGCAGCGGTGCGCCGGTCGGCGATCCATTCCTCGCGTGCGGTCACAAGCGCTAGGAATGGATGGACGACCTCGGCACCGTTGCCGATTAAGCAGGCGATCTGGTGGACATCGCGGGGTTCGCCACTTTCAGCAATGACGTGAGCACGGGCCCGTAGTCCGGCCTCGAGCAGGGCTTGATGGACCGCTCCAACTGCCAGGAGTGCTGGGATCGGTGCATGCTCGGCGTCTACCATCCGGTCGCTCACGATCAGCAAGGAGGCACCGGCCTGAGCTATGCTTACTGCCTCAGCCTGGAGGTGCTGTAAGGCCGGGAGCAGACCCTCCGGTCCGTCAGCGACGGGCCAGACAGCAGCGATGGTAGCAGCCGGGAACTCGCTCTGTTCGCGAATGGCGCGTAGCTCGTGTGCCCGCAGGACGGGACTTTGGATCTCAAGCAAATGAGCATGCTCGGGCGTTTCTGCCAGCAGGTTACGACGATGTCCCAGCCGCATACGTACCGACATCACCAGCTTTTCGCGGAGCGGATCGATCGGCGGATTCGTGACCTGCGCGAAATGCTGACGCAGGTAGGAGTACAGCGGTCGTCCTACCTGAGTTAGCGAACCGGCTGGAGTATCGTCACCCATCGATCCAACCGGCTCGTGACCATCGCGCGCCATCGGTTTCAGGACGACATGGACATCTTCGGCGGTATAGCCGAAAGCGGTCTGCAAGGTGACGAGCTGCGCGGTAAGGTCGGGGGCGGGCGTGGAGTCTATGGGTGCCTGCAAGACACGAGCGTGCTGCTTGAGCCAGTCGGCATAGGGTGCCAGCGCCGCCAGTTCATGCTTGATGGTGTCGTTTTCGAGGATCAGGCCACGTTGAGTATCGACCAGCAACAGCTCGCCCGGGCCGAGCCGGCCCTTGCTGATGATATGGCGATCGTCAATGGGTACCGCACCGGCCTCGGAGCCGCAGACGACTAGACCATCGTCGGTCACAAGATAGCGGACCGGCCGTAAGCCATTACGGTCCAGCGCGATACCGGCGCTGATGCCATCCGAAAAACAAAGGGCAGCGGGGCCATCCCAGGGGGCGATCAAGCCGGCGTGGTACTGGTAGAAGGCATGCAGATCGGGATCGAGATCCGGCTGTTGCTCCCAGGCGGCCGGTACCAGGATCGTCAGCGCATGCGCGACCGAGCGTCCGGAACGGACCAGCAACTCAAGCGTGTTATCAAGCTTCGCCGAGTCGCTGCCCGAAGGATCGATGACCGGCTTGAGCCGTTCCACATCCGCGCCCCATAACGGCGAAGCCAACTCGGGCTCGCGGGCGCGGAGTGCAGCGACATTCCCGGCAAGGGTGTTGATCTCACCATTATGCGACAGCAGGCGAAAAGGCTGAGCACGCTCCCAGGTGGGCATCGTATTGGTCGAGAAACGTTGGTGATAGACCGCAAGGGCCGACACAAAGCATGGATCCTGGAGGTCAGGATAGAAACGACCTACGGCGGTGGCTGCCAGCAGCCCTTTATAAACGATCGTGCGGGACGACAAGGAGGGCAGGTAGATCGCCAGCCCAGCATCCTGGGCAGCGTGCTCAATCGAGCGGCGCAGGAGGTACAGCTTACGCTCCCACTCGTCGCCTGCGGCGATGTGGTCCGGACGAAGGAGGATAGCTTGCTCGATCACGGGGCGGGACTCGAGCGCACGAGCACCGAGCGCGTCATCGTCGGTGGGCACAGTGCGCCCGGCGAGGCAAGCAATACCGGCGGCGACGAACTCGTTGTGGAGCAGCGTCCGAGCAGCTTCTAGGTCGGCTGGAGGCAAGAAGCATTGTGCTATCGCCATGTCGCCGGGTGAGGGAACTGCAACTCCGGCAGATGTTAAGTATTCGCTGAAGAGGGCGTAGGGTATTTGGGCCAGGATGCCGGCGCCATCACCACTTTTGCCATCGGCGTCGACACCGCCGCGATGCTGGAGGTTGCACAGCGCGGTCAGGGCCATTTCCAGAACGTCATGCGTAGCACGGCCATCGCGCCGCGCGACGAAGCCAATACCACAAGCGTCATGTTCCCAACGCGGATCGTATAAACCAATCGGTTCCCAGCTATTCATGTGCAGCTCCTTCACAACTGGCGGTTTCTAGCCGCTATCTCAGCTTGTGGATGGGGTCACGCACACCGTTGTGTTATCGGAACCGTCGTCGGTTATACGTTAGCTACACTGCATAGCCCTTCTGGATTGGATACAAAAACGCCCACCAAAACGCTGCAATCGTTGCAACGAGGCGGGCGCGTCAACGCGTCATAGGTTTGTTAAACAATCAGATCGTTTGTGTAAAGTGCAGCATAGTATAACGCATTTTTTATGCGTTGTATACAATTTTTTAACGGGAATGTTGGATTGTGGGCTTGCGTGATAAACATTCGCTAGAGCAACATGTCCTCCGTTAATCAGCGACACCCACTGATAAAACGTGGTGGCCGGCATTTAATGTGGGTAGAACAACTGCAAGGTAGTCCTGCTCCCCGATGATGAAACTGAACAGTTCCGCATGCGCCCGGCTGGGCAGCGTAGTCAACGGGCAGGACTTAGACATGAAGGAGGAAGCAGTCATGGCAGAGTATGGATCTCAAAAAGGTGGATCATCGGGAAGCTCGGCTCAGACGCCGTATCAACCACCTGTTCAGTCACCGCGCACGCCGTCCGGTCACCGGCGACGATGGCTTGTTGTGATTCCGCTTTTGTTGCTTTTGCTGTGTGGCGGAATTGCAGACGCGCTCCATCTGCCCCCATTCACAGTGTCGCCACCGACTGTCGCCATTAGCACCACGGTCACTACAACTGCGGACACATCCACCGCATCACCTGTGGAGAGCAGCCCGACGACCGTCACCACGACGCCGCAAGAAGGCACGTCTCCAACCGTTGCCATCACCTCTACGCCCATCGCGACGACTGCCGTGAGCACGCCGACTACGATTGCCAGCTCAACCACTGCTGCGACGATGACCGCATCAGGCACGTCAAGCACGGTTGCGACGACCTCAACCGCTGTGGCAACGACAAGCACGCCGACCCCTTCACTCCCTCCGACCGGCGCTCCCCGAGAGTCTGCTGTTACCTTCTGGCTACTGAGCATCGCCAGTCTCACGCTCGGCCTTGGTCTTGTCGCGCGGCGCAAGCAGCGCAAGGCGTGAAGCTCGGTTCATCGCAAGCAAACCAAGATGAAATGATTACAGGGAGGCAGGAATGACACGTACTGCAACATGGCTCATTACTGGGAAGGCAAGTTTGGCACTGGTGATCGTGATGCTGCTTGTCGCCTTATTGAGCGCGACGACAAATGCGAGCTTCAAAGATGCGACGGCTGCCCTCGCCTTCGTCAGCGCGGCGGCCGTCGGAATCGAATGTATTATTGAAACGGCATGGACTGTGCTGGGTGGCATCATTGGCACCTACTGGCCCCTCAACGCAGTCGGCAAACAAGTGAACGCGCTGGTGGATGAATTGAGCGCCGCCCTTGAGCCCTTTCAGGCCACGCTCCAGATTCCCGCAGATCACCTCAGCCATCCTCACTTGAATGTCATTCTGACGGGATTGATCATCGGCCTAGGTTCGAACCCAACCCATGATGTCATTCGCGCAATTCAGGGTTCGCCGCTATCCTTTCCGGGAGACGACCTCCCGACTTCTGATCGTTCGTGACTGGCTGCCTAGACCGTATCAGGACGGAAGACAGCCAGCGACCTAACTCACTCTGCAGGAACCGGCCGTTTGGCACGGTTCAGCTGACTCCGTACTCGTCGGAACACCATCATGGCGTGAACGCGGAAGGACATTACCTATGACCGCTCCTGCTGCTCATGCGCCATCCGTACGACCCGCCGCCGCGCCGCAACCCGGCGCTCCTTCACGAGACGAGCCCGTGTGTTCTGCTCGACCGCATAGACATTGAGATGCATAGCCGTTTCCTTTCTTGGTCGTTACGAGTTGACCGTGGCCGAGACACAATGCCACCACGGAATGAAAGGTTTTCCGTGGCCGCGCAACAAGGTCGATTATGGATTGGACGAAAGGATTACCTGCGCTGCCAACAGTGATGCCAGAGGGTAAAGCATGGTGCTACAACCGTACCCTACGAGCGAATGGCGAATGATGCTCTTGATTACCCAGGTCATGTCGTGCCTCCATGTAGCCTTCTTGCCGACGCGTCCACCACGCGTCAGACCGCTACTACTATCAATGCAAGGCCAGACCAAATATCACACGTCAGGATGTTATCGCCGGCTACTTGAACTCGAGAGGTGGTTTATGAGCTTTCACGCGGATCGAGTGCATCGCGGAGGCCATCGCCGATAAAGGTAAAGGCCAAGGTGATCATGACAATCGCCACTCCTGGCGCGAGCATCAGCCATTCCTGAGCATTAATGGCAGCTTTGCCTTCCAGAATCATATTGCCCCAACTGACCGGGAAGATTGCAGATGGGTCTGTCGCGGGGCGGAGTCCGATTCCGAGATAGGAGAGACCAGCTTCAACCATGATCGCGCCGGGGACAAGAAAGGCACCGGACACGATGATTGATCCGAGACAATTGGGCAACACATGCTTGAGCAAGATGGCGTGTCGACGTACGCCAAGTGCCCGGGCAGCCTCAACGAACTCCTTTTCACGCAGCGACAGAACTTGTCCACGTACGAGGCGTGCGACGTCAACCCAACCAACCAGTGATAATGCAGCGAAAAGAATGAGGAAGCCGTTCAAGAATCTGCCAACCGGTGTGTCCTTGAGGGCCGTCATGCTGATGATGAAGAACAGAATTGATGGGAACGAATAGACGAATTCGCCGAAGCGCATCAGCACGGTATCGATCAAACCGCCTTCGAAGCCAGCGATAAGCCCCACGAGTACGCCAATGAAGAGGGTGAGCGCCATCGGAATAAAGCCAACGATCAATGAGGTACGGGTTCCATAGATGAGGCGGCTGAAGACATCACGCCCGATCGAGTCGGTGCCTAACGGGAAGCTCCAGTTGCCGCTGACGTGAGGACGGTTCTTGGGATGAAGCCAGGCGGCTTGGCGGTAGCTATTCGCAGGGTAGATGTCAAGTGGTCGATGGGGCGCGATGAAGGGTGCAGCGACGGCGATAACGACGAGGAACGCAATATAGAGCATGCCGGCGAGCGCGGCTTTGTTGCGCAGGAGCCGCTGACGTGCATCACTCCAGAGGCTGCGAGGTCTGCGGGCGGCAATGGCCCAGGTGTCTTGGCCCAGGGCACCTTGAGAAGCACTAATTTCCATCACACTCTCCCAACTCATGAACGGGTGCATTGTTACTGATGGAGCAGTACCATCATTGAAGCAGGGGGAGCGCGTGCTGTGGTCACCATGAGGGTGACACGCAGGGTGACACAAGTGCTACAATTTGGGTGGCTCGCTGCATAGTACACGGGAGGAGTGCGCCAGTGCAGGAGGACACTTCGTTTGGGCGTTGGCTCCAGCGGCGACGCACAGCGTTAGGCTTGACACAGCAGGAACTGGGTCAGCATGTCGGGTGTGCGCGTGCAACCATCCGCAAGATTGAAGCGGACGAACGGCGGCCATCCCGTGAGATTGCCGAGCGTCTCGCGATCCACCTCCAGGTCGTGGCTGATGAACTCCCGGCCTTCGTGCGCTTTGCGCGGGGTGAAACGTCTACTCAGCAGCCGTCGCCCTTTCAACCGCAACCCGAAGGCAGTCCCTGGAGGACGCGAGCTGCCGTACTTACGAATCTACCAGTCCAGCGTCGTTCACTCCTGGGTCGCGAGCAGGAGGTGCGGGAGGTCAAGGCACTGCTCCGCCGTGATGATGTGGGCTTGGTCACATTGACCGGCCCCGGCGGCATCGGAAAGACGCGGCTCGCACTCCAGAGCGCTACTGAATTCTTGGATGACGTCACCGACGGCGTCTGGTTCGTCGATCTGACGCCGATCAAGGACGCGAATCTGGTGCTTGCCACTGCAGCGCAGACGCTGGGCGTCAAGGAAACGCCTGGGGAGTCACTTGCGGAGACGTTCACGGCGTATCTATGCGACAAGCGATTACTGCTGGTGCTCGACAACTTCGAACAGGTGGTCGACGCGGCACCCGCACTGGCCGGTCTCTTGCAGGCCGTGCCTGGACTGAAGCTGCTGGTGACCAGCCGCTTCGTGTTACATCTATCGGACGAACACCAATATCCGGTGCCGCCGCTCTCGCTGCCCGATCTCAGCAGGCAACAGCCGCTGGAGCAGCTTGCACAGTATGCTGCCGTGCAGATCTTCATCCAACGGGCACAGGCCGTCAAGCCGGATATAGACATCACCAACGCCGTCGCGCAGGTCGTGGCCTCGATCTGCATACGCCTCGACGGGCTGCCCCTGGCCATCGAGCTCGCCGCTGCTCGCAGTAAGCTCTTCAGTCCGGAGGTATTACTGCACCAGTTGGAACGCCGGCTCAAAACGGTCGTAGGTGGTGCACGTGACCTGGCTCCGCGGCAGCAAACACTGCGCAATACGATCGACTGGAGCTATAACCTTTTAGAGCCGATCGAGCAACAGTTGTTCACACGGCTCGCTGTTTTTACAGGCGGGTGGAGTGTCGAAACGGCAGAAGCAGTATGTAATGCACAGCATGAGCTTGGTACAGACAGCGCGGTCATCCTCGAAGCCCTCGTTGACAAAAGCTTCGTCCACTCGGTCGATATAACAGATGGTGAACGCCGCTTCACCATGCTTGAAACAATTCATGAGTACGCACTGGAGCAACTTGCCGATGCGGGTGAGGCGGCGCTCCTCCAAAGGCAGCACCGCGACCAGTTCCTACATTTAGCGGAGACGGCGGAGCAGCAGCTTGAGGATCGGGACCAGATCCTATGGTTCGAACGCTTGGAGCGCGAGCACAGTAACCTACGTGCTGCGCTGACGTGGTGTCAGGTAGACCCGGCAAGCAAGCGGCAGGGGCTACGCCTGGCAGCAGCGCTCGGCCAATTCTGGAGCATACGTGGCTATGCTGATGAAGGGCGGGACTGGCTGCGCGCTGCTCTTGTCCAAACTGAGGAGGAGGAACCGGAGCTTGTTCGAACGAAAGCGCTGTTGGGAGCGGGAACACTGGCTGCGGGGCAAGGAGACTACGAAGCGGCACGCGTATTCTATGAAGAAGGCTTGAGGATAAGTTGGCTGATCACCGACACAGCGGGGCGTGCCCGTTCCCTCCGGAAGCTCGGTGGGTTAGCCTACTCCCAAGGTGCCTACGATCGCGCGATGGAACTGCATGAGACGAGCTTGGAACTATTTCAGGAGGTAGGGGATGAGCGGGAAATTGGGAGTACGCTCTGGACTATTGGCGTCGTAGCAATCGCTCAAGGTGACCATGCGCGAGCACGAATCATTTTCGAAGATCGCATCGTAGAGCATCGGCAACGCGGCAATAAGCTTGGCTTGGCTGGGGCTCTCACGAATTTGGGTGTTATAGCACAGGCCCAGGGTGATTATATTCAGGCCGAGCAATGCCATCGCGAAAGCTTACCTTTCTACCGGCAGCTTGGTGATCAGGACGGGATTGCGCTCGCTCTGCTCAACCTCGGCTTCGTTGCGTATTGTCAGAGCGACTATCAGATGGCGACGGCGCATTATGTGGAAAGCTGTGTGCTCCATCAGAAGATTGGGGACCAGGAAGGGATCGCGGGCGCACTTATTGGCCTCGCGGGGGTCGCAGCGGCGCAGGCTCAGAGCCGACGAGCCGCACGGCTCCTCGGAGCAGGAGAAGCCATCCTTGAGGCGATTGGTGCCGCCACAGCCGTGAGTAACGGCGACATTGACCCAGAGCAGGTAGCCGCAGCCATGCGAACTCAGTTGGGTGAGGCGGTGTTTCTGCATGAACGGGCCGAAGGTCGTGTGCTGGGGCCGCAAGTAGTACTCGAACAGGATCTCGAATAGGATGGACGTTTGGGGGATTGCATCGATTAGAAAGCGGACCTAAGTCATTATGTTAGCTCCTGCGCATCGCGGGCTGCTTGTAAACTTGGTCTGTCCCGGCTCTTTTGGACAAGCCACCTGCTTTGACTTACCATACGGGCTGATGATATGGGTTGGAGTATGGCAAGTTATCGGATTTATGTGTGTCATAATCGTGATTGTCGTGAGCGGGGTGCGGCGCAGGTGTGGGCCGGTTTGCAGCGCGAAATCGTCCTACGTGGATTAGAAAACGACGTGGAGTTAATCGTCGCGGGCTGCCAGAGTCGTTGCGAATGGGGACCGAATGTAACGGTGCATCCGGGCGCGACGAAGTATAGCGGTGTTGATCGCGCGGCGACACGGGCAATTATCGAGCAGCATATTGTGGGTGGGACGCCGGCCAGTGACTATTTGTTCGGTGCATCCTAAGTGGTCCTCCTCCCACTATTTGTGGTTTTTGCGGTCGCTGCGGTTGTGACGGCGGTGGCCGTGCCACTGGTGACGGTTCTTTGCCGGCGGCAGGGCTGGTTGGCCAAGCCCGGACCGCGCCATGTCCACCACGTTGCTACGCCGACGCTCGGCGGTAGTGCGATCTTTGTGGGGTTCGTGGCTGCGCTATTGTTTTCGTTTCTCCTGACACGTGGACCCGGTCCGCTCCAGCGGCTGCCGGTTGAGCACTTACGGCTGCTTCTGTTGCTGGCGGGCGCGACGCTGGTCTGGCTGATCGCAACGATCGATGATATTCATCCCTTGCCGCCGTTGCCGCGCTTGGTGGGGCATATCGTTGCGGCGCTGATCGCTGTCGGGCCGTATCTGTGGCAATGGACGGTTTTCCCTGATCCGGAAGGGGCGCACGGCATCATCCTTACTGCCTTTGAAAATCCCTTTGGCGGACAGATCAACTTGCATCGTGACTACCATCCGCTGCTGGCGATCGCCGTTACTGTCTTCTGGATCGTGGGGATGATTAATACACTGAACTGGATCGACGGGTTGGATGGGCTGGCGGCGGGCGTGACGTTGATCGCCGCTTTGATTCTGGCGATCCATACCTTTGTGCTGCACCAGTACACGCTGGTCATGCTGCCGTTGATGCTGGCGGGGGCCTGTCTGGGCTTTTTGCCCTTTAATTTCCATCCGGCGCGCATTTTTATGGGTGATGGCGGGGCGATGCTGTTGGGCTATGTGTTGGCGATTAGTGCGATCATTGGTGGTGCGAAGCTGGCGTCGGCACTGCTGGTGATGGGCATTCCCATTCTGGATGTTGCCTGGCTGATTGTGACGCGGACGCTGAGTGGGCGGCGAGCCAGTGAGTCCGACCGGCAGCATTTGCATCATCGCTTATACGATCTGGGCTTTGGTCAGCGCCAGATCGTGGCTTTTTACTATAGTATCAGCGCGATCTTTGGGGCCATCGCCCTGCTGATTCCGGCCGAGCTACGTTTATTTAAGCTGGTAGCCCTGGCGGTGCTGGTCGTCGTGCTGGCCTTGGTGCTTCTGTTTGCGACCCGCTATGCCAAACGGATAGTAACGAGTAATGAGGGATGAGGACTGAGGGGGGATGCCAGAGGATCAGCCTGTAGAGGGCTCCAGCAGGTCGACGGCGGAGCGTGAGCGGCTGCGACGCCAGGAGTTACAGTTGGTCGCGATGAAAGAAACGGGTCCGAAAAGTGCTGCCTGGCAGCAGGCCCGGCTACGGACGTTATGGCGGATCCAACGACGGCGACCGCGCTCCGACCTCCAGATCGGTTCACCCGACGATCTGGGCTTGATGCGGGGCTTTTCGCCGCCCCATACGGAAGGCGGTCGGACGTTTCGCTGGACGCAGGGGCCAGCGTTGGTGCGATTGCTGGGCGGAGGGGCTACGACGGTGCAGTTGGAGTTGCGGGGCTGGAGAGTGAGACAACAGTTCGTGGTGCGCGTGGATAACCGCAGAAAGGTCGCGGCCCGATCCACAGCATTTGATTGCAGGCTGATCTTGCGCTGGTGTAGAATGGGATTTTGCAGGAGGGCCACATGGGGAGTCGGCGCAGTACGTATGCGGATGGCTATTTCCGATCAACGAGGAGCCTGACGTCTAGGTCCGTGACATTTGGTGCCTTAGTGTGCGTGCTGCTCGTGAGCAGTCTCGCGTTCCCGGGTGTGCGTGCACGAGCCGCTAGTGGGTCGCCGTCCGGCGAGGTTACTACCGGGGTGATTGCTCCGGCTGCAATCGCCGACCCGCAGCACCCGCCTACCACCTCAAGTAGGACAGGCCCAGTTCAAGCAGTGGTCAAAGGTGTGCGCCGTATCCCAGTGCAGCCATTTTCTGGCCCCACCAGCGGGGTGCCGGTCGCAGATCCCACGGCACTGCAGGCCAGTGGGCCCGGCCAACTGAAACATGACTTCAATGGTGTGAGTAGCCTAGATAGCGAGGTAACTAATTTCAATGCCGAGTTCGAGCCGCCGGACCAGGGACTGTGCGTGGGGAACGGCTTCGTGGTCGAGCCGGTGAACTCGGCGTTCACGATCTATCGCGCTGATGGTACCGTGGTCCTAGGTGCGCTCAACGTCAACGTGCTTTTCGCCGAGGGGCCGACCGAGTTTACAAGCGATCCGCGCTGCTATTTTGATGGACCAACCCATACTTGGTTCGCCGTTATCTTGTTTATTGACAGCAGCAATACGTCGGCGCGCACCGACATCGCCGTGAACCACTCCGGCGATCCAACCACGCCCTGGACCGTCTACCATCTCGACGCCACCGATAATGGGCGCAACGGGACACCCAGTCATCATGGTTGTCCGTGTTTCGGTGACCAGCCGCTGCTAGGTATCGACGGACAAAACCTCTATGTAAGCACCAACGAGTTCTCGATTCTGGGGCCGCAATTCAATGCTGCGCAGATCTATGCCATCGCTAAATCAGAGTTGACCGCCTCCCAGCCCGCCCACTTCGTACACTTCGCAAAACTGACGGTCGGAGGGACGGCGGCTACCATCGTACAGCCAGCGATCTCCCACCCAGGCGCTGATGCGGAGTATTTCCTGAACTCGATAGATCTCTTTGGTAAGGGTGACAACCGGGTCGGCGTGTGGGCTATCACCAATCGAGAAGCAGTCAGCGACGGGGGGATACCGACGCTTTCCAATATCGTCATTACCACGGAGAGCTATGGACCGCCGCCTGGAGCAGCTCAAAAAGGGTCGACGAGCCAGCTGGATAGCGGTGATGATCGCATGCAGCAGGTGCAGTTTATTCAAGGGGAGCTGTGGGGCGCCCTGGGTACAGTGGTGACCCCGCGCAATGACCCGAAACCACGGGCGGGCATCGCGTGGTTCAGGATCCAGCCGACGATCATTGACGATCAGATCAGTGGGGCTGCGCTGGTGGGTGAGGGGTATGTGGCCGCAGGGGGTAACTACCTGCTGTATCCGGCAATTCAGGCAAGCCGCAGTGGCACAGTAGCCATGGTGATGACGCTTTCCGGTCATGACTTCTACCCAAGTGCCGCCTACGTCGTCGGGAGTACCAGCCAGAATGGCTTTGGCCCGATCAAGATCGCTGCCAGTGGCACTGGTCCTTATGATCCTAGTGCGACGCGTTGGGGAGATTATTCTGCCGCAGCCTTCGATCCAGGAGGGAAGAGCATCTGGTTCGCAACGGAGTATATTCCGCCGGTCGCGAGCCAGACGACCGACGGGCGCAGAAACTGGGGCACAAGAGTGTTTGCCGTTGATGCGCAGCAATGAGGGATGAGGACTGAGGACCGAGTTAATAAGTCGATGATTGAAGGCTGCCTTGCCCTGCGTGAGCGCGGGTGAGGCAGCCTTACAAGCAGTGGCGTCGGTAGCGCCCGCGTTTCTGTTGCCTGCTCCTGATTTTCAAGCTTTCGCATCACTCACCTCCAGCACTAATACATCTCCATCACCGTGCTGAGAGCACGCGTGCTACAATACGCTCGCTTCGCTCCAGGTAATCAGAAAGGCTCCTTCCCTTATGGTGTCTACGGTCGTCGCTTCGTTCTTAAAAGAAGTTGAGAGACTGCTGAAGGGTGGCGATGCAAGGGAGCATAGCTACCGTCTGGCCTTGGTGCAATTGTTCGATGCGGTGCTTACGCCGACCAGAGCTATCAACGAGTCCAGACATGCGGCCTATGGTGGGCTCCACACGGTCCTCAAGCACTTACAATTGCACAAGAAATGACACAACTTGGAGTTCGCTGGGGCGGAGGGATGAGAAAGATGTAGCTGGAGCCGAGTTATGCCAATCCGCGATTTCAGGAGGTCTTGCGTCTGGTAGCTCTCCTGACAGCCAGTTCATACGCCTCGGTAAGCAATGGCCGTAGCTTTTGAAAGGTTGGATCGCTTGGATTGAGCACGCAGAGGAACGACTGTGCTGCATAGTCGGGATGGGGCATGATCGTGTCCAGCGCGGTAAAATCGTAGGCGCTAACATCAACTTTGCCTATGCCAAACAACGTCTGGAATGTCTGCTTACTCACGCCGATGTTCAGGCGAAAAACACCCGGCCGGTCAAGATTCGAGACACGCTCATATTCGTTGCCTGTGGTGGCAATGGTCACGAACGCCAGCGTGCGATCAGGCCCGTAGAAAAAGAACTCGTAGCCCAAATTGGTCACCGTTTCGACGCCCGCAAACGTGTTCATGATGTAGTCTGTAATACTTTTTTCGTCCATAGTCTACCTTCAGCATCGAATGAGGCAGCCGAGTCACCAGTAGCTGGGCTGTCGTCGTCTTGCCAGCACCAAACGGCCCGTTCAAAAAGATGATCACTTGAGTTTCATAGAGGCCAAAACAAGCACCGCGAGCCAGCTTTGACTCGCGGTTTTCTTAGCCCAGTTCCGCATTGCTGCTTTAGAACGGCAGATCTTCGTCGTCGATTGGCGCGGGTGCAGTAGGGCGGCGGGGCGCGGTCGTCGGTGCGGCCTGTGCAGGACGCGGAGCCATGCGGTTGTTGGCGTTGCTGCTTGGTGCGCCGTTGCCGTTCCCGTTGCTCGGAGCAGCCGCACGCGCCGGCTGGCGCGCCGGTGGTGGGGCTTCGGGTTCCATGTCGGGTTCGGGACCGTAGCCTGCGTCGGGCATATCATCATAGCTGCCAGGAGCTGCATCGCGCTTGGAGTCGAGCATGATCATGTCGTTGGCGATGACTTCGGTGCTGAACTTCTTCTGGCCGGTCGTTTGGTCGTCCCACGAGCGCGTTTGTAGGCGGCCCTCGATGTAGACCTTCGAGCCCTTCTTCAGGTACTGGCCGCAAATCTCGCCCAGTTTGTTCCAGGCGATCACACGAAACCACTCGGTGTCCTCGCGGTCTTCGCCTTCGGCGGTACGCCAGCTGCGGCTTGAGGCAATGCGCATCGTCGCGATCACGCTGCCCTGCTGCGTATACTTGATTTCGGGATCAAAACCGAGGCGCCCGATTAGTTGAACTTTGTTCAAATCCTTCGACATCGTACCTACTCCTTTACACATGCCTTAACTCGGCCCAAATGTCGCAGATTCAGGTGCAGGAGAGCCAGGGATGGGGAAAACATACTCAGGCTCATAGTACACACACTTGTTCTGCTCTTGCTGCTATCCTATCATGGGCAACCCCCGGCTGTCAAGCACGAATCTTGCTGTTTTAGGGATGTGCATCACCTTTCGTGTTCGAGCCATGGGGAGCGCGATTTATGAAAATCTTGATTCTGGGCGGCACACAATTTCTCGGAGTTCATCTGGTTGAGGCCGCGCTGCAACGGGGCCATACGGTCACCATTTTCAATCGTGGACAAACACGGCCTGAACTTTTTCCCCCGGTTGAGCATCTGCAGGGGGATCGAGATGGCGATTTACGGGCTTTGGAAGGGCGACGCTGGGACGCAGTGATCGATACCAGTGGCTATGTACCACGCATAGTGAAAGCTTCAGCCCAATTGCTGGCGGCTGCCGACGAGCACTATACCTTTATCTCGACGATCAACGTTTACGCTGACCCCACCGTCATAGGTCTTGATGAGCAGTCGCCACTAGCTACACTGGCAGACGAGACGGTCGAAGAGGTGAATGGCACAACGTATGGACCGCTCAAAGTGCTGTGTGAACAGGCCGTCCAGGCAGCCTTTCCCAATCGTGCACTGATCATTCGTCCGGGCCTGATCGTCGGGCCACGCGATGCAACTTGCCGCTTTACCTACTGGCCGCATCGTTTGGCACAGGGCGGTGATGTGCTAGCGCCCGATCACCAGGATCAACCGGTCCAGATTATTGATGTGAGGGACCTAGCAGCCTGGACCATCCAGATGGTGGAGGCGCGCCAGGTGGGGGTGTACACAGCGACCGGCCCTGACGATGCGCTGACCTTCGGGCAGTTGATTCAGCAGTGCCAAGCCGTCTCGGGTCATCATGATCGTATCGTCTGGGTTGGGGAAGCATTCTTGCAAGAAAAAGGGGTGGCTCCGTGGGTCGAGTTGCCGCTGTGGATACCAAGTGGAGATGGACCGGCGGGTTTATTGAGTGTCAACAATCACAAGGCCATTCAAAGTGGCCTCGCATTCCGTCCTTTAATACAGACCATCCAGGATACCTTGGCGTGGGATGCCGCTCATCCCGAAGAGTTGGCTAAGAGCGGCGGCTTGAAACCGGAGCGCGAGCAGGAGTTGTTGCAGGAGTGGGCCGTGCGATCAAAGGAAGAACATTGATAAGACTTCCCGTTTATTTCAAATCTGATTCGATTGGCAGCTGATCTCAAGTGGTTACAGCGGTGCTCGTCTGCGGGTCCGAGTAGTGCTATGAGGGGGTGTCTCCGCTTGTTTGACGAGGATGGTTAGATTGCGCACAATGGAGGGCGAAGGAGAACTTTGGATGATTGAACAAGGTCAGACGACCGCTATAGAACTTAGTGTCAACGGTCATCGCCATCGCCTGCGGCTTGAGGCCCGCCGGAGCCTACTGGATGCACTACGCATTGACCTGGGTCTGACCGGCACGAAGCAAGTGTGTAATATGGGGAACTGTGGTAGCTGCACCGTCCTGATCGACGACCAGCCCGTCTATAGTTGTCTGACGCTGGCGATAGAGTGTGTGGATAAGCAGATCAGGACGATCGAGGGCTTGAACGAGAACGGCACGCTCCATCCTTTGCAGCAGGCCTTTATCGAGCATGACGCGCTCCAGTGTGGTTTTTGTACGCCCGGTCAGGTAATGGCGGCGTGCGGCTTACTTGCCCGCAACCCGCATCCTTCCGAGGCCGAGGTGGTGGAAGGTATGTCGGGCAATCTATGCCGTTGTGGCGCCTACCGGGGTATTGTCCAGGCCGTACTTGCGGTAAGTGCTGAGGGATGAGGACTGAGGACTGAGGAACGAGGGAGTGCACTGGAGAGGCTGATTAAGAAGGAAGCAGATGCCAAAGCTGATTAAAAGTGAAATTAATGTCGAGGGTCGCATTACCGAAGAATATGCGGTCGTTGATGGGGATGAACTCGCGGCGTGGGGTGAGAACGAAGAGTTGGCGATCGTTGGCCAGCCGGCCCCGCGCATTGATGGTGCAGCCAAAACGACGGGCGAAGCGCGCTTTTCGTATGACGTGCAGTTGCCGGGCATGCTGTATGCTAAGGTGCTGCGCTCGCCCCATCCGAACGCGCGTGTGCTACGAGTAGATGCCAGCCGAGCCGAACAGTTGCCGGGAGTCGTCGTGGTACTGACACATGAGACGGCACCCGACATCAAGGTCCGCGAAGGCAAGTTACCGCTGCTGCCCGAAGATGCGCGCTTCGCCGGCGAACTTGTCGCAGCCGTGGCGGCCACCGATCCCGATATCGCGGCGGATGCCCTGGCATTAATCGAGGTCGAATATGAGACGTTGCCGTTCATCACCGACTTCACGCTTGCGCTGGAAGGCAGCGCACCCAAGGTCCGACCCAACGGCAATGTCGTGAGCCAGCCCAGCGTGACCGAGCGCGGGGATCTGAAGGCGGGACTGGCCGTAGCGGATGTGCGCGTCGAACTGACGGTACGTACACCGACCGCCGTGCATAACGCCCTCGAAACCCATGGGTGTGTCGCAGCTTGGGAAGGCGACCAACTGACGATGTACGAGTCATCACAGCATGTGTACGGGGTACGGACCTTTGCCGCCAAAAAACTGGGCTTACCGGTGAGCAAAGTGCGGGCGATCGGGACCTATATGGGTGGTGGCTTCGGGGCCAAGTTTCCCGGCCAGCCCTATAGCATGGTCGCTGCTACGCTGGCCAAGCGCTCACGCCGGCCCGTCCATCTGATGTACGACCGCGAAGGTGAAAACCTCGAATCGGGGTATCGTGGTGCGAGCGTGCAGCATGTGAAGCTGGGCGCGAAACGGGACGGCAGCTTGACCGCCATTGAGCTCGATGGTTTGACCGAGTGTGGCTCGTACGCCAACTGGGTCGTCTCGCTCGGTGGTCCGTATGCGATGATGTACACGTGCCCCAACGTTAAGCTGACGACCACCGGCGTTCATACCAACATCGGCCCGTTCCAAGCCTTCCGCGCTCCGGGCTTTGTTGAAGGCATGGTCGGCCTGGAGCAGGGGATGGATCTGCTGGCGGAAAAGCTGGGCATGGATCCACTTGAGTTGCGCCGCCGAAACCTCGCCAAGCTTGACCAAAGCGAAGACAAGCCCTTTTCTTCCTTTCCGGTCGAAGAGTGCTACCGGCGCGGTGCCGAGGCGATTGGCTGGAACAAGCGTAAGCCCACGAATGACCAAAGCCGCAGCAGCGAACGTTTGCGGCGGGGCACCGGCATGGCTTCCCAGATCTGGTGGGGCGGTGGTGGTCCACCGGCCTATGCTGAAGTACAACTGAACGGGGATGGCACGGCGACGGTGCTGACCGGCGCTCAAGATTTGGGAACCGGGGCGCGCACGATCTTTGCCCAGGTTGCTGCCGAAGAGCTTGGTCTGGAGCTTGGCTCGGTCGGCGTTACGATTGGCGATACCTATGCCGGACCATTTGGCCCGGCCTCGGGTGGCTCGGTCACGACCGGCTCGATGACGCCGGCGGTACGCTCGGCGGCCAACGATCTGCGAGTACAGCTCTGCTCGATCGTTGCGCAGCTTGAAGATGTGCCCGAGGAGGAGCTTGAAGTGCGGGGTGGCACGGTCTACCGCCGGGATACGCCCGTTAGTTCGGTGAAGTCGATCATGCGCAAGCTGGGCGACGTTATGCTGATCGGCAAAGGCAGTCGTGGGCCAAATCCGAGTGATGTCTCAGTCGTTACCTCGGGCGCGCAATTTGCCGAGGTCGAAGTTGATACCGTCACGGGTCGGGTGCGGGTGATCAAGATTGTTGCGGCTCACGACTCGGGGCGGATCGTTAATCCGCAGACCTTTACCTCGCAGATCCAGGGTGGCATTATCCAGGGGCTAGGATTGGCGCTGACCGAGCAACGGGTGATCGATCACAGGGCAGGCCAGATCCTGAATCCCAACCTCGAATGGTATAAGCTACCGACGGTGGCCGACATCCCCGAGATCGTGAATCTGTTGATCGATATTCCCGACACCAAGGCCAATTCGCTCGGCTCCAAAGGTGCGGGCGAGCCGGGCATTATCCCGACCGCTGCCGCTATTGCGAATGCCGTTGCGAACGCGTTGGGCGTGCGCATCTTTGAGTTACCGATCACACCTGCCCGCGTGCTGGAAGCGTTGGAGACCATCGCGTGAAGAACTTTACGCATATTGACGCGCAGTCGATTGAGCACACGATCCCGCTGCTCGATTATTATGCTCGGCCACTGGCGGGCGGGACCGATCTGATTCCACTGATGCGTGAAGGGGTGTGGCAGCCGGATCGCCTAGTTAATCTCAAGCCGCTGGCAGACCTCCATTTCCTGCGAGAAGCGGGAGACGGACTGCATATCGGGGCACTGACGACGCTGGACGAGCTTGATCGCTCGCCCCTCGTGCGGGAGCGCTACCAAGCACTGGCCGAGGCAGCTCACTCTGCCGCCTCGCCACAACTGCGCAACATGGCGACGCTGGGTGGTAATCTCCTGCAACAGGTGCGCTGCTGGTATTACCGTGGGCCCTTCAACTGCTGGATGAAGGGTGGCGATCATTGCCCGGCTCGCTCAGGCGAGAATGAGCATCATGCCGTTTTCGACCAGTCGCCCTGCGTCGCCGTCTACCCATCCGATCCGCCCGCTGCCTTGATCACTCTGGATGCCAGCATTCGCATTGTGGGTCCCGATGGTGCACGCAGTGTGAAGGTCGCTGACTTTTTGGCACCCCCTGACGAACTGCACCGTGTGATGCATGGTCTGGGGCTGAACGAGTTGATCACCGAGATCGTCGTGCCGCACACCACAGCCCGTAGCCTGTACCTTAAGGCGATGGACCGGGCGGTCTGGGCTTATGCCTTGGTGAGCGTGGCGGTGGCAGGGGAGGTGGCCAATGGGACTATCACCAACCCACGCATCGTGCTGGGTGCCGTCGCCAATGTGCCGGTAAGACTTGGCGCAGTCGAGGCCTTAATCGACGGGCAGCTCCTGACCGACGAACTGATTAAAGAGGCCGGTACTATGGCAACACACGGCATGGAGCCGCTCGCCCACAACCACTACAAGCTGCCGCTGGCGCGTAACCTCGTCCGTCAGGCACTACGAGATTTAACCGGCCAACGGATGTAACTGAGTTCCCCGACCCGTCTCGGCATCGCGCTCGTACAGCTGCCGAATGAGGATCACGTAGCTAGGGCTAAAAAACGGCGACTGGTCTAGCCAGTCGCCGTCGCTCCATGATGGAACCGCTTTATGCCCTAGCCAAAAAAGTTCTTGTTCTTAGCCGTAAAGGGTTTCTGATCATCGGGCACCGCATCTTCGGAAAAGATCGCCGAGACCGGACATTCTGGTTCGCAGGCACCGCAATCGATGCATTCATCGGGGTTGATATAATACTGATCTTCGCCCTCATAGATGCAATCGACGGGGCAAACTGCAACGCACGAGGCGTCCTTCGTCTCGATGCACGGCTGCGTAATCACATAGGTCATTGCGAACTCCTTCGACTAACTTCTTACCACGTAGCTTACCGCAAAGCGATCACGCTGTCTGAGACCTAGGTCTCATTCCTTCATAGAAAATGTTGAAGTGTGACAGAGGTGACACCAAAAGAAAGCAGAACCCCACCGTCCCTCCAGCGTCCGGCAGTCTCTTTCTCGGGCACTGGACTCAAGGGTATATACTAAAGCTACCAAAGTCGTCCTTGCACTCGCCGATGCCAACGTATCTTGAAAAAGGAGTATCTTGATGTTCTCACCATCTGCTCGTCCCCGTAACGTGGACCATCGACTCACCATCGTGCTTATCCTGGTGCTGCTGCTCGCGGTCAGTGCTATCCCTCAACCAGCTACGGCACAAGGGAGGATGATTGACCTTGGCACTCTCGGCGGTCGCTTCATCTTTAGTCAAGCTACGTCCATCAACAACAGCGGCCAAGTGGTCGGCCTCAGCTCGACGCCCATCTGGCCAACCTTCTACTCCAAGGAGCACGCCTTTTTATGGCAGCACGGGGTCATGACCGACCTGGGTACATTGGGCGGAATCAATAGCGCTGCCGCCGGCATCAACGACCGCGGTCAGGTAGTTGGCTTCAGCCAGACGTCGCAGGAAGGGTCGTACGCCTTCTTGTGGCAGCACGGGGTCATGCTTAGCCTGGGGACGTTCGACAACAATGATAACGAGATTAGTGGCGCTACGTCCATCAACCGCCACGAGCAGGTGGCCGGCTGGAGCAGCACTTCGAAAGGCTTTGATCACGCCTTCCTGTGTCAGCAGGGGGTCATGACCGACCTTGGGACGTTAGGCGGGAACTCGAGTGAGGCCAATGGTCTTAACAACCTTGGACAGGTCGTCGGCGACAGCTTTACTGCTCCGCCACCGCTTGGCCGCGAGCACGCCTTTCTGTGGCACCAAGGGGTCATGACCGACCTGGGGACGTTAGGGGAAGGACAAGAGAGCGTAGCCTTAGGCATCAACGACCGTGGCCAGGTGGTCGGCTGGACCGAGACGACTTCCTCGACCAGCATTAAGCACGCCTTCCTGTGGCAGCAGGGGGTCATGACCGACCTGGGTACATTGGGTGGAACCAGTAGCTATGCCACTGGCATCAACGATCATGGCCAGGTGGTTGGCTACAGCGAGACATCAACAGGCTCTGTGCACGCGTTCTTGTGGCAGCAAGGGGTCATGACCGACCTGGGTACATTGGGCGGAGCTGGTAGCGCTGCCACCAGCATCAACGACCTCGGCCAAGTTGTCGGCGACAGCGAGACGTCGAGCGGTGGTGATCATGCCTTTCTGTGGCAGCCAAGTGCACCAGCAAGCGGTACGAAGTAACTGACACGCGAGCACCAGTCCTGGTATGTCGAAAGGGTGCTTTACTCTTGTTCGGCCGCTTGCTGTAGCCGCACGGGGTCAAGCACCGTCACCTGCCCACGCAGTAGGCGCACCAGCCCGGCCTCTTGCATATCGCGCAGCGTTCGCCCGACGATTTCGCGCACTGTGCCGGCGCGCTCGGCCAGTTCTTGTTGCGTCATCGTCGCCGCCCCGTCGCGAGCCTCATGCAGCAAGAGCCGGGCAAGGCGTGCCCGGACCGAGCGGAACCGCAGGTCTTCGAGCAAGAGCATGAGTTCTCGCTGGCGCGCATTCAGTTCGCGCAACAGCAGCAAGGCGAGCGGTGGATGGGCACCGATCAACGCCATGAGATCGCGAGTCGGCAGCAGCAGAGCGTGCACCGGGCTCATCGCTCGGGCACTGAAGGGATTCGTACCGCCGTCGAAGAGCGGCTCCGCATTAAAAAGTTCCCCGGCTCCAACCATCCGGACAACTTGTTCGCGACCATCCGGTCGGACCCGCGCCAGCCGCACTCGTCCTTCGCACAGGATGAATAGGCCCTCCGGTACGTCATCCTGGTGCATGAGGTAGTGACCAGGCCGGTAGTGACGATCCTGGAGTACCCGCGCCAACGCCGCGCGGGCATCTGCCGGTAACGAATGTAAGAGCGGAATGGTCCGCAGGATTTCAACAGGTACCATGCGCTACTGTCACATAAAGCCCAATCAGATAATTCCAAATATATCCAGACAGTATAACCGCCAATCGTCTTCGGTAAACGTTTGACACTCGCTAAGCCCCATGCTAGATTGGCAGTTGCCCTGGAGCGCACGTGCTGAGTGTCACTACCTTGCTCATAGCTCTGGCTCTGATCGTAAGCTGTAAGACTTGTGTAAGCTTGCAGTAAGCAGTAGCCCCTACACTCCTCTAAAGGAGCAGGTTTTATGACGACACAACAGGTTGATGCCATTATTATCGGTGCCGGTCAAGCCGGTGGACCACTTTCAACCGCGCTGGCCAAAGCCGGTCGCCGCACGGTCATCGTCGAGCGCGAACATGTTGGTGGCACATGTATCAACGAGGGTTGTACGCCGACGAAAACCATGGTTGCCAGCGCGCGGGTCGCGTATCTGGCGCGCCGTGGCGCTGACTATGGCGTCCACACTGGATCAATCACGGTAGATATGGCGAAGGTGCGACAACGGAAACGCGACATCGTTACCAGTTTCCGGGGTGGCAGTGAGCAAAGTATTAAGCAGACCCCCGGTGTAACACTGCTTGATGGCGAGGCTAGCTTTAGTGATGCGCACACGATCAAGGTCGAGTTGCGCGATGACACGACGCAGAGCTTCACTGCTCCGACCATCGTCATTAACAGCGGTGCCCGCCCGTCCCAGCCGCCGGTCTCCGGTCTTGACCAGATACCGGTCCTTAACTCGACCTCGATCATGGAGCTTGATGCGGTGCCGGAGCATTTGTTGGTGCTCGGCGGTGGCTATGTCGGCTTGGAGTTCGGCCAGATGTTCCGGCGCTTTGGCAGCCGGGTTACCGTTGTCCAACGCGGCAACCAACTGCTCGGGCGCGAGGACAGCGATGTTGCCGAAGCGGTCGCTACCATTTTGCGCGAAGATGGCATCGACGTACTGCTTGAAACAACCGCTTTACAGGCTGAAGCAGGTCCGAACGCGACGATTAAGCTCAAGGTGCGCACACCCGAAGGTGAGCGTACCTTAACCGGCTCGCATCTGCTAGCCGCTGCCGGTCGTGTGCCGAACACCGAGCGGCTGCACCTTGATGCTGCCGGGATCACGATCGACAAGCATGGCTTCATCCCGGTCAACGAGCGGCTGGAAACCAATATAGCGGGGATTTACGCGCTCGGCGATGTTAACGGTGGCCCCGCCTTTACGCACATCTCGTACGACGATTTTCGTATTTTGCGCACCAATCTGCTAGAAGGTGGTCATGCTACTACACGAGAGCGCTATGTGCCATACACCGTTTTTATTGATCCGCAGCTTGGACGCGTTGGGTTGACTGAGCAGGATGCTCGTGCCCAAGGGCGACGGATCCGGGTTGCCAAAATGCCGATGGCCAATGTCGCCCGCGCCCTGGAAGTCGACGAGCCGCGCGGTTTCATGAAAGCGCTGGTTGATGCTGAAACCGACCTGATCCTGGGTTGTGCGATCTTGGGCATCGAGGGCGGCGAAATCATGGCGCTCTTCCAGCTCGCGATGATGGGCAAGCTGCCGTATACCACGCTGCGTGATGCAACCTTCGCGCACCCAACG
>JACDGP010000216.1 GCA_013821605.1 Herpetosiphonaceae bacterium
GGTTTGGCATTCTCACCGGATTGGCTGATAGGTCACCGACGCCGATTGATAACACCCTTCTTGAAACCTTCGGGCCGATGTTGCTTACCTGGCTCGATAAAGAACTGGACAAACGGCAAGGCATAGCGATTGTGCCAATACCCCCGGTGCCATCCAACTTGTTTGCCGATGATGTGCAAAAACCATTGCAAACGGCGGTAGACTCACCCGCCGGAAAGCTATGATCCGCAGCTTCCTCGGCTCCGGCATTGCGCTCGATCATCCGGTCAATTATGGCGCCTTCATTGATCTGCACCGCGCGGTCAATCCGACGACCGTTTTGGGTATGGTGGATGCGGCCAAAGACATGGCGAAGATCCGCCAGCTTCAGCGGGATTTGCCAGGGGTGCAAATCATCGGGCGCGTATACCATCCGGAAGAAGGTGGCTATGCCCAGAAACCGGAAGGCCCCGGCGACACTCGCCCCATGATCGCTACGCCGGAAGGTGTGCTTGAGCAGCAGGTCGAATTGGGGCATGGCGGCGTGTGGCTGCACGTCATGAATGAGCCGAGCGCCTACCTTGATGCGCCCAAGGTTCAATTGACAGTCGATTGGTTGGTGAAGTTTATCCGGCTGGCCGCCCCAGAGAACTGCGCCTGCGTGCTAGGCAACTTGGCCGATCAGCATCCACGGCTGGTCAATGGCTTGTGGGAGGCGATCTGGAATCCGTTCCTAATCGAAATGGCGCTGCACCCGGAACTCATGAAGCTGGGGTTACATTTCTATGGGCCGGATAAAGTCGGCGCTGTGATGACCGCCCTAAATGCGACATGCAAAACACTTCGCATAAAACCGCCGCAGGTCGTGGGCACGGAATTCGGTGTCGACAGCACAGGGCAGGGCGATAAGGCTAACAGCTACCACAATCGAGGCTGGAATGGTGAGACGTTCCTCAACTACGAAGCCGATGTTATCCAAGGCGAGTTAAAGCCTTTCATCGTCAGCGGCCAGCTCGTCGGCGTGGACACATTTCAGTGGAATGAACTCTGGGGGCCATTTAGCATTGCCAAGGATCAAGGCTATCAGGATGCGTACAAGAAGACTGCCCAGAATGGCGGGCTGGATGTCGTAGTGGTACCACCGCAGCCGGAGCCACCACCGGTCGTGATCATCCATCCGCCGCCGGTCAATCCGCCGCCACAGGAAACAATGCCATCACCTGAGATCCCGCCGATGGTGATTAAGCACTGGCAGTTTGGCCTGGATGTGGTGTGTACGGACGCGCAAGCGCAGGCTTTGCAAACAGGGCTTCAGAAACTTTTTGAAGCGGCGGGTTACCTCAGCTTAGCAACCGGTGCCAGAATTGATGTGACACGGTCGGAAATACCGATGGAGGTTGTACTGTGACCAATCCGCGTGATTGGAGCGGCGGGCTAATTCTGATCAGCTTGCAGGTACTTGGCCTGCTGGCAATCGGCGCGGTCATCGGCGTGATTGTCTTGCTGCTGTTTTGGAAGTGAGTCGCTTGCGCCGGTAGAAAAGGTGTGGATCAAAAACACCCTCATTGATGAGGGTGTTTTTGATTCAATGACGTTTTGTGAGCCTTTCGGGTAGTCTCTCGTCGCTGGTACAGGAATTCCAAACGTCGGTCGACAAAACTTCTTCTAAACACGCACCGGTTCGGCGATTTGCTTGTCCCACATCGGCTTGCTGCCGTTACGTCCCGGTAAACACACGTCGGGATCGCTGGCATAGGCACGCACCTTGGGACCATCGCACAGCGTCCGGGTGCTGCCTGTCCAAGACACATCTCCGATCTTGCCGGTCGCCAGATCCTTGATCTTCAACTTGCACTGTCTGCCGCCAGCGATCATGCCCCAGTTCGCGATGATCTCGTAGCGGGATAAGGCCGGGCCAGTACCAGCCGTCTTGTACTCCTGAATGACCACATCGCCGGTTTCGAGCAGGTGGATCGGGCAATCGATCTGGCGAAGTGGCGCGGCGGTCGCAGCTTTGGGAGTGGCCGGGGGTAGGGAAGCATTGACATTAACGAAGGCTTCCACGGCGATGTCGGCTTGGGCAATCGTGCCCTTGAACTCTCTATATTTATCGGTGATGCCCAGCGCCTTGAATAATTGTGCTTCGGTCAAATCTTTTGCCAGCCATTTTTCGACCCATGCGCCGACATTTTCAGCTATCCATGCGTTGGGATCGGCGGGGGCAGGAGCCAACTTGATCGCGTAGTCGTAGCGATAGCGCGGCTTGCCATCATCAAATACGCCATCGGGAACCTTGACCATATCGAATTTGCGTTTGACAGTGATTTCCTTGGGGTTAACCTTGCCATATTTACGGCGGACTCCTGCTTCGGCATCACATAACGGAATCTCATCGAGTTTGAGGCCGGATTGGGCTTCAAATTGCGCGATGTCTTCCGGCTTGTCGATATAGATGCTGGCGAATTTGTATTCGCCGTATTTACCTTCATATTGCCAGTGTGGATAAGCGGCAATCACCGGCGTACCTAATTCACTGATGTGACGCATGACGGTCGCAATCGCTTGGTGTTCGCTTTCGGCAACCTCTGGCGCGAAAGCCAGATACCCGGCAGCGCGAACTTCACCTAACTTCTTGGCGACATCGGCGAGAGCAGCTCCGGCCATGCACACCACGATTTCGTAACCATCCGCACTGAAGGCGCGAATTTGAATGCTGTTTGACGTTCCATCCAAGGTGCTGTATCCTATTCTTTAGACATTAGGTTCTATAAAGACCGGTGAGAGGCCGAGGTTGTTGTTGCAACCTTGGCCTTTCGCTTTTATTTCCGCTTACGCTTCTTGCCGTAAGTTGTCCCGACCGAGAACAGCCAGTCGCCGCCGAGCTTGAACCCGCCCAGCACATCGACATTCCGGCAGATGGTGCAGATCGCCACGCCGGACTCTTTTGCCACGCGTTTGGTATCCCAATACTTGGCCGTGCTAGTCGTCGCGACGGGTGCATCGCTGTTGGCGTTGGCCCGCATGTCCTCAATCAGGTTCTGGGCATCGGCCAGCTTGCTTTGCAGATCGACGATCACGCGCAGCGCCTGTTCCAGCGTTTGCGGCTGGTCACAATCCGGCACGGCAATGGCCTTGCGCTTCATATCCTCAGCCAGCCCTTTGTAGGCGCGGTTGATCTGGCCGGTGCGTCCAGCTTGCGTTTTACTGAGAGCGCCGAAGCGGCTAGTCGTTGTCATGAGGTTGGTCGGTCCAGTGTGATGGTGTTGACGAGACCGGCGAGCAGTCCGCGCTGAATGTCGTTCAAGGCGTATTCCCCCTTGAGTGTTAAAAAGAAGCGCTCGACTGTGGCGTAAGTCGTTTGTGGCGACGTTTTGCGGATGACGGTGTACATATCACTGATCACGTTGTCATAAACTTGCTCGCTGGCCGACTCATAAGCATCTTCAAACGCGTTTTCCTTGACCATCTCGTAAACGTCAGACTCAACGTTATCCATCAACTGCTGCACCTGCGGATGGTTGTAATCGCCTCCTTCAACCGCCGTCACTAACTCAAACAGCTCGGTTTCGATTTCGTTCTTTTGTCGGGCCAGCGCTTGAGCTGCTTCCAATACATTGGTGCGGTCAGCATTGGAGTGCAAGAGTGCTTGCTGCATATGTTCAGTACCCTGATACACCTCGGTCAGGTTGTTCTGGATAGTGGTCAACTGCTCGACCGCTTGTATGTCGCCGCGCTCTTCGGCAGCTACGCGCATATCACCGGCTTGATTCCACATCACCAGTGTCTGATCATAAATACCGCCCAAGGTATCGCGTGCCCAGACATCGACAGCCTCAGTAGCGCCGGCTTGAGCGCGGAAATTGTCGAGCTGCATTTCTGAGGTTTCGGTCTCTTCTTCTTTGCCGTAATAGGTACTCATCGTGGGTTAGCTCCTTGTACTGAACCAAATGGACGTGCGGGTGCTTGGGCAAACTGTCGGCGCATGGCTTCCTGGGCATCAAGGCCGCGCTGCATGATTTCACCGATCTCAGCATCATCACGTTCGCGACGGGCCTGAATATCAGCCAAGGACGGAATGCGCTTGGTCTCACCGGGCTTTGGGCCGTTGTGGGTGAGGGCACGGGATACCGGCGATTGGATGATGGTTTGACCGGCTGGCATTGGTGGCCGCTGCACCGGTGGGCGAACAGATGAGATAGCGCCAACATAACGCGAGGCTTCGGCGGGAACTTCGGCAACCTTGGGAGCAGCCGGCAGATCGCGGAAGAAGACCACATTGAGCGAGCTATCACCGGCGATGCCGACAAACTGCATATGCTGAATCTGCCAGCCATCGCGTGACAAAGCCTCTAAGCCCGCTTCGTTGGATTGGTAAACAACGCGATATTCTTTGCACACCGGCGCCGGGTTGAGGATGGCAGCTTTCTCCTCGATGCGTCTAATTTGCTCTTTCTTGGCGAGAAGCTCGGTGACATGGAGATCGTGCTGCCTCAAGAGATCGGCATTAAGTTTGCGGTTTTCCTTCATCAGTTTATTGATACGGGCTTGTCCGTTCACTTCGGCAGCCGCTAACTCTTCCTCAAGCTGCTTGATGCGTACTTGTAAATCGGTCTCGGTGGGGTTGGCTTCTGCAGCCGGCTCGGCAGCCTCGACTGTCTTAACGTCCGCCATCGACACTGTCGTCTTTGGTACGTAAAGATGCGTGCCAGGTACAAGGTTAATGTTGGGATCGACCTTGTCGCCGCCGTCGTGCCAAGCCATCAGATCGGTGTAGGACATGGAGTGCGTAACTCTACGACCGTCCGCATCATTCATCTCGACGATATAGGTATCAGGGGTGATGTGTTCGATAAAAAGAGACTCTTCGCCTTTAGCTGTTCGGCGGTAGAACTCCGTGCCGGAAGGGAACGTGCCCAGTTCACGAAAGCCGGCGAGATCAGGAGTGGAAAATACCCGCTGCGCACCGTTTTCGTATTGAACAATGGTTTGAACGGGATCGGTGACGATAACTTTCACCATTCGACCACCGTGCAAAACAATGGGGTCGTATTGCTCGATGCCGGATGCGGTGACACCGGCGCTCATCGTGTTCATGTCCTTGAGTTTGTTGGTCATGATGCTTCCTTGTTGGCGTGTTGGGGCATTGCGATCTGGCGGCGCTTCCATTTGATTACGGCGATATGAACTGCGATAGCATTGCGGTCACCGGCCATTAATTCCTGCCGGAAACGCCAGGCCATCATCAGACCGTCAATGTTTTCACCGTAGAGGCGGCGGAAGGCATCGGCGGCGATAAGTTCATCTGACCACGTGCGGTTAGCGGTTTGCATACAGGCGTCGTAAGCCATTTGCAGCTCTGGGTCTGCTTCGAGAAAGGCGCCGAAGTCGTCACGGTCAAAATTGATAATGACTTCGTTGATTTTGTTGTGAGCGGGTGTTAGTGCAGGTGTAGTCTTCATGAGTGTTCGCCTTTCTGAGCTTCTGGCGTTTTCCACGTCAATAGATAGTCCCATCGACCTTCTGCCATGTCTGCCTTGAAGCACGCCTTCATAAATGTCACTACTGCTTTGTATTGTTTGGCGTGAATGTCACCGCCATGCGTTTTCTTGACGTATTTCAGCAACTCGGAAGCGGTTTTAGATTGTTTGCACCCTGCCCAAAACCGCAGTTCAATCTGACCCTCTACGAGGACAATACCACCTAACAACGCCGCCCGGCGAGAAGATAAGAAGGGGGTAAAGGCGGTGTAGATTCCGGCAGCATTTAACAAATTCGCGCGGGACAAATTCACGCCGTACAAACTCGCGCCGTCCAAACTCGCGCCGTACAAACTCGCGCCGTCCAAATTCGCGCGGGACAAACTCGCGCCGGACAAATT
>JACDGP010000079.1 GCA_013821605.1 Herpetosiphonaceae bacterium
AGGGTTGGCATGGCACACCTGTATGCCCACAGATGGAGTTCAGGTGTGGGGCGACCGGACGCGGCTGCGGCAGGTTGTACTCAATTTGATCAGCAATGCAGTGAAATTCACCGAGCGCGGTTCGGTAACACTGGAACTGTCGCTTGCTGACGACGTCACGGTTTCGGTAAGCGATACTGGGCCGGGTATACCGTTGCAGCACCAACAGCAGATCTTCGACGAGTTTCATTCTTCGGACCGAACGATGCAGCGCGGGTCTGGCGGGCTAGGTTTGGGCTTGACCATCGGTAAGCATTTGATCGAGCGCCACGGTGGCACGCTCGGCGTGCGTTCATCGGGTGCGGAAGATAGTGGCTCGACCTTCTATTTCACACTGCCACGCATCTCAAGCCGTGAGCCTCAAACAGAGCAGCTCCTCACACGAGCCGTTGATCAGTCGCTCATCGTTCCATCTGATCGCGACGATAGTGATGATCATCGCAGCACCATCCTCCATGAGCCTAGCGTTGATCTTCAGATCCAGCCACCGGGTGCCAAAACTATTCTGGTTGTCGACGATGACCCTGATACCGCAGCCCTGAACATGCGCGTGATCCGTCAGCAACTGCCCACCTGCCGCGTCTTGCAGGCCGGCAGCGGCACCGAGGCACTGGCATTACTAGAGCATCTACGCCCGAACCTTGTGCTGCTGGATCTCGTCATGCCTGGGCTGGATGGCTTCGGCGTGCTGGCGGCAATGCGTGCCCGTGCTGCCACCCTGGATGTGCCGGTGCTGGTGCTCACGGGTCGGATGCTGACCGAAGACGATCTGGCACGTCTCCATGCGGGAGTGGCAGGGATCCTCAATAAAGGCCTCTTCAATGCCAACGAGATATTGGAACATATCGATGCGGCAATCGCTCAGAGGCGCAAACTGGGCAGTCCGACGCAGCAGCTCGTTCGCCGCGCGGCAGCCTTCATCCGCGCCCACTCGGCGGAAACGTTGACGCGTGATCAAATTGCGGCCTATGTTGGCATGAGTGCTGACCATCTCACGACGAGCTTCCGTCAAGAGATGGGCGTGACACCGATGGCGTATCTGATTCGTTGTCGCATCGACAGCGCCCGCGCGCTGCTGCACGAAAGCATGCGCAGTATCACCGATGTTGCCCTCGACGTCGGCTTTGCCGATGTTGCCAGCTTCAGCCGCGCCTTCCACCGCGAGGTCGGCGTGACGCCCCATGCCTACCGGCGCTCGAAACGGCACTGAATCACGGAAATCAACAAAAAACATCGCGCTTTTGATCAAGATACCCCGCAGCCCATCAGCTATGCTAGAGCGAAGAGCACTGCCCAGGTGATTCAGAGGGGTTGCAGGTATGGTGCTGGTTAAACTTCCTATCCTCCTCCTGATTACCGCCGAGCCAGAGTTTGTGTATCTGATCAAGCGCTATGGCGAATGGAGCGGGTGCCGGGTTATCAGCAATAGCGGCGTCGACGAAGCCCTAGCGGCGATAATACGGGAACGGCCGGCGATGGTGTTTCTGCACCTGCTATGGGGATCTGAGGGTGGCTGGTCAAGCTTGCGACGCCTCAAACAGCATGCTGCGACATGTGGCATCCCGATTACGATCATCTCATCCGTGGCAGATGAGGCTCGTGCCAGGGCCGAAGGTGCCGATTATTGGCTGTGGCAACCGGTCATGTATGCCGATTTCCGAGTAGCACTCGTTGCCACCCATGCGCTGCCGGCGGCCGCAGGTGAAGAGACAGACAGGGGTGGGAGTGACTGATAGCTAGGATCGACACTGGCTCGATGAAGTGGCGTGTCAAGTGAAAGGATAGTATCGGCATAGTCAACAAAGCAATGGAAAATCGGCTGGGCATCACCTTTCCCCGATGTCCTGTGGGCGATTGATGGCAAACCAAGCACGCTGTATGTATCTAGGAGACCTAATCAATGTTGATCAGAGTTAAGTCCCTCATGTCGGTGGCAATTCTGGTGATGATCCTCGCAGCCTGTGGCGGCACGGCTGCCCCAGTAGCAACCCAGTCAACCCAAGCACCGGCTGCCGTCCAGCCGGCAACCGCAGCTCCCGCAGCTCCCGTAGCTGCCCCTGCAATCACTGCCGCACCTCCTGCCACTATGGCTGCGGCAACAACTGTAGCAGCTGCAGCAACGACTGTAGCCGCCGCCGCAACAACTGCGGCCCCCGCTGCAACAACTGCTGCTGCGTCAACCAGCGCAGCGTCGGCAACACCTGAGCCGCAGCCCATTTCCGCCGGCCCGCTCAAAGATGTCCCACGCAACCAAACGGTCATCTTTGGTCATGGTGTCGCTTCACCTATTGGCGTGACGAACCCTTGGGCCGTACCGGGCTACACACATCAGGAAGGGAATGCCATGATGTGGGAGGGGCTCTCCTACTTTGGCATCTTCGCCGACAAAGAAATTCCCTGGCTCGCTGAAAGCATGACCTACAATGCTGACTTCACGCAGTTGAAGATCAAGCTGCGCAAGGAAGCGGTGTGGAGCGATGGTCAGCCCGTGACCTCGAAGGACGTCGTCTTTACCTTTAACGGGCAGACGAAAAACGATAAATTGCCCTATCACACGCAGTTTGTACAGTTCGTAAAGGACGCCAAGGCCGATGACGACCTGAATGTCACCGTCACCTTTAATATGCCCTCGCCGCGCTTCAAGTTCGAAGTGCTGACGCTAAAGTTCGACACGGGCATTCCCATCGTCCCGGAGCATACCCTGAGCAAGCAGCCGGATGTGAATGCCTATATCGGCGGCCTTGAGATGCCGCATTCTGGCCCGTACAATCTTGTTCAATGGGACAAAAACCAGAAGATCTATGACCTACGCCCCGACTGGTGGGCCATCAAGGCCGGGATTGCCAAGGTGCCGGACGTCAAACGCATTGTCTTTAGCAATATCGGCACACAAAGCATGGATACGATCGCGCAGCGGATTGTGAACAATGAACTGGATGCATCGCTCGACATGCGCAGTTCCGTGATCGGCAACATTCTTAAGCAAAACCTCAAGGTTACGAGTCATGCTGGGAACACCTCGCCCTACGGCTACCTGGACTGGTGGCCGAACTCGCTGTGGATGAATGATCAACTGGCACCCTATAATGATCCGAACGTTCGGCGGGCGATTAGTCTGTCGATCAATCGTGACCAGATCAACGAAGTCTTGTATGAGGGCGCCAAGATCGCTACCGTTTATCCCTTCCCGCTGTATCCTGGCTTGCAAAAGTTCGTCGATTCGCCGGCCGTCAAAGCTCTCGAGGCGAAATACCAGCCCGGTAAGTTCGATCTGGACGAGAGTGCTAAGCTGATGACCACCGCAGGCTTCAAAAAGAATGCCGATGGTCTGTGGGAGAAGGACGGTAAGACCGTCTCAGGCGTCATCAACGGCTTCGAAGGTATTCACAGTGATATTGCTCCGGTGCTAGTCGAAATGCTCAAAGCTGGTGGCTTTGATGCCAGCGTTAACTTCGGGACCGATGCCTATCAGAATATGGCCGATGGCAAAGCCGGCTTTTATCTGTTTGGCCACGGTGCCAGCTTGAAGGATCCGTACGCTGCCTTCGAGTTGTTTGAAGGGCGCTACAGTGCACCGATCGGCACGGGGGCCGGCAACGGCCGCTTCTCACGCTACAGTAACCCTGAGTATGACAAGATCGTTGATGCCATGGCCCCCCTGCCGTCTGACGATCCGAAGTTCCAAGCCCTGGCCGCGCAGGCGCTGGAAATTTACTGGCGGGACACGATTGACGTGCCGATTATTCAGTGGCTGCATCGCATTCCCTATAACCAGACCCACTGGACCAACTGGCCGACCAAAGAAAATCTGGCAGCCGGCACGAATGGTGCCTACTGGGCCCACACTGGGATGCTGGTCGTCACGAACTTGAAGGCCGTCCAACCCTAAACTGGTTGGATGAGCACTGCTGACGGACTATGTGCGGCACCCCGCTGCTACACATGGTCCGTCATTATCGTTTCCACGTCCGCAGAGCAATGACTAAGCCGCAAGTTTGGCGGCATGCATCCAGCAGTTAAATGGCGACCGACAAAGGAGCACAAGATGACGAACCGGTCTCAGGATCAGAACCGTCAAGGCCAGGTAGAAAACGTTATTAATACCAATTCCCGCCCGTCAGATCTAAAGATTACCGATATGCGCATCGCGGTGGTCGCTGCCAACTACGACTATCCCATCATCCGCATCGACACGAATCAGGGCATTTACGGCCTTGGTGAGGTGCGTGACGCCGGCCACAAAGAAAATGGCCTACAGTTTAAAAGTATCTTGCTCGGGCAAAACCCCTGCAACGTCGACATGATCTTCCGCGCTATTAAACAATTCGGTAGCTGGGGCCGCGAGGGCGGTGGCGTCTCTGGGATCGAGATCGCGCTGTGGGATCTCATCGGCAAAATCTACGGTGTGCCATGTTACCAGTTCCTCGGTGGCAAGTATCGTGACCGGGTGCGCTTATATGCCGACACACCCGCACCTGACGAGCCCACGCCGGAAGGCTACCGCGCAGCAATGCAACATCGCAAGGCACTAGGGCTCACCTTTATTAAGTTCGATATTCGTCCCAAGCTCTTCGAGGAGTGTGAGGGCGGTCTGAGTGGCCAGGCGACTAAATGGGAGTATCCGCTGGGACAGAATCGCCGTGCGCCCGGCAGCGGACAGGGTGCAAAACTGACCGAACGCGGCATCGCTCGCGCCGTGGAGATCGTTGGGGCAGTACGTGAAGCAGCCGGTTGGGATACATCACTGTGTACCGACCATTATGGCCATGGTTACCTGAGCGCCAATGAAGTCATTCGATTGGCCAAGGCGTTGGAGCCCTTCAATCTTGCCTGGCTCGAAGACCCCATGCCCTGGTGGGACATCGACGGTCATAAGCAGGTAACCGATGCGATTACGACGCCGACCTGCGCCGGAGAAGAACTGTATCTCTTGGACGGCTTCCGCGAATTGATCGAAAAGCGCGCCGTGGATGTTCTCCATCCCGACCTGCTCACCTCGGGTGGCATGCTCGAAACCAAACGGATCGCCGACTATGGCGAGCGCCACGGCTTGACGACTGCCCTGCATTGCGCCGGGTCGCCCATCGCCTTTATGGCGAACGTGCACTGCGCTGCGGCCATTCCCAGCTTTGTGGCGTTGGAGCATCACGGCCTTGACCTGCCGTTCTGGGAAAGTCTGGTCACGGGTCTCGCCCCTGACTACATGGCCGGTGGCTACGTAACGGTGCCCGAGCAGCCTGGCCTTGGTGTTGACCTTAACTACGAGGCGATCGAGGCCAATTTGCGTACACCCGGTACCATGTTTTTGTCGACCGAGGAGTGGAATACACCCAAGCTTGGCTTCTGGCGGCCCGACAACCGCTGGCCGGAGTAAAAAAATGCCGCGCTTCGATCACTTGAAAGGGGTCTTCGGCCTGCTGCCGACCCCGTACAACGACGACTATACCATCCACACAGCCGACCTCCGCGCGGCGGCGGATTTCTGCTGTCGCAGCGGCCAACATGGCATTGTGTGGCCGGTGATGGTCGGCGAATTCTATTTTCTTGGCGAAGAAGAGCGTATCCGCCACCTGGATGTCGTGCTTGAGGAAGTCAACGGTCGCCTGCCGGTCGTCTTTGGCTGCTCAGGTGTGTCGGTGCCGCAGGTGCTCCTCTTCGCCCGCGCGGCCGAGCGAGCTGGAGCCGACGCGATTATCGCCATGGCCCCGGTTCGTACCGATGCTGCCATCGCCATGGAGCTGTTCCGGCGCTTAGCGGATGCCTACCATGGCCCGATCATCCTCCAGAACGCCGCGACCTACGCACCCCTTACGGGCGAGCAGATCGTCCGGCTGATCGAGGAGGTGCCCCAGATCGAGTATGTGAAGGAAGAGCGCCCGCCTGGTCCCCGCCATATTGCCGAGGTCCATGCGCTAGTTGGCGACCGTGTTAAGACCATCTTCGGCGGTTTCGGCGGCAAAGTTCTGCCCGACGAACTGCGCCGTGGCGCGAATGGCTGCATGCCGGCCTGCGAGGTCGCCGATCTGCTGGCCAAAGTCATGAATTTGTGGTGGGCCGGGGACGAAGACGGTGCCCGCGATTTGCACCGGCGCTTGCTGCCGCTGATCATCCGCGAAACCCATCCTTTCATGCGCTATATTCTCAAGCGGCGCGGCGTCTTTACGTCGACGGTCGAGCGTGCGCCCGCCGGTGCCGATGCCCTGGATGACGACGACAAGCGTGAGATCTCGATCCTCCTCAAGGCGATCGAGGGCGATGTTGAGAGCTTTCCCTTTGGTCCCGAATAAGGGCAGCAAGGATCACGATGAGACCACCTTTGAGCAAGACCCGTGTCCTGGTCACCGGCGCATATGGACTGATCGGTAACTTGGTGTATGCGCGGCTTGCCGCGCAGCCCGACCTCTATGATGTCTACGGCATGGTCAGGCGTTTGGCACCCTCCGACCGCGCTCCCACAGCGAACTTCTGCAACATACCTCCTGAGCGATTGCACCTGGCCGATTTGACCAATTTCGCGGCGGTGCAACGCGCCGCGACAGGCATGGATGTCATCGTCCATATGGCAGCTGACCCGGATGGTCGCGCCGGTTGGGAAAGCGTGCTCAACAACAATATCATTGGCGCGCATCACCTCTTCGAAGCCAGCCGGCTGGCAGGCGTCAAGCGCGTGATCTACGCCAGCACCAACCAGGTAGTCTTCGGTTACTGTGTGGATGAGCCCTATGCCTCGCTGCTCACGACCTCTTCGGATGCTTCCTCGTCGGTAGCCATCCCGCCGATTAGTCATACCCAGCCGACCCGTCCCTTGAACGAGTATGCCTGCAGCAAAATCTTTGGCGAGGCGCTCGCGCATATGTATACCTACACACATGGCCTATCGTGCATCTGCCTGCGCATTGGCTGGGTCACGACCGATGATCAGCTCCCACACGGGACAACGGGTTCTACCGTTCAAAGCGCGCGCAGCCTGTGGTGTAGCCAGCGCGATGTGGTCCAACTGGTTGAGCGCTGTATCACCGCACCCGCCAGCTTGCGCTTCGATGTCTTCTTTGGACAATCGGACAATCGGTATAACCTTGTGGATATCAAGCATGCCCGCAACGTGTTGGGCTACGCTCCACAGGACCACGCGGAAGACCGTCTCGCATAAAGATCACGAAAATCGAGACCTGCAGCTTTGTATAAATGTTTACATAAGATGTGATCAGCGTATATGATTACATTCCGTGCCTTGCGTGCCCCTAGCCACTATGCTATACTTCAACCGCGTTCAGTGAGAGATGTGCCGTACACACGTCCGCTGAACGATGTTCTTGGTAGCGATTGGTGTAATGGTAGCACAGAGGCCTTTGGAGCCTTTAGTCTAGGTTCGAATCCTAGATCGCTAGCCAAATCGTAAGGGACAGGCGCTCATCAGCATAGCTCATGAACGTAGTCAACCAACTGAATGTTTTATGGGTCCCCCCTGGCGGTGGTGATACGTCAGGGGCTTGTTGTTGCAGCTGGCTCGCAAGAGGCGGCTGTTTTTAATTCTATGCAAACACCCTCATTAGGCGTCGTGATCCTCGCAGCCGGCGATGGAACGCGCATGCACTCGACGCTACCCAAAGTGCTGCATCCGGCCTGTGGGCTGCCGCTCGTTGAGCACGTGCTACGGACGGCGGCAGTGGTAGGAGCGACCGAGCGCGTGCTGGTCCTGGCACCCACCACGCTCGACCAGCTGCAAGCCCACTATGGCGATACATTACGCTATGCAGTGCAGCATGAGCGGCGCGGCACTGCCCATGCCTTGCTGCAAGCCCATCCATTACTGGCGGGGAAGGTTGATCGCGTGTTAGTGCTGTATGGGGCCGACCCCACCATGCGCCCCCGCTCGGTGCAACAGTTGGTCGCCCTGCTCGATCAACCGGGTGTCGTCGGTGCGACGACCACCTTTACTCCACCCTCCCCCACTGGCTATGGCCGCATTATTCGTGATCCTGCCGGCCATTTTGTCCAGATCGTGGAAGAGCGCAATGCCACACCTGAGCAGCGACAAATCCGCGAGGTCAACCAGGGCGTCGTGGCCTATAACGCAGCCTGGCTGTGGGAACACCTCGCGCAGCTACGGCCCAACGAGCACACTGGCGAATTTTACTTAACTGATTTGGTCGAGCAGGCTGTCGGCGAGCACGGGCCAGGTGCCATTGCTACACTGCATCTTATGGATCCGACCGAAGGGCTGGGCGTCAATGACCGCGTGCAATTGGCCGAAGTCGAGGTGGTCTTGCGCGAACGTACACTCCATAGCCTGATGCTGGGTGGCGTAACGGTCGTTGATCCGTCACATACCTATGTCGATATGGATGTCAGCGTTGGCCAGGATACTGTTTTGCTGCCCGGCACCATCTTGCGGGGCGCTACCACCATCGGCGCCAACTGTGTGATTGGGCCACATAGCGTCATCGAAAACTGTACAATTGGCATTGGCTGTGTGGTACGAAATTCGGTGCTCGAAGATGCGATCATGGAGGATGGCTCCAATATTGGGCCTTTTTCGCATCTACGCAAAGGCGCACACCTGGGCCCTCGTGTGCATGTTGGCAACTTTGGCGAAGTGAATCGTTCCGTCTTGCACGACGGCGTGAAGATGGGTCATTTCTCATACATCGGCGATGCCGACGTTGGTGCGGGAACGAATATCGGTGCCGGCACGATCACCGCCAACTATGACGGCAAAAACAAGAACCGCACGGTGATCGGGGCTGGCGTCTTTATTGGCTCCGACTCGATCATCATAGCACCGCGTACGATCGGTGCAGGTGCCCGCACCGGTGCCGGCTCAGTCGTCAACCGCGATGTCGATCCCGACGCGACGGTCGTCGGCGTTCCGGCCCGCCAGATCAAACGCAAACCACCCGCCGTTCCGCCACCAGAACAGTAGTAGCACTCGTAGTCAGTAGCATATGTCAGGGGGTAACAACAGCATGGATGGACGACTACAGGTTTTCGCGGGCAACTCGAACCGTGGACTAGCCGAAGAAATCGTCGCGCATCTCAACCTGAACCTCGGTCGTGCGCTCGTGGGTCGTTTTAAGAATGACGAAACCCGGATCAGACTTGAAGAAAACGTGCGCGGCTCGGATGTCTTCGTGGTTCAGTCGCTAACGACCCCGGTCGATCATCATTTGATGGAGCTGTTGATCATGATCGATGCGCTACGCCGCTCGTCGGCGACGCGGATTACGGCGGTCGTACCCTACTATGGCTACGCGAAGCAAGAAAAAAAGACAGCAGGTCGTGAGCCGATTACGGCGAAGCTGGTTGCTAACCTGATTGCTACCGCCGGAGCCAATCGCTTGCTGACTATGGACCTGCACGCACCGGCGATTGAGGGCTTTTTTGATATTCCTGTCGATCACCTCCAAGCGGGTCCCCTACTGGCGGATTATTTCCGCGAGAAAGCCTTACACAATGTCGTGGCAGTGTCGCCGGACGCTGGTGGTGTTGGCCGGGCCAACAAGTTCCGCGAACGTATCGGGGCGCACCTGGCAATTATTGCCAAGCAGCGACCCGAGCCGGATGTGTCGGAAGTGATCGAGATGGTGGGTGACGTCGAAGGCAAGACGGCGATCATCGTTGACGATATGATTTCAACCGGCGGCACGTTGATCGAAGCTGCCAAGGCGCTCAAGAATCGTGGCGCTGAGCGCGTCTTTGCTTGTGCGACGCATGGCATCTTTGCCGGCATGGCCTTCGACGAGATGGTTATGTCACCGCTTGAAGAAATCGTCATCACGAATACGATTACCTTGCCGGTTGATGCGCAGGCCGCGCGCATCAGCTCGATCAGTGTCGGCCCGCTGTTTGCTGAAGCAATCATGCGGATCCATAAAGATTTATCGTTGAGTACGTTATTTACATAAAATCGAAGGCAAAGTATTTTGGACCCTACTGATAGTTGGTTGCTGCTCGGCGTTGCAGTATGTGTGGTGATTTCTGCCATCGCTTCTGCCGCCGATGCAGCGTTGTCGAATATTACCCGGCGTCGCTTCAACGCTCTTGTCGCTGATGGTCGGCGACGCGCTCAGGCCGTCGTACGCTTACTAGACGATCCTGCCCATCTGCGGGCTACCACGCTGACACTGAATACAGTTGCGATTGTCGGCGCGACGACCATGACTTTGCTCATGGTCTTGCCCTGGTCAACCTGGTGGCAGACGGTCTTGAGCTTGCTCGGGCTGCTGCTGATCCTCCTGATCATCGGTGAAGCGCTCCCCAAAGCCATCGCGATGGCCCATCCTGAGCGCACCGGCACACTGCTGGCTCCGCTCCTGTCATTGTTGGTGCTGCTCCTGAGTCCTATATCGTGGCTGATCAACCTCCTCGTACGTCCGATCATCGGTCAACGCTCTGGCAATGTGCTGGTCAGCGAAGAAGAGCTCAAGCTGCTGGTGAATGTTGGTGAAGAAGAAGGTGTAATCGAGCGCACCGAGCGCCAGATGATCGAGGGTATTCTGGTGTTCGGTGACACACTGGTGCGGGAGATCATGGTGCCGCGCGTCGATATTATCGCCCTCTCTTCCACCTTGACCGTGGCCGAAGCTCTTGGGACAGCGATGCAGGCCGGTCATTCACGCATCCCGGTGTATCACGATACGGTCGATAATGTGATTGGCATCTTGTATGTGCGCGATTTGCTGCCCTTGTTACGTGACGGCCATCTTGACCATAAAATTGTGGACGTGTTGCGGCCGGTCTATTACGTCCCCGAAACGATGAAAGTCGATGATCTGCTGCGTAATCTCCAGACACGTAAGGTGCATATGGCGCTGGTCGTGGATGAATATGGTGGGACGGCGGGCCTGGCAACGATCGAAGATGTGCTCGAAGAGATCGTCGGCGAGATACAGGACGAGTACGATCACGAAGAGCCCACCATCACCCAGGTTGACGCGACGACCTGGATCGTGGATGCTCGCGTCTCGTTAGATGATCTCAACGATCATACCGGGCTGCATCTTGCCACCCAGGAGGTCGATAGTTTGGGTGGACTGGTATATGAACAGCTCGGCTCGATTCCACAGGTGGGCGATACCGTTGAGGTCGGCGATGTAACGATCACCGTCCAGTCAGTCCAGGGTCTGCGCCCGGCCAAGCTCGAAATTGTACAACGCCAGCCGGAACCGGTCGTTGAAGGCATAGGGGAGGGTCAGGATGAACATTGACTGGCACGGTTTGATCGGCATCGCACGCGTTGCGCGCGGACGCGCCTACGTCCCATATTCCAGCTTCGCGGTCGGCGCGGCACTGCTAACGGGCTCAGGCAAGGTCTATCCTGGCTGTAACGTCGAAAACGCCTCCTACTCCGCCTGCATCTGCGCCGAACGCACTGCGCTCGTTTCCGCCATCGCAGCGGGCGAGCGCGACCTCGTGGCCCTCGTGGTCGTCGCCGGTGGTCCCCGTCCGGTACCGCCCTGCGGTGTTTGTCGCCAGATGCTATCCGAATTCGCCCCGGAGCTCCCACTGACCCTGGCGAATCTTGAGGGCGCAACGCTTGAAACCACCATGACCGAGTTGTTACCGGGGGCGTTTGCGGCGAAGGACATGGGCTAGAGGTATAACATGGATACATCCATATCAACTCGACAGCAAGACCATGAACTGCCGATGCGCGACCTCGGTATCGCTGCTCTCTTACCTGAACAAGGCCAATGGAGTCAGCATGACTACCTTTGGTTGACCGACCATACGAATCATCTGGCCGAGTATACCGATGGCATTGTTGAGGTTCTTTCCATGCCGACCGAACGACACCAAGCAATTGTACGGTACCTCTTCCTCGCCTTTCTGTCCTTGATGCAGCGCATGGGCGGGGAAGTGTTCTTCGCACCACTTCGGCTACAGGTCGCGCCTCGTAAGTTCCGTGAGCCTGATCTTCTTCTCCTGCGCTCAGCTGACGACTCACGTCGTGGGAATGAGTACTGGCATGGCGCGGATCTCGTCGCTGAGATCGTTGGCCCCGACGATCCTGACCGGGATTATGTTATCAAGCGTGCTGACTACGCCGAGGCAGAAGTTACCGAATACTGGATCGTTGACCCCCACCGCGAAGTCATTACGGTGTTGCACCTTGCTGATGGGGAATATGTTGAGCATGGTGTTTTTGGTCACGGTGCAACGGCCACCTCAGTGCTATTCCCTGACTTTAACGTATCCGTTGATGCGGTCTTTGCTGTCAGATAGGGCGTGGCATACAGCATGACCGGCGATATTGAATACGGCTATAGCAAGCAGAGCTAGAAGGTGTTATGCACTTTTTAGCGTCGAACTGAACTCAGGGCGGCAGGATAGTACTGTCTCCATCCCCTATTGTCAACCTTCCTCTTTATTGATGTTGACAATACAAGGGAGGTGTGTTTACAATATGTCCTATGAGCAATAACGATATTAAGCAGTTCATCATCGAAAACGTACAAAAGCACCCCCGTGATATCGCTGCCTACACTGCTACAACAAAGAACATCTCGCGCCAGGCGGTTAACCGGCATCTTCAGCAGTTGATCGCGGATGGTGTGTTAACGGCAAGTGGAAAAACGCGGAGTCGTGAGTATGCCCTAGCCGTGATGGCCCAGAGTTCATTTATATTCTTGCTCACTCCTGATGCGCAAGAGGACGTAGCATGGCGCGACAAGGTCAGGCCCCTCCTTACGGGCGTGCCGGCAAACGTTCTAGGCATTTGTCAGTTTGGCTTTACCGAAATGCTGAACAACGCCATTGACCATTCCGGCGGGACAATAGCCATGATTACCGTGCGCTATACCGCAGACCTGATTGAGATAACTCTCTTTGATGACGGGGTAGGAATTTTCAACAAAATCCAGCAGTCATTCAACTTGGATGATAAAAGACAAGCTATCCTTGAGTTAGCAAAGGGCAAGTTGACTACTGATCCAAAACGTCATACTGGAGAAGGCATCTTTTTTTCTATTCGCGTGTTTGACACGTTTTCGATATTGTCGGAGGATCTGTATTTCTCACATCAGGAGCGAGATTGGCTGCTCGAAGATGGTAAGGGTACAGAGAAAAACGGGAAAACATTCGTGACCTTAGGAATTAGCCCAACGTCGCAACGTACAATGAAGGAAGTTATTGATCGTTTCGAAGCAGGCGAAGAGATGGGATTTTCTAAAACGATCATCCCTGTTGCATTAGCGAAGTACGGCGATGAAAATCTCGTATCACGCTCACAAGCTAAGCGTTTGCTGACGCGAATTAATCGATTTAGAGAGGTTATCTTTGATTTTCAGAATGTCAGTACAGTTGGACAAGCATTTGCTGATGAGATATTTCGTGTGTTCGCACAAGACAACCCCGACGTGCAGCTTACACCTATACATATGAATGTCGATGTCCAGCACATGTATATACGGGCGATCAATTACGTCCCGCCATCCCAATCTTAAGGAAGCGTTTTCTAATATTGCCCGAGGCGTACAGTTCACGTAAACTAGCGAAAAGTCCACGTCACGTAATCAAGCATCGTCATGATGTTACTTCCTACTGGTAGTCGCGCCTTCCAGTTATACTTACCTCTCAATGGCATCTTCTTTGACTTGTACTCAAGAGGCTACTCCTGCGTCCGGCAGAAATACTACGCCAGTACTCATCATCACAGATTCTCGACTTTGACGGAGACTCACATGCTCGAAAAATTGCCTCTTGCAAAATAAGGAAAAAAGTGCTATACTTATAGCTATACAACTGCCACTAGCAAATGCTCGACATCCTTCTACTTCATCCTCGCCACGCCCACCCGGCGCTATTGTTCCCATTGTTAAATCATTGTTATTGGCATTGTTTTTCTCTTGCTTCGCCCCGCGTGGACAAGGCTCAGAGCAACGGATGGCCTATTGCTTTTCATTGCTCACGAATCGCCCTTTAGAGCATCCTGTTGCGAAAAAGCAAAAATCGCCGTTCCGCCAAAAGAACAATGGGAACAATAGCCGCTCTCTCTGGCTCCATTTACCCCGTCCCAAACTGGCGATCTCCTGCGTCGCCCAGCCCTGGCACAATATAGGCCTGCTCATTAAGCCGCTCGTCAATGGCAGCGAGGTGGATCGGGACGTCGGGGTGGGCGGCTTGGAGGCGGTCAACGCCTTCGGGTGCGGCGATCAGGCCGACGAACTTGATCTTCGTCGCGCCCCACGCTTTTAGCACCTCAACTGCCGCCGTAGCCGAACCACCGGTCGCCAGCATCGGGTCGAGGATCAAGCACAGGTCGATATCGGGCTGGTTGGGCAGCTTGTTATAATAAGCCACCGGCTCCAGCGTTTGATGATCGCGATACAATCCCAGGTGCCACACACGCGCGGTCGGCAGCAGATCATGGACTGCATCAACCATGCCCAGCCCGGCGCGCAAGATCGGTACCAGGCCGATGCGCTCGCCGATTTCGAAGCCGTCATACGCTTGGAGCGGGGTCTCCACGACGCGCGGCGTAAGCTTGAGGTCGGCAGTCGCCTCGTACAGCAAGAACTGCGTAATCTCATACACCAGTTCGCGAAATTTCTTGGGCTCGGTTTGGGCTCGACGCAACAGCGTTTGTTTGTGCTGGACCAGCGGGTGTCGGGAGACATGGACGTTCATAAACACCTCACCTTATTATCTCATTGGCTAGTAACTGACCAGTCGCTGATCATGCGGAAGCGGTCGGCGCTACCGTCAAGCAACGTCCCTTCCACCCCAGATGGCACAATCAGTACATCATGGATAAATACCAAGTGTGGCTGGAAGAGTGGTAGGCTCGGCACTAGCTCCGTCCAGCGCCGCTGCACATCAGCATAGATTTGCTTGCGCTTGGTCTGGTCGGTCGTCGTCCGCCCAGCGACCAATAATTGATCAAGCTTGTCGTCCGCCAGGCCCGCATAGTTAGCCCCGTTGTCGATCTGCGACGAATGCCACAACGCATACGGGTCTGGATCGTCGCTGACCTCACTCCAGTCATTCAGAGCAATAGTGAAGTTATGCTGCGCAAGGTGTTGTGCCAGTACTGCGGGTGCAACCGCTTCGACGCTGATACCGATGCCAATCTGTCGCCACTGGCGCGCGACCTCATTGGCCAAAGCGATTTGGGGTGGCGTGTTTGCGACGACCAGCGGCAATTCGAGTTGATCTTTGTCCTGCCGCCATGCACCATCCGCCTGGCGTTGCCAACCGGCACTCCGAAGTTGCTGAATGGCAGCCGGCGGATCATATGCCGGCAAACGTGCATCACTCGCCGCCCAGGAATTGGGCAGAATCGGTGTATCCAGTCGTTGTGCGACACCGCCTAACATCTGGCTGATGATCGCATCGCGATCCAGGCTTTGGGTCAGCGCACGTCGTACCTCGATCGCATGCAGCAGCCCTTCGCCAACGTTAAAGGTCAGGATCGTATACTCATCAAGTGCGGCGGTGGTCGTGCGCAGGGTCGGCCCGCGCACAGCTGGCTGTTCCCCAATGGTTGCCGTCATTGCGACGCCTTGTACATCGTGGCGCTGCAAGGCTGCTTGAGCCGACGCTGTATTCGGAAAGAAGCGCAGTATCAGTAGGTCGATGGAAGGTCGTCCACGCACTGCGCCTTCGAAGGGTCGCAGTACGGCCTGGCTACTATCCAGCCGCTCTAACCGGAATGGGCCGCTCCCAATCGGAGCATGGCTGAATGGATCGGCAGTCCAACGGGCTGGCGGTATAGTTTGGAGCAGGTGAGCCGGCAGAATCGGCACTGCAGTCGCAGCCAAAAATGGCGCGAAGGGCACACGCAGGGCGAACTGGACACGCCGGCTGTCAAGCGGGGTTACCACGACCGAGCGCCACAGATCGGCCAATGCCTTGTCTCCCGGAAAATCAGGGCGTTGGATACTCTGAATGGTCCATACGACATCATCGCTGGTCAGCGGTACAGCATCATGCCAACGCAAGCCAGAGCGCAAGGTAAAGGTATACACTGTGCTATCTGAGCTGATCAGCCAGCGCTCGGCCAACGCAGGTGTAGGTGTACCATCCGGCCCACTCTGTGTCAGACCATCAAACAGCAAGGCCTGGAGATCACGTTCACTTTGGGGTGCACCGGGAGTTGCAAGGAGGGGGTTAAGCTGGGAGGCGACGCCGACCACGCCTTCCACATACACGCTGCCAGTTAGCGGTAGCGAGCGTGCAGCATTCGTTAGTGCAACCGAGCCAACCAGACCGCAGATAAGCAACGTGCCCGCCAGAGCGAGCACGATTTGCCAATGAAGACGATGTGCCACAGCCTAATAAAGTCGCCAGCCAGGTGCCAAGTTATTGATCAACGACAACACACAGAGAATAACCCCGATCGCGATGGTCGCTCGTAATAAGGTTTTTTCAACCCCGCGCCGTGTGCGATAAGTGGTCATAGCTTCGCGATTAAAAAAGGCACTGGCCGAGTTGCCCTTGGCCTGCAGTAAAATCAACACAATCAAGGTAATTGCCAGGACTAACTGTGCCAAATCGATACCGACACGCATGATCTATCTCTCCCTAACCGAGTTTTCAATTGAGCATATGATGACAGATTATAGCACGGCTGCGACTGAACTATGTCTTGGATGCCGCAAACTGACCCTCTGCCGCTAGTCCGGTCAGCGCCTCGGGTGCAGTAAGCCAGGGGCGGTGGCGAAACAGCTTGCCGATCTGCGACGAGAACAGGAGCGAGTCGTTGAGCAGCGTTTGTGGCGGTCCTTCGACCACCACCTCGCCCTCGCCTAGGATCACGATACGATCGGCGCAGCTGGCAACAAGCTCGACATCATGTGTCACCAGCACGACGGTGTGACCTGCCTGCTGTATAGCTTTGAGCCCATCGACCAAACTCGCCTTGTTGTGGTAGTCCATACCACGCGTCGGCTCATCAAGTAACAGGACGGGCGGATCGACAACCAGCAAGGCTGCCAGAGCTACACGCTGTTGCTCGCCGCTGCTCAGGTCGCGCGGGTAGCGTTCCGCGAGGTGCAAGAGCCCGAGCAGTTTGAGCGTTTCTGCGATACGCGTGTCGATCAGGGCGGTCTCCGTAATGCCATGCTGCAACAGTGTCCAGCGCAACTCTTCGCCAACGGAGGGCTGAAACAGGAGCGCCCGCGGGTCTTGTGGCACGTAGCCGAGTGAACGTGCGCGGACTTCTGTGGGCTGCGTATCCAGCAGTTGCCCATCCACCCGCACATGGCCGGTGTAGGGCTGCAAGCCCATAATGGCACGCAGGAGCGTCGTTTTGCCCGACCCGTTGCGCCCCATAATCGCCAGCAGTTCACCCGAGGCTACCTCAACGTTGATCTCGCGGAGTACCGTTCGACCATCACGCTGCACGGATAAACCACGGACGCCAAGGGCTGCTACCTCCTGAGGTGGCGGTGAGGAGCGACGACGCCGGAACACGCTGTTGCGCTGCTGCGTAGCATGACTATCAATGGTTGCCGGTGTGTCGGAGATTGGTCGATCCCATCCTGCGGCAGTCACGTATTGGCGTGCAGCTTTGATTGTCAGGGGTAAAGGCTGCCAGCCAACAGTCCGGCCGAACTCCACCAATGGCGGTGCGAATGGCGCGGAACGGAGCACGGCTTCAGGCGTATCAAGCCGCCAACCGCCCGGTCTGTCCGTCGCAACAGCCGGTTCGAGGAACAGCACACGATCAACATATTGCACGACCCGTTCAAGACGATGCTCACCGAGTACCACAGTCAGCCCAAGGTCGGCGTTAAGCTTTTGGACTGCGGTCAAGACTTCTTCCGCGCCATGTGGATCAAGCTGCGAGGTCGGCTCATCAAGCACGAGGATTTGGGGCTGGAGCGCCAGCACTGCGGCGATAGCCACCCGCTGCCGTTCGCCGCCCGAAAGCGAACTCGTGCGGCGCTGGCGTAGATGCGCGATTTCCAGCTGATCGAGTACCTCTTCGACCCTCCGGCGCATGACACGTGGGTCGATTGCCAAATTTTCCATGCCAAAGACGAGTTCGTCTTCAACCAGATCCGCGACCATCTGAGCTTCGGGATCTTGGAGTACCATGCCGACTACATCCGCCAGCGCGCGTGGCTCGTGGGTGCGGGTATCACGCCCGGCCACCACAACCCTCCCGCCCCAGTTCCCGCCGTAAAAATGGGGTACGAGGCCGTTGATCGCCCGTAAAAGGGTCGATTTGCCGACGCCGGAAGCGCCAGCAAGCAGCACAAACTCGCCTTCAGCAATCGTGAACGAGACATTATTTAGCACGGGGATAGGAGCGTTGGGATAGGCGTAGGTGACGTGCTCGAAGCGAATCACACCCCGGGACCATACCCTAACAGGAACCACGAAACCGCCAGTGCCGAGTGACAGTTCTGAATATCGCCGCGCCGGAAGCGCATCGCCAACTCATCCACCAGCACGAGCCGCACCTGGATGTCCTCGTTTTCATCAAACTTCGTCTGGTCCCGTAGCTCGGCGTCTTCTACGACGATTGCGGAAAAGCGATTCGTCATAAAGGCGGCATTTGCATCCGCCGTACCCAGCATACGGCCCCGTCCAACATAGCCGGTTTCTTCGCGTAGCTCACGTAGCCCGGCATCGATCACCGCCTCGCCATCCTCGACGATCCCGCCGGGTGTTTCGAGCGATAGACGACCGGTACCATGCCGAAACTGCTCCACCACCACGATCTGCCCATCCCGCGTAACCGGGATCACATTAACCCAGTCTTTGCTATGCAAAATATAAAAGTCAGCCTGTTTGTCGCCACTAGCTGTTTGGCTATGGTGGCGTTCCACAGTAAAAATCTTGCAGTCGAGCAACGTCTCGCTCTGCTCAACGGTCCAGATGGCGGGTGGTTGTGTAGACATAGTTGCCCTTTTCGTGGACTAAATTGTAAGCTTGGCCGGCTCAACGACGACAATCTCGTCAAACTGGCGGAAGTCATCACCGTTAAATGTGAGGAGATGTGAGATACGGTGTGCCTGCATCACCGCAACAAGTCGAGCATCATGGACGCGTCGTCCGATGACTCGATGCGTTGTCACAAGTTTGAGCCAGTGGACGAAGACCGCCGGCGTATCATCAAGCAGCGGCAACTGGGTCAGCATGTGGTCAATCTCCAGGCATTCGTATCGAGGAGATAGGTCGTCATCAGTCGTACATCTGCTCACGACTCAAAGCCTCATCAGTGAGCATAGGAACTGGAGGGTGCTCCAGGGCTGCCCAGCGCCGCAGCGCTTCGGATCTTGCTACACCAGATGTTTCAGTCCCGAAGGGCTGCTCGCGATCTGGATGGAAGATGAGCGTTGCCCCTTGGATCTCTACCATATAGCGGGTGCGTGGCTTCACCGTAGCAAGTAAATCATCGGGTAGTTGGAGCACTCCGTGCTCGTCAATTTCAACAATTCTGCTCATGTTCTCCTCCGTTTCGCCAAATCAAGATGCCTGGTATTCAATGCTAATAGTGTAGCAGGTTGACGACAAGCAGCTAGGAAACCTTATCTATGTGAACAAATCATTGACTGCCATCGTCCATCCTGGCACCGCCGGCTCGGCTTCGGTCAGTTCGTCGCGACGATAGACGACCGGTTTATCTGGCTCGTTTAAACGGTAGACACGCACGACATCCTCACCGAGTAAATCGACATCCCACACTACCAGCGCCCCAGCGGCAAAATAGTCGGCACGCTTCTGGACGATCTCCCGCTCAGCCTGTGGTCCATAATCGCCCGCACTCCTAACTTCTGCAGCGAAGACAGGCGCCCCTTCCAGAAACTTCATGCCGGTCAGTGGTCCTGTGTAAAATGCAGCATCAGGGCTAAACGACAAGCGATTAGGGAGATTCACAATGAAGCCGGCATTATCCGGAATGGCGTAGCCGGCCTTAGTCTGCCGCTCATAATCGCGCAAGCTAGCATATATTTCACCAGACGCCCGACTAGGCCAAAATCCCGTTGGTGACATGGCTACGACTGCTCCATCAATGATTTCGGCTTTGGTATGCTTGGGCATCTGGTATAAGTCTTCGATCGTTGCCGGTACATGCGTCGCCATAGTTCCACCTCGTGGCGTGAATTGTAGCATGGAGGATGGATCAGAGGTGATACGTGGGAGGCGGGAATGCTTGCTTAAGATTTGACTGCTTGAATCACAATGAAAGCGGGGACATACAGATTACGGTTCTCCGCAAGTGCTCCTTGCGCTTGGGCCACATCTAATTGTGGTTCGACGACTGAGCGGATCACACCGCCACGTCGAATAAGGGCCGTGAAATAGTGACTCAGCGGTCGATGAAAGCGATAGCCCCAGCGTTGTGGGATTGCATCCTCGCGGAAATACTCATGGACCGCGATATAACCCTGATCCTGATAGACACTATCCGACTCTTCAAAACAAGGGTGAATGAGTGAGCAAATGAACTGACCGCCGGGCCTGAGGTGGGCGAAGCAAGCGTCTAACGCCGCCTCGTCATCGGGAATATCCATCAAGACCATATTGGCGATGATGATGTCGAAAAGCTGTACGGTATCAGTAAAGGCGGACAAATCGGCCTGGATATAACGAACACCGCTCTGCTCCACCTCTTCGCGTTTAATCGCATACTCGATCAACGGCGTAGCTGGCTCAAGACCTGTAACCTTTGCACCGCGCTTACTAAGCAGTCGTGCCAGATAGCCTTGACCACATCCGGCATCCAAGATCGTCTTGCCTTGAACATCACCCAGCAGTGCAAAAAGAGTGGGATTCAGCAGGTATTGATGCGCCAGATCTCCTTCATCCCCAAACGAATCAATAAATGTTTGGGGTAGGGTTTCCCAATGTGCAATAGCTTCAGCGTTACCTATGATCGGCATATTACGAGCTTCCGTCCAACAAACGGCGGCTTGTCGCACTGCGGTGCAGTTGCCAAGCACCCCACACCGCGACGATGAGCAACATACCTTCGCGTAGTCCCATTGCCGGGAACAGAATATAGTGGTACATCCAATCATTGGCATGTTCGATAGCCACGTTTGCACCCGGCACGCGAACAAATGCTTGCATTCCCAGGGCGCCGAAGCTGGCGATGAAGTAGATTAGGTCGGCGGCACCCCAAGCGATAGCCAGGGCCGGTGATGCGCCCGCAGCAGCTAAGAGCACCGCAATCCACAAGCTATATTGGGGGCTGTACACTTTATTGATGAAGAAAAACCAGGCCATTGCCGCACAAAAGGCTGGCAGCAGGAGCGCAGCAAGTCCCGGTGCGACCTGAGCCGGTTCTTGGTGCGCCCAGCCATTAGTGGCCCGTGCTGCGCGCCACAACAATATCAACAGGCCGCCCATCCCCGCAGTCAGCAGGACACTAATCCAGTTGTTGATTGCCCCGGTCGTCAAATGGTAGCTGTCGAAGAAGTTCCAGAGATTCACTTCGCGCGACCGGCGTTGATTGACCTGAAAGAAATACCACCAGGCCTGGGGTTTGAAGAGCAGCAGCGGAGCGTTAATAAGCAAGGTGGCGCCGGTAAATCCGGCAAGTAACCGAATCACTGCACGCCGGTCAAGATTGATTAGATACACCAGGACGATCAAGGGCACAAGCACGATCGGGAAGAACTTCGTCCAAAGTGCTGCGCCGAGCAGCACCCCGCCCCAGCCCGCTCGTCCTTGCGCGCAGAGCAGCAGCGCCGCAATGGCGAGGAGAATGCCCCAAAAGTCCCAGTTCAGATTCACATACAGCAGCAAGGCCGGTGATAGCGCCAACAGGACGGGGTTGCTGCCTGGAATGAAGCCGATCAGCCAGAGGGTCAACAAGGCACATAGCGCAAGAAATACCGAACTGAGGAGCAAATAGCTATGCAGGCTGGTGGCTGTATTCAATAGATAAATCACCAGCCCCATGCCGACCGGGTATTCGAGCTGGTAATCGAAGAACGGGCGCGGATGAGAATATAAATGGTCGCGAAAAAAGAGCGAGGCAATGTCGGTATAGCTGAAGCTGCCAAAGGCGAAATCGTTATAAGCGCTTTGCGTTTCCCCCCCGGTATCCCGCGCCGCCGCACGATTGGTGTCCTCGCGCTGCAACTGCACTTGAGAGCCATAGTTGACGCTCGGCCAACGCATGGCGACGCCGCCCGCCAGCAAGATCAGCGCGCAAAGCATGGCGAGTGACATGCGCACTCCGCTTTGATGGACCGTGGATCGACTAGTTAACCGCGTGATTCGAGGCAGCAGCATCAAGCATCCATTCGTATTCGGCCTTGGTACGCCGGGCGACTGCAGGCCAGCTAAAGGTCGTTTCAGCAATCATTTTGCCGTGTAGCCCCCAGCTTGGCCACGCAGCGCGCTGTTGTAGTGCTTCCTGCAATGCCCGTATCAGCGCTGGTGTATCGCCGGGTGGCACCAATAAGCCATTATGCTGGGGAAAAACTTTATCAGGGATCCCGCCCGCTGCCGAAGCCACGACCGGCAGAGAGTGAATCATCGCTTCCAAGGTCACCAGCGACGAGCCTTCGTACAAGGTGGGATGGACGAACAGATCAACCTCTTCGTACAGCGAGTGGAGTTCGGTATCATCGAGCGCCCCGGCAAAAACGATATGCTCGCTCAATCCTAACTGTTGGGCCTGTGCTTGGAGTGCAGCCCGTTCCTTACCGGTGCCAACGAGCAGCCAACACCAACGTGGACCCAGCAGTGGCCGAAGCTCGGCCAGAGCGTCGAGCAGCAGATGATAGCCCTTGTTGCGCTCCAGCCGTCCAACACTGAGCAGCTTAGGCTCGGCTTCCCCTAGCTTGAAGCGCGCCCGCAGTTCGACCCGTGTCTCAGCCCGCACCGCCCCTAAACACTCATCCACATCAATCGCTGACGGAATCACCACCACACGCGCCGGGTCGACACGCAGGTACTTTGGCAGATCATCCTGAGTACAGCCATCCGTCGCAATCACGCGGTCTGCCACGCGGTGCGCCCATGAGTAAAGCGCACGGAAAGGTATATATGCTAACCGTTTCCGCCAATCGGGAGTACGATATTCTTCTAAGCCGTGCGGATTCGCAATGAAAGGCACCCGTCGTACCAGCGGCTCCCGCTCACGCACACAGGCATAGCCCCACGCACATAAGCCCTGACTATGCACGACATCGACCATGCCGGACTTGACGACGCTCGCGGCCAACCGCCCTTCGGCTAACGAGAAGAGCGGATAGTTGATCTGGCGACCCAAGATGCTGTTCGGGCGTAACAGTGGGCTCGTATGATCATAGCGCCGGCTCGTCAATAGGAGGCTACCATAGCTGTCCTGATGCTCTTTTAAACTGGCCGCTGTCACAATACGCTCCAGCTGGGCGGCCGGTGTGCTCCCAGCAACTCGCCCGATGACCAGCTTAACCTCCACGCCCTGCCGCATGAGATGCGTCACCAGATGGAAAACGTGGCGCTCGATGCCACCAAAGCCGTGGATCGGATACACGGCGCGGGCCAGCATCAGCACCCGCAGCGGAGCAGCACGCATCTAGGAGTCGGGTGCCCAGTCGAGCAACGGTGTCGGCAATGAGCCATTCGCATCCGGGGTGAGGACATGCGGAATCAAGGTCGTGCTGCTCCCAACTGAGTGAAGCAGGATGTCGCATGCATCCGGTGGATCGAGCGGGCAATGATAATAAGCGATGGCCTGACTATCGGGTGACCATGCTGGCGCATCATCACGAAAGCCCGCTTCGGTCTTAACCCAACTGTAGCTCCCGACGTCGCCGGTGAGTGGCTGTGGCGCAAAATAGGTGTCACCTCGGGCCGTGCTATGCACGAGCAAGGCCACACGCCGGTTCGGCGCACCAATGACATCGAAAACATCGACTAATTCGTTAACGAAGGTCGAGCCACCGTTGTGTGCGTCGGCTCGCTCCCACATCCCAAAATCACTTTCGACCTGTGACCCGATCAAACTAACGACATAGATCGTATTGCCACTTTCATCCCACACCGGGTTCGAAAGCACATGCTCGAACTGTTTGGGCTGGCGCTTCGCCGTAGGTGGGCCGATCGGTGGTGCGTTGGCGGGGACATCGGTGACGACCGCCCATCCATTCTCGCCCTGGTAATTGACCAGCCGCAGCTGAGTTTTACGGATCGGTTCATCGCCAGGTAGTGTGGCATAGGCAATACGCTTACTGTCAGGTGCCCAGGCCGCATCGCTGCCGACCACAACCTTTTTGGCGCTCCCGCTCGCAATGTCCGCTACCCACACCTCGCTGTCTTTACCTTCATTAGTGGTACGCTCGAACAAGAGTCGTGTACCATCCGGTGCCCAGGCGATCTGGTTAATTGTGGCATAGCTGCCCAATGCCTGCGGATGCTCACCATTCGGGCCACCAACGTACAAAACGTCGCCAGCCACCCATGCCAGTTGTTTGCCGTCTGTGGAAAAGCGCGGCACGTCGCCACCTTTGATGACGAGTTGCGTCTCGCCGGTGCGGAAGTGGTACAAATATAAATCGTCGTCACGCCGAAAGATGAGTTTACCTGCGAACTCGGACCGGGCCGCAGTGCTGCTGGCAGTTGTGCTCGCAACAGCGGTTCCTGCAGCTGTCAATGATGCCGCACTGCTGGCAGTGCTAGCTGCCTCCGTTGCAGTACCAATCACGGTTGCCTGCGGTGCAGTGCTGGCAGCGACAGAGATCTCCGTTGCTGCGCCGCTGGTCGGTGCGGGACTGGACGTGCTTATAGGTTGCGTGGTGAACTGGTCGGGGGTGGGCGGCAACGGCGTCAACTGGACAACTGCCGTCTCTGGTATACCAACGGTGTTTGAGCCGGACACAACCGCTGTTGGCGTCGCATCACTATTCACGGTCTCAATGCCACAGGCGACCAGGAGCAGTACGCTCATCAACCATAGCCACCGGCCCCACTTAACCATGCCCTGCGCCTATCCTTTGCTGTATCTGTGCTAGGCTAGTATAGCATGCGTTGCCGATCACCCCACATATCTACCAAGGTGAGCTAGACGCAGCGCCACGCAGTGCAGCTTGCTCAGGCCGGACTCGTTCGATCTACTGGCATGGCACACAGCTTATCAATGCCTCTTGCACGGAGGGTGAGTGCCAGGAGGACGGAGGCGTCGACCGGTATGCCTTCTTGGGTTTCGATCGCGACCATCACCGCACGGGTCAACATACGCACTTCATCTTCGATCACATACGGAATCGAACGTGGCGTTTGTCCAATGCACAGCTCGCGGTGGAGCGTTGAATGATAATGACGCAGCAACACGGCGGCTGTTGGAGCCGTGCCCCCCAGCGTAGGCATATCGACCAGGAGTTGGTCGGAGAGCTCCAGCAGTTGGTGTTCGCTTAAGGTATGGTAATTGTTCAGCAGCGCTTTATGCACCGCGCCATTCAACGTCTCGATCAATTCAAGCTCGTCCATCAGCGACTCCATTTGCAGCGAATTGGGTTAAACAAACGGGAGCAAGATACGTGCACAGGTTGGGCATAAGGCCGGTAGATCGGTGATTAGCGTGGGGGCAAGTGGAGTGCGGCAGCCTTCACATTGTCCCTGCTCGACATACGCAATTGGCGTCATGGGATGACGCTGTGCGGCAGCAAGATAGCGCTCGCGATCGTCTTGGCTTAGTGCTGCCAACAACGTATCGCGGACCGCATTGACTATCGCAAGCTGTTGAGCAACGTGCTCAGCCGCAGCGCGAATACTGCCTGACCGCTCAGCCCAGGTACTTGAGTGACGTAACCAGTCCGCTTCGGCCTCGATCTGCTCTTGCTCAACGACCTCGATCTGTTCCATGTGATGCAGGACGCCATCTTCCAGGGCTGCCTTGCGTTTACGTAGTGCGGCAACTTCGCGGGCCCCCAGGATGTCGTCCTGTGCCGCCTCTGCTGCCACCAGGCTTGCCAGCCGTTGCTCGGTTTCTTCCAGCTCCCAGGCCAGGTCGCTTACTCGTTCACGCTCGTCTTTAAGCTGCCGCCCAAGCATTCTGCGTCGCTCCACGAGCGCCGCCACAACCTCCCCTTCGCGCAATTGTTCGCGGACCGCCTGCTCCTCGGCTAGCAAAGTTGCCCGCTCATGGTCATGCTCATACAGCTGTGCTAATGCTTCCCACTGCCCGTTCATATGTTCAAGCATACCATAGCCGCCATCCTTTCTTCAACTACTTGACGTAGAACACATGTTCTGTTACAATCAAAGCAGACGTTTAGTCAAAGGTGGGGCCGTATGCGTGTAGAACCAATTTTGTTGCGCGAGAAACGTTTTAATTTCTTGCCACAGCGCTTCTTGTATCGCGGGACCGAACAACAGGTACGCCGGATTCAGCGAACCTGGGATGCAGCCGCGACCTGGAAGCGCAACGCCCGCCGTTATTTCGATGTACGCTGCACCGATGACCGCTGTTTTCGGCTGGTACACGACGTCGCGCTCAATGCCTGGTTTGCCGAACGTTAAGGAGGAAGGCATGTTTCTGATGTGGTTCGATGACGACAAGCGCAAATCGGTGACCGAGAAGATTAGTGAAGCTCTGGCCGCCTACGAGCGCCGCTTTCATGCCTCGGCCAATGTTGTACTGGTACATGCTGCGGAGATTGGTGATGCTCCGCAACGCGTACATGTTCGCCCCCAGGCTTATATTCAGCGCTCGACGATCTATGTAGGGGTCGAAGAGCTAACTTGATCGAGTCATGGTTCGGCGACAGCGCGTTCCCACGGGAA
>JACDGP010000080.1 GCA_013821605.1 Herpetosiphonaceae bacterium
CTGGTAGCCGCCTAGCAGACGGTACAGAGGCGTGTGCGTCGCCTGACCAATGAGATCCCATAGCGCGATATCGACACCGCTGATCGCCATCATTAACATCCCGCGTCGCCCGCGCTGCTGGGCGCGCGTCGCCATCATGGCCCACAACTGCTCGACTTTAAAGGGGTCCTGACCCAGAATGGTGGTGCGCAACTCACCGGTGATCAATGCCTCGGTGCTTTCGAGGAAGCCACCATAGGCTGCAGCTTCACCCAGCCCGACGAGGCCAGTATCGGTGTGCACCTGGACAAGGAGTGTTGGGCGCTCGGGCATGTAGTGGATGGCGTCGGCCATCGCGATCTGCATGGGAAAGCGGAGCTTGATGGTTGTAACATCGGTGATACGCAAAGCATTCCTCGCATCGCTCGTAGGCAAAAGAGCTTGGCAATCTATGGCAAGCTCCGGGGATGAGTATAGAGACAAGCAGGGTGAGCGTGCAACTGCGGCGCGGCAATCACAAGCAAGCTAGCAGGAGCATCATCAAGGTTCGATATCGTTCACGTATCGGACGACGATCTCCGTATCAAGCTCAATCTCTTGCATACCTCATACCTCATGCGAACGGAAACCCGGACAACCTTACGACCACTCCTGGCATTACGGAATATATTCCGCCTGTACTTGGGGCCAGATCCCCACCCTTATAGATTCTACATCTTTGGTCAAGCATGTTTTCGGGATTAGGATATCTTAGTACCATGTTATCCTACCCTCAGGATCTAACTGCTCAAACACTTGGACGAGTTGTAGAGCCTTGACATCAGCGCGTAGATTTTACTCGAATCACTCATGGAAACATCGATTCGCTATTGCCTACATGAGGCATCTTAGGAGGATGAGAATCCCTTGATATTGAATGAAACGCCGCTCATCTTCGATGGGCATAACGATACACTCCTGAATCTCTATATGTCCGAGCCGGGGGGAGGACGGAGCTTCTTCGAGCGAGGCCAACGTGGTCATATCGACCTGCCACGCGCCCGCGAAGGTCACTTTGGCGGTGGCTTCTTCGCGGTGTTTGTCCCATCTCAGCCTGGGACACTTGTGGCTCCGGGATCGGACCTGACGATTACTGAGACTGGTTACGAAGTACGCATGGCACCGCCGTTGGAATTGGCATACGCACAAAGCATGACGATCTCCATGACTGCGAGTCTGTGCCACTTAGAAGCACAATCGAGTGGCGCCTTACGCATCGTCTCCACCGTTGCCGAACTTGCCACCTGTTTTGATACCGGTGTGCTGGCTGCGATCCTACACTTCGAGGGAGCCGAGGCCATCGACCCTGAGCTCAACGCCCTCGAAGTCTTCTACCGAGCAGGACTACGCTCCCTCGGTATCGTCTGGAGCCGCCCCAATGCCTTCGGCCATGGTGTGCCGTTTCGTTTTCCATCTTCACCCGACACCGGCCCCGGCCTGACTGAAGCCGGCCGTCGTCTGGTACAGGCATGTAACCGGATCGGGATCATGATTGACCTTTCGCACCTCAACGAGCGCGGCTTTTGGGATGTAGCCGAGCTAACATCCGCGCCGCTCGTTGTCACCCACGCTGCTTCGCACACAATTTGCCCATCGTCGCGCAATTTGACCGACCGGCAACTCGACGCGATTCGAGAGTCAGATGGCATGGTGGGACTGAACTTTGAGGTCAGTGCGGTGCGTCCCGACAGCTTTGATGAGCCTGACACCCCGCTCGACGTACTGGTGCGACAGATCGATTATTTAGTTGAGCGACTCAGCATCGATCGCGTCGGCTTCGGCTCCGATTTCGATGGAGCGACCATGCCACGCGAGATCGGTGATGTTGCGGGAGTCCCTAAATTGGTTGAGGCCTTGCGGAAGCACGGCTACGACGACTTCGCGCTACGCAAGCTAACCCACAGAAATTGGCTACGGGTGCTGGGCAAGACGTGGCGGTAGGAGCACAATGTTACCTCAAGCTAGATACCCACTGCCACTCAACAACCGTCGGAGTGAACACGCCTGCTACCGTCTACAACGTCGGATCAGGCGCACCGGCGAAGAATCTATCAATAGGCGTTCGGATTGGCAGCGTCGGTGATTGAAGTTCCGCGCTTGGCGCAACATGCCTCGTCTGCAGATAGGCGGCGATGCTCTGGTCCGGCTCCGTACACACGAGTACGTCGCGCTCAGCCGGACGTGCGATCCAGTATTCTGGTAGCCCAGCCCGAGCATAAGCTTTACGCTCTGCCGTACTAGCAATATATTGGTCATACATCCCTCCTCGGCGGACTACCTACGGGATAAGTATACCGTCCCATTCCGGCGTTGCCACTAGGTGCGGTCTCTTTCTTCTCACTCTTACAATACATTCGACCAGAACCTCGAGTCGGTCTATGCGACGATCTGCCTTCGACTACCTACAGCAGCCCTAAATGTTAAACGTTATATCGGAGGCGGCCTAGCCACCTCCGACATGCAGTCCGAAGATTAACCCCGCACCATTGCCCTTATGGCAGGACGACCTTAAACCGCTGGCAGCTATTGTTCAGCCAGCTATTCTGCTGAACAAGCGCAGTATTGGCTGTACTACAGCCAGCCACCTCAAGAACTTTCCCTGTGGTACGGTTCACCAGGCTAAACGTTCCATCATTGAGCGGTTCGAGCCGCCACTGGTCGCAAGCACGTGTGCCGGTTCCGTCCTTCTCGAGCATGGCCTTGTTCCCGTCGCTTGTACACTGGGCGATGGCGAGGTCCTGGCCGAGCCGTTGATTAGTCACAGTGTAATATACATTGTCCGTAGGTGTGAACGTCCATTGCTGACACTGATCCGCGCGCACTTTGCTGAATGGCAGCGCCGCCAGTACCGTTACACACGGCCACATCGAGGGCTTTGCCGCTGTTGGCATTAACCAGCATCACACCACCAACCGGTTGCAAACGGAACTGCTGGCAAGCCGTGCCGGTCCAAGTCAACAACTCGATGCTAGCTCCAGGCTGTTGGCAGGGATCAGGAGCAGCAGCCACCTTGCCGCTATTCTTATTCACGATCCGTAGCCAGCCATCGGTCGTCGTGAGGAACTGCCACTTCTGGCAGTCGTTATCGAGCCAGCCCCACTGCTGGATATTCGTTCCGTCGGTTGTCCCACAGAAGGCAACATCGAAGACCTTGTTACTGAACCGGTTCAAGATACCGGATCCCACATTGTGCATCATAGCGCTCGCCCGAGTTCGGATAGACCACGATCGGCTTACGTGTGACTCGCGCTACGGCTTGCACGAGCTCTGGGACAAGCTGCGGTGCTGTGCAGTTCACACCAATCGCTGCCACCTGCGGGTAGCGGTCGAGCCGCTGGGCACACGTCGCAAGGCTCTCACCATCGCTGATATGCGTACCATCACGCGCGGTAAAGCTGAACCAGGCGCTAACGCCGGGGAACTCCTCCAGCAGACGGGCCAGTGCCCGCGCTTCAACCAAGCACGGGATCGTCTCGCATGCCAGCACATCTGCGCCCGCCGCTGCAAGCACCGCCATTCGTGGGCGATGAAAGGCCATCAACTCTGCTTCACTCAAGCCGTAGTCGCCACGATACTCCGAGCCGTCGTGGAGGAAGGCACCGTATGGTCCCACCGACGCGGCGACGAACGGTCGTACCCGGCCCACGCGATTCCATGCATTGTCCCAGTACGCATCGCGCGCTTCAACTGCCAGCTGTACCGATAGCTGCATGAGCTTGGCGGCATCCTCCGCATCCAGGCCACGGCGCGCAAACCCTTGAAAGGTAGCTTGGTAACTCGCGGTGATGGCACAATCTGCTCCCGCAGCGAAGTAGTCCGAGTGGACTTGGCGGATCAACTCGGGTGCTTCCAGGAGCACCTGGGCTGACCATAGTGGGTCGTGCAAATCGCAACCACGCCGCTCAAGTTCGGTGGCCAGTGCTCCGTCAAGCACGACCACCGGCTGCGTTCGGAGGATACGAGCGATCGGGTTGTATAGGGCGAACTCCTGATCGTTCAACACAGTGGCGACCGCTCCCATGCTTTTCTCGGGCCTCCAACAATGAAGGCAATACTGGTCCGTTCAGCACAGTCTAGCATAGCGATACGTAACTCTGCGGAGCCAGAAGTGGGGGGCTAAGATGGGGACTTTTGCTCAAGCATCTCTCCGGGCAGAGGAGTATGCTACACGCAGAGAAGTAGGAGGGGTGAGCACTATGCCAGATGTGGTTTTTGAACGGAACGTGAGCGGTGGCTGAGACCTACGACAGCTCTGTGCGCACAGTGGCACCGGAGCGAGCATACGAAGTAGCTGCATCCCGGCAACTCCAGGCGCAGATTATCGCTCATGTGAATGACGCGGTGGTTGTGACGGGCCCGGACTTTCATATTCAACTGTGGAACACAGCGGCGGAACAGCTCTATGGCTGGACGGCAACCGAGGTGCTTGGCCGCACCGTAAACGCTGTGCTTCCAGTGCGTCGCTATCTGTCGGGGGCAGACGAGGCGACCATACGGCAACAGTTGATCGAGCTAGGGAGTTGGCGCGGGGAGGTTGTGCAGGAGCACCAGGCTGGGCACAACGTCTTCGTTGACAGTTCGGTGCAGGTGATCCGAGACGACAGCGGGGCTGTGAGCAGCGTCGTAGCCATCAACCGCGATATAACCGAGCGCAGGCAGGCTGAGGAAGCGTTGCGCAGGAGCGAGGCACGCTTCCGTGCGGCAACGGAAGGAAGCCTCGATGCCTTTGTTATTCTTGACAGCGTACGAAATGAGCACGGCGCGATCATCGATTTTACGCTCGGCCACTTAAATACACCTGCTGAGGAACTCCTGAGTCTCTCGCAGGGGGTGGCCCTTGGTCATCGCGTGCTCGAACTATTCCCCGGCGCACCCGGCTCGGGTACGTTCGGCAAACTTGTGAACGTCCTTGAAAGTGGCGTACCACTCGAAGAAGAGGTTGCCATCGAGTCACCGCGCCTCACAGCTACCTGGCTGCGTTGGCAGATTGTGCCACTCGCCGACGGCTTGGCGATCACCTTACGTGATATCAGTGCGCGTAAGCAGATGGAAAACTCGCTCCACCACGAGCGCAATCTGTTGCATGCCTTGATGGATAGCATCCCTGACACCATTTATTTCAAGGATGCGCAGGGCCGCTTCACCCGCATCAATCGTGCACAGGTCCATATGCTCGGCGTGAATCATGAGGATGAGGCGCTTGGTAAAACTGACGCCGATTTCTTTGATGCTCAACTTGCGAGCGCCTCATCGGAGGATGAGCGGCAACTCATTGCCACGGGTCAGCCGGTGATCGATCAGATCCAACATTTCCAAGGGCCCGATGGTGTTCCAATCTGGGTCTCGGCCACGAAAGTCCCGATTGTGGATCGATCGGGACAACCGGTGGGACTGGTTGGTATCTCACGCGATATCACGGCACGTATGCACGTTGAGGACGATCTGCGACGCAGTGAAGCCCGCTTAGTGGAGGCACAACGTGTGGCTCGGCTTGGCAGCTGGGCGCGGGACCTCACCACTGGCAGGATCACTTGGTCCGATGAGCTATACCACGTCTTTGGAGTAACGCCTCAGGCTTTTGGTGCTACCCTCGAGGCGTTCCTCGCGTTTGTGCATCCGGACGACCGCCCGTTGCTCGAAGCCATGCTCGCCGGTATCGTCGTCGATCATCAGCCCTTCCATATTGACTACCGCATTGTCCGGCAAGACGGCGAGGTACGGGTCATGAGCGAGCGAGGGGAGCTAGTGCTCAATGACCAGGGCCGGGCGCAGTATCTCGTCGGGACCACGCAGGATATCACCGAGCGTGCTCATGCCGAGGAGGCGCTCCGGCTGCGTGACCAGGCAATCGCAGCAACGACCAACGGCATCATCCTGACCGATGCCACAGCGCCGGACAATCCGATCATCATTGTGAATCCGGCCTTTTTGCAGATAACGGGCTATAGCGAACGTGACATTCTGGGCCGCAACTGTCGTTTCCTGCAAGGACCAGCAACCGATCCGGCGACGGTCGCGCTGCTTCGCTCTGCTATCAGCCAAGAACAGCCCGTGACCGTGGAGATCCTGAATTACCACAAGGATGGGACCACCTTCTGGAATGCGCTATCGATCGCCCCGATGCACGATGTGTGGGGTCGGCTAACAAATTTTGTGGGTATTCAGCAGGACATTACTGCACGCAAGCAGGCGACACAACTAAGCCAGGCCAAAGAGGTCGCTGAACAAGCAAATCAGGCCAAGAGTGAGTTTTTATCACGCCTGAGTCATGAATTACGCACACCGCTCAACTCTATCCTGGGCTTTGCGCAATTGCTGGCCGGGGAGCAGTTACGTCCCGAACAGAGTGAAAGTGTTGGCTATATTGTGGCGGGTGGACGCCATCTGCTGAAGTTGATCGATGATGTGCTCGATATTCAAGGCATCGAGGCGGGACGCATGGCACTGGTGGTTGAAGCATTATTAATCGATGATATTGTGCAGGAAGCACTCGATTTGACCCTGCCGCTGGCTCGTCAGGGACAGATCAGGGTCCACGGCCCGGATCCGATCGCTCGCGAGCAGCCGGTGCTGGCGGACCGACGCAGACTCATGCAAGTGCTGCTCAATCTCCTCAGCAATGCGATCAAGTACACACCTGCAGGCGGCATGGTGACGGTTCGCTACCAGCCAGCCGGCGAACGGCTGCGGATTGAGATCAGTGATACCGGTCACGGGATCCCGGAAAGCAAGCTGCCACGGCTCTTTATGCCCTTCGAACGTTTAGGGGCTGAGGCCACCGGGATTGAGGGCACGGGGCTAGGGCTGGCCTTATCGAAAGCGCTCGTTGAGGAGATGGGCGGCAGCGTTGGCGCGTGCAGCGCGGTAGGACAAGGCAGCAGCTTCTGGTTCGAGTTGCCCTTCGCAGAGCCGGTCCAGTCGAGCGCCATCGTGGAACCGGCGGAGGAAGTAGCATCAAGGTAGTATCGCACTGGGTAGTCTTCACCCCATGGAATCACACTGGCGATCCTGTTTATCCTACTACAACCATGCCGGATGTACTATAGACGAGGCCCCACTCCTTCGATATGCTAGATCATGGTTGGTGCTCCGACGCAAGCTTGGTTTGCCTGTGGCATCTACTGATCAAATGTGAGTTTCAACCATGACGATTGCTGTTCCGCCTCCTGCCGTTCCATGGCTCCCCAACCGCGGGAGTGATGAGCATTTCTGGACGTTGTTTGACTGTTCCTCGGACGGGATAGTGCTTATGGACCCGCATGCTCAGGATGTAATATCACCGATCATCGATTGCAACGCATCATTTTGTCGCATGAACGGGTACATACGCGCAGAACTTCTTGGGCAGTCGATCCATCTGCTGAATATCCACCAGCCGAAGTCCGAGGGCGGCGCAGCCTACTTGGCTCAACTGCGGCAGCAGGGTCGGATGTTGTTTGAAGATTACCACCGGCGCAAAGATCGTTCGATCTTCCCCGTTGCAATCTCTACGGCGTTGATCATGCTTGACGGACGCGAACTGGTGGTTGGTATCGACCGGGATATCTCGGGCCGGAACGAGGCGCGGGATGGTGCCGAGCAGGAAGTGCCGGGCCACGCCAAGATAGCGTCATTGCTCTCGGCCGAGATGGTTGCGCACCAGCAGGCCAACGAAGCACTGCGTGAAAGTGAAGGGCGCTTTCAGCTCCTCTTCGAGCATAGTCCAGATGGCGTTGTGCTCATCGATCCACACCATCCTTCGGGTTCCTGGCCGATCGTTGACTGCAACGCCGCCTTCTGCCGGATGAATGGCTATACGCGTGAGGAGTTCGTCGGTCAATTTATTGATATGCTGTATGTCAATCCTGCTGAGTCCGGTGACTATCTGGCGCGGCTACGGATCGTCGGTATGCTGAATTTGGAGGCACTTCACCGGCGCAAGGATGGAACGGTTTTCCCGGTCGAAGTGGCAACTGCGCTTGTACAACTCAACGGCCGTGAGTTGCTGCTTCAGATTGACCGCGACATTTCTGAGCGTAAGCGCGTTGAGGCCGAGTTGGTGCGGACCCGTGAAGCGGCGCTCGAGGCATCCCGCATGAAGAGCGAGTTCCTGGCGATGATGAGCCACGAGATACGCACACCGATGAACGGCGTGGTGGGCATGGCCGACCTCCTGCTCGACACTCATCTCGACGACGAACAACGCGAATATGCGACCACGATTACCGAGTCAGCTCTGGCCTTACTTACCATCCTCAACGACATCCTCGACTTCTCGAAGATCGAGGCTGGCAAGCTCGATCTGGAGATTACAGAGATCGATCCGCGCGCGCTCATCCGGCGAAGTCTTGACCTGCTCTGGCCCAAGGCGCGCGAGCACGGCATCACATTGTGCGCCGAGATTGCTCCCGAGGTTGGACCGCTCCTCAGTGGTGATCCGACCCGCTTGCGCCAGGTGCTGTTGAATCTCCTCTCGAATGCGGTCAAGTTCACCGAACAAGGCGAGGTAATCCTGCATGCCGCTGTCGTGGAACAGGCTGCAGAAACGATGACCTTGCGCTTCGAGATCGTTGATACTGGCCCTGGAATCGCGCCGGATGTTCAGGCACGGCTGTTCCAGCCGTTTACCCAAGCCGACGGCTCGACCACACGTCGCTACGGTGGTACCGGTCTTGGTCTCGCCATCTCCAAGCGGCTGGTGGAGCTCATGGGTGGCACGATTGGTGTTGAAAGCGCTCCTGGCAGCGGCTCCATCTTCTGGCTTCAGCTTCCCCTGGCTCGCGCGCAAGCACTGCCGAGCATCCCGCCGAGTGACGAGCCGAATTGTGCCCCAGTCGCAGCTGTTCGCATCCTGATCGCGGAAGATAACCTCGTGAACCAGAAAGTGGCACTCATGCAACTGCGGAAGCTCGGCTATGAAGCAGACATCGTTGCAACGGGTCGCGCGGCAGTAACGGCTGCGGCGACCGGTCGCTATGGGCTCATCCTGATGGATCTGCATATGCCGGAGATGGATGGGTACACGGCTGCGGCCCTGATCCGAGCCCATGAAGCAGCCAACCCCAACCACTGCCGCCTGCCGATCGTTGCACTGACGGCATCGGCCCTCCAAATCGACCGCGACGCCTGCTTGGCGTCGGGCATGGATGACTATCTCCCCAAGCCGTTCAAGCTCGACGATTTGCGCATGATGCTGAACAACCGGCTCCAAGCTCCAGTGACGGGTTAACGCAACGCGACAAACGTCCCATCCAGCGTACCGATATACAGAGCTCGATCCGTTAACGCCGGTGAACTCCGCATTTCGGCCAAGTGGTGTTGCCAGCGAACGGTACCCTTTTCTGCGTCAAGTGCATAGAGCTTCCCATCCTCGGAGGCACAATACACGACGCTATTGCTCGTCGCAGGCGAGGCGAGAAACGGCCCAGCAGCCTGAAAGTGCCAGAGATCGGTACCAGTGCTTGCGTCCAGGGCGTACAGCGTTCCTTGGTAAGAGCCGACGAAGAGACGTGTTCCGCCGAGCGACGGCGTAGCCTCACTGCCTTCGCCCGGCTGACCGGTGCCGATGGTGCGCTGCCAGCGGACGATACCGTTCTGGCTATTCAATGCCCATACTTTGCCACGCCAAGTTACGACATACAAGCTATCCCCGGCAAGCACAGGCGTCGAAGCTAGACGATCACCCGCGTCAAAGCTCCAGCGCGTTGTCCCCGAAGCCTCTGTAAAGGCAAACAAGCGATGGCCGACGCCGGGTGCCCAGAAGACCGTTCCACCCCCAACAGTTGGGGCAGCAACCGACGGCCAGCCCGGTGGGGTCGTGTCGGTCACCTGTACTTGCCATTGGCGCTCGCCATTGCGGACGTTAAGCGCCACGAGCGTCCCACCACTGGCGACCAGTGCCAGACGCGCCTCGGCATCGACAGCGGGTGGTGCGAGCACGTCGTCGCCAGTATCATAGCGCCAGACGCGCTGCCCTGAGCGGGCGTCGATCGCATTGATCCAGGTATAGTCGCCCGCCACCAGCAATAATCCTCCTGCTAGCACCGGGGTTGAATTAACCAGCTTCGGGCCAAGCGAGTAGCGCCAGCGTGTTTGGCCCGAAGCTGCATCCACGGCATACAGGTAGCTATCGCTGGAGCCGAAATACACCACTCCATCCCCGACCACCGGCGAAGCGATGAGTGGCGCGGCTGTCTTGTGCTGCCATACCACTTCACCAACCAATGACGTACCGGTCGACAGCACACCGGTGTGAGTCGCATCACGACCGAATTGTGGCCAAGCAACGTTGGCCTGTGCCGGGGCTAGTGCCAGCGAGCCGTCCCACTGCCGGTTGGTAGTCGTCCGGTTAGACCACCACCACCATGCCACTGCGGATATGATCACGAGCAGCAGAACCGGCCATACTCGTCGTAGCCGTAAGCCTACAGGCACGTGTAGCACACCCTCCACAGCATCTGGCACATGTTCCATTGCTGTCTGCTACTTCTGCTCGCGCAAGGAAACGATGCTTACCTCGGTCGTGCCATAGCGGGCGGAATCGACCTTGCCGTTGATCTCGAAGTTTGCGGTCTTGCCGGCCGCTACATCTTCGGCGATTCCTTCGACATTGCCGAGGACTGCCCCATTTGGGGCATGGAAGACGGCTTGCAGCGTTATATCATGCGCGGCTGTGTCATCATTGCGGATGGTACCGACAACCGAAACATCACTACCTAGCAAATGGGTTTGTGTAGCCGTGATGGTGATCTTTGACAGGCGCGGGTCGGGCGTTCCGGCAGGTGCCGCTGTGGCACCTGAGCCACCACAGGCAGACGTCAGCAATAATACGAACAATAGCCCCCCAAGCAGGCTCTTCCTGAACATTGATACTCCTTGCGAATATAAAATGCTGGTGGGAAACACCGTCATACCTGTCGGTGTTTCCCACCTCGAGCATGCGGGCGTTGGGATAGGATTAGTGCGTATTCAACGCCACATCATCAATGAAGAAGCTGGTTGTGTTATACGTGTCATTGGTCGATACGAAGGCAATCTGCACAGTTTGGCCCTTGTACGCACTGAGATCATAGCTTGCTTGGAACCAGCCATTAGCCGAACTACCATCGTTCAGTGTCTGTAATGTGGTCAAGGTCGTACCACTCGTCGAGCGCACGCGTGCATGCATGAAGTCATAAGGGTGCTGCGTCTCGTGGGTTGACATATACCACCAATAGGAGAGCGAGGCCGAAGTAATGTTAGCGGGGATCGACACGGTCTGGTAGAGCGTATCGCTACAGTTATTATAGCCGCATAGATAGGCACTATACGTCCCCGTATGGGGCCGGGTCGTACTCACAATTCCATAGCCGCCGCTGGAGCTTACAACCCAGGGCGAGGTCCCGCTTTCGAAACCGCCGTTGACGATCAGCTGGCTGCCGGCACCTGGCGTAGAAGTGGCTGTCGCTGGCAGGGAGGTGGGGGTAGCTGTCGGTGGCAGCACGGTCGTCGGCGTACTGGAGGCCAGCGTGGTTGGTGTCTTCGTGGCAGTCCTGGTCGGTGTTGCAGTCGCGCCGGAACCGCCGTTGACGTTCAAGCTGACATCATCCACGAAAAAGTCGGTCGAGTTAGAACTATCGTTGGTGGCGGCAAAAACAATGCGCACGGTTTGGCCCTTATAGCTGCTGACATCATACGTGCTTTGCTTCCAACTGCCGGTTGGACTGCCATCGCTAAGTTGCTGCAACGTTCCTAACACCGTGCCGCCCGTACTTTGCACCTGGACGTTCAGGAAGTCATAGGGATGCGAGGTTTCCTGGGTCGTGATGTAGGTGTAGTAGTTCAAGCTGGCGGTGCTGGCTGTTGCCGGAATGGTAATGGTCTGGTAGATCGTATCGGAACAACTATTATACCCACACAGGTCCGCGCTATGCGTGCCGGTGTGGGGCTGAACTGTATCAACGATCTCATAACCTCCACTGCTCGCCTCGACCCACGGAGTGCTGCCGCTTTCAAATCCGCCGTTCACGATCAACTGCTGGCTGTTGCCGGGTGTCGGTGTATTGGTCGGAACACCGGTGGTGTTTGTAGCGGTTGGTGCGTGTGTCGGCGTGGTGGTTGCGGTAGCTGTCCGTGTCGGCGTGTTCGTCGCACCCGCAGGTGAGGTACTCGTCGCCGTCGTGGTACGCGTTGGTGTATTGGTCGCAACAGCAGGTGGTGTATTGGTGGCTGTCGGCACCAGCGTTGACGCCGTAGTCGGCGTAGCAGTGGGCGTTCCACCACCACAACTGAGCGGCTGGAAGAAGCTCGGTATCACATGACCACGGGAGTCGACATTGGCTGGCAAGTTAACGGCATTGAGCAGGTTTGCCGACTCGTCGTCCATATTCATGACGGTGGTATACGTTGTCGGGCCGGCAATAATCCCTGGTCCCGACATGACGAAAGGCACATGGCGCGTGGTGCCACCACCGGTCGTACCGTTGCCATAAAAGTTATCGAAGGAGGTATGGTCGTTCTCGGCCTCGTCAGCGGTCCCGGCGAGCACAGTATTCGACATATACCCATTGGTCTGGAGCCAACTCTCCAGAGTCTGGATGGTTTGATCATCTTGCCCAACGGCAACCTGATAAGCACTGCCGGCCGCATCGGGACTCGTACTTTCGACGGTGCGACCTTCGGCCATCGTCGCCGGCAAGTAGATAAAGAAGCCATTCGGATTAGAGGCATGCGCGGTGATAAAGTTTTCGACCTCAGTGGCCCATATGGTGGGCGTGCCTGAAGGATTGGCGGCTAGCTGGATGAGGTCAACATTAGCATCGGTGATATGGCCGGTTGGATAATCGTTGCCACCGATAACTGCCGTTGACATGCCATAGCTCTTAGCCACATCAAAGACCGATTCTTGCAAGAAATGTTCGCTGCCGCCATACCAGATGTTCGTGTCGAGACCGTCGGGCTGACCCCAAACCGCAGCAGGAGCATCCGGTGTGCGCCAGGCTGGGTAACTACCGACCGCAATTTGGTAGTGATCGATGGGCGACCAGCCATAACTGGTCCAGTTTTCAGTCGCATTAACGCCGGCATTGGCGATAGCGTGCAGCGCCGGCGTCTTATTCTTCATCGAGTTGGCATCGGTGAAAAAGGACTCGTAATACGTTTCGTCGTAATCGATCAGGATGATGTTTTTGGCACGGTTACATGGATTGGGACGGACTCCAGGCACGGGCAGCGATTTGAGGCTAAAGTTCACTGTAACGCTGCCGTTGACTGCAACGCTCATCTGGGTAGCATAGGCATATAACGGTTGGGTACCCGAGATGGTATAGCGGCTGGAAGCAAGATTGTAAGTGCCGGACGCTAGCGATGCAAAGGTATACGAGCCATCGGTCGCCGTAGTCGTGTAATTGGCAGCACTACCTACAGCTCCCAAGCTAATGCCCACATTGGCATTGGCAACCGGGGCACCGGTTGTAGCGTCGGTGACGTGGCCGCTGACGGTAAGCGTCCCGGCCGCGAGCGCAACCGGGACGGGTCCCAGCTCTTGTAAATCGTCGGCGTCACCAAACGAGGTGAGTTTGGCATGATCACTGTTAATCTTGCCGTCTGGCGAGATATAGCTTCGAACCGGGCGACTGAAGCCAAGGACGCTGTCAGGACCAAATCCACTCGCCCAGCCGGCACCCAGCGCCATCAGCAGCGCCAGAAACAGGAGTAAGAAGCGTCCGCGCCGCAGGTGACCTGTTCGCAGCCTGTTGAGTTTACGCGAGCGACTGGGTTCGTCATGATGAGGCTGATCAATCTCCACAATGCTCTCCTATGCATGTACGTGCGTATCAGCAACGGAAGCGCACTCGTCTTAGCAGCGACGGCGGAGCAAGGATGCCATCGAGAACGCCGAGCATAGCATAACACAGGAGCTTTAAGAGGATGTTAAGAAGCTGACGCGCTACCCCTCATGAATGAGCAGGCGTACACTTCTTGTTGCAAGCTATGCTGAAACATTGAACTGAAAACTGTGTAAGATTTGTCGGTCTCCAAGCGATAGATACATGCACACGCACATCCGCATGTGTTTGAGTGGGAGTGACAATGGAAGCAGTACAATCAGGAGCTGCGCTGGCACCGTTCGAAGCCATGTTGGCTTCCGAACGCAGCCGTCTTGTACGCCTGTGTGGCTATATAGTCAATAATGCTGACGTTGCAGAAGATTTAGCGCAAGAAACCTTGCTTGAGGCCTGGCGATACCGCCACCGCCTGAGCGATCCTCAAGGCACATCAGCCTGGCTATCGGCCATTGCTCGCAACGTGTGCTTGCGCTGGTTGCGGCGCAACGGACGGGACCAAACACGGCTTGTCTTACCGAGCACAACTGCCGGCAACACAGTGGCCGATGTTGTTGATTCACTGCCTGATCCGTTCGACATTGAGGTTGAGCTTGAGCGTGATGAATTGGCGCTGCTGCTTGATCGCGCCTTGGGCCTGCTTCCACCGGAAACGCGGACCGTGCTAGTTCAAAAGTACGTCGAAGAGTTGCCGCATGCTGTCATTGCGGCGCGGCTTGGGCTGAGCGAAAATGCTGTGGCGGTGCGGGTCCACCGGGGTAAGCTTGCCATTCGTCACGTGCTCGCTACGGAATTGCATGCTGATGCAGCCGTGTATGGACTGACTGCGGAGGGGAGCAATGAGTGGCAGGCAACGCGGCTGTGGTGTCCGTTGTGCGGCCAGTCCTACTTGCGTGGCCGACTGGCGACGCTAATGCAGCCCTTTGCATTGCAATGTCCGCACTGCCAGGGAGCTCCAGGTGGCCTCTTCATCGAAGCCGGCTTGAACCAGTTGCAGTTATTCAGCGGGGTCAAAGGTTTCAAGGCCTCGTATTCCAGGCTCTGTAGCTGGATGCGTGCCTACCAAAGCCGCACGCTGCACGCTGCGACCGTTCTGTGTGCCCAATGCGGGGGAGAGGTCGTCGTGAGCCGGCGGCTCGGGCCCACCGTACCACTGCAACACCGTGGGATTCGCGGAGTCTATGCCCGCTGTGCACACTGTGGCACGACCTCCTATGCCTCGCTGAATGGATTAATCCTCAATGTACCGGCAGTGCAGCCCTTCTGGCGCCACTATCCACGTATGCGGGTGCTGCCTGAACAGGAGATCGAGGTTGCTGGACGTCCCACCTTACTTAAACGCTGCGAAAGCCTTGATGGACACGCCTGGCTCGACATACTTGTGGACCCCGATACCCTGGACGTGCTACGCGTGGATGGTGCTAGCGATGCGTAGCCTCAACGCTCCAGGTGCACAAAGTGTCTTTCGCGCACTCAAACATCGCCCATTTGCGTGGTTATGGACGGGCCAAATAATCTCACGCTTCGGTGATAGCTTACAACGCATTGCTCTAACCTGGTATCTTGTTGAAAAAACCGGGTCGGCAACCGCGATAAGCCGCTTATTTATTTTCACGTTTGTGCCAAATCTTGTCTTTTTGCTCCTCGGGGGCGTGGCTGTGGACCGTTTTCCCCGGCTGCGCGTGATGCTCCTATCCGATTTGGCGCGCGGGCTGCTGGTTGGCGGCATCGCAGCCCTCGCGTTCGTCGGGCGCTTGGAAGTGTGGCATCTGTATGTGATGGTGACGATCTTCGGCTTGGTGGATGCCTTTTTTCAGCCTGCCTACGTCGCAGTCATTCCCGAATTAACACCCACCGATGTTTTGCCGAGCGCCAATGCGCTCACCGACTTAAGTGGGCGGATCGTCGGGATTATTGGGCCGGCCGTGAGTGCGTTACTGATCACCCTCGGTGGCACATCGACAGCCTTTGCACTCAATGCACTCTCGTTTTTCATCTCAACTGCCTGCTTGCTCCCACTCTGGCGGCTGCGGCTACGCCACACGACAGATATACAGTCTCCTAGTGTGCTTGCTGATGCGATTGAAGGGCTCACAACAGTCCTTCAATCACCCTGGCTGTGGGTCACGATCGTGTTGTTCGCCTTGGTCAACGTTACTCTGGCAGGACCACTCGGGGTTGCGCTTCCGCTGTTGATTAAAAAAACCTTGAGGTCCGGTGTCGACCTCCTCGGCGTGTTTTCCTCGCTATCGGCTCTGGGAGCTGTACTGACAGCGGTCGTGTTAGGTCGGAAAACGCGCGTGCACCATCGCGGCGTTTGGGCCTATGGTGCGACGATGGTTGGCGGCATCATGCTGTCCATGACTGGCTTGTCCGTTGGTCTCGGCGGTCTACTCCTGGCCGCGTTCGTGCTGGGCGCAACCACCACGACCTTCGGTTTGATCTGGACCACTACGTTGCAGGAAATGGTACCGCGCGACGTGTTGGGACGTGTGTCCAGCGTCGATCAACTTGGCTCGTTTGCCCTGCTACCCATTGGTTATGCCCTAGCAGGATGGATGACGGATCGCTTGGGACCGCCCCTCGTGCTGGTGATTGGCGGTGTCATGACAACAGGATTAATCGCACTAGGTCTTCTCCATCCGGCGATTCGTAGACTGGATTGAGGACATGTACATACTTCTTCAGGGTTGTCATGATTGCCGTCTCCTACATACAGACTATATACTCAAGGATAGCAACCGGATGTGACCACATCACCAGTAGTCGAGGAGCAGTCGAGGAGGAGACTCGTTATGCATGTCTCTGATCTCCAACTTTTGGAGTTACAAGCCGATGCACTATTTACGCACGATGCAACTGGGCGTATTCGGTGGATCAACGAGCCTGGAGAAAGGCCCGCACCACGGTTCTTCTTCGGGCGAACGAAGGAGGGGAATCTATGGCGGTTTCGACACGATGTTCCACTGGAGGTCGTTCGTCGCTTAGAGACCCTGGCAGCAGCTGAACCAGTCACAGACGACTTGTGTGCGGAGCCAGTGCATCTCGCAGCGTACCAGACGGCGTTGCAAGAGCATGCCGAGATTGCAGGGCAGTCGTGGGGCCCGGCTTACTACTTCCCCGATGAGATACAGGTGCCCAGTAACGGTGTTATGATTACCGAGGCGAACGTGGAGCTTTTGCGGACACTCATTCCAGAGCTGGAAATGCAAAATATCTCGCGCGAACTCTCGGTGCGACGGCCATGGGTGGTTATCGTCGAGCACGGGAGCGGTGTTGCATGTTGCTTTTGTGCGCGCAAAACGGAGCAGGTAGCAGAAGCCGGCGTCTGGACGCTCGAAGCGTTCCTGAGGCGAGGATACGCGTTGGCGAGCGCGACGGCATGGGCGCAATATCTCCGGACAACCGGTCGCATCCCACTCTACAGCACGTCCTGGGAGAACATCGCCTCGCAAGCTGTCGCCCGAAAGTTAGGGTTGATCCAATATGCCGTCGATCTCAGCCTGATGTAGCCTCAAGCTGGGAGCACTCACATGAACAACTCTTTGACGGGACAGCGGAAGCCAGGTAAGACCTCTTCATTCGCTAAAATCGCTGTCTCGCCGTACTCCAGGGCAGTACCATCCGGCATGTAGGCGATCACTTCATGGCTACTCGGGTAGACGACCCAGACGAGCCGTGCGCCGGTACGCAAATACGAGCGCACCTTATCGCGTACGAGCTTAGCACTATCATCGGGTGAGACCACTTCGACTGCAAGATCCGGTGCACCTTCCCAGTAGCTTGAAGGACGATCAGCACTCGCTAGGCGGGCCGCACTAATGTAGAGCACATCTGGCGCGCGCACCGTATCGGGGTTCCGAGCCAAAACACAACCAGTTTCGATACCAACGTAGCCACCAGGTCCATCCTCAGCCCACCCTAATAATCGTGATGCAATATGAGCCGCAATGCCACCATGCTCAAAGCCGACTGGACTCATCTCGATAATCTCTCCGTCTACCAATTCGCGCCGCGCATCATTGGGCAGCCGCGAGAGCATCTCAGCTGTGATGGGTGTAACTGCCGTCGTCATCACGATATCCTTGTTCGATGGAAGTGTAGCATACAGCTTCCTCATCTTATGCTACGATGCATGCGGATGTGATGGAGCAGGGCATGTCAGACAGAATGGCACAGCGCGTACAATCATTTGGGACCTCGATCTTTACCGAAATCAGTGCGTTGGCGGTACAACACCAGGCGGTTAACCTGGGACAGGGTTTTCCTGACTTTGCCGGTCCGGCCTTGATTAAAGAAGCGGCGATCAAAGCGATTCAAGCCGACCAAAATCAATACGCGCCGTCACCAGGACTACTCCTGCTGCGTGAAGCGATCTCCCAGAGCTATGCACACAGCTACGGGCTGAATTATGATCCACAGACCGAAATCACCATTACCAGTGGCGCGACCGAGGCCTTGATTGCGGCCATGCTGTCCGTCGTTGATCCCGGCGACGAAGTGATCTTTTTTGAGCCAGCCTACGATGCCTATCTGCCCGACATCATCATGGCCGGTGGCCAACCCCGTCCGGTACGCTTGCGCCCACCGTCGAGCCCGGCCGAGCCACGTTGGCGCTTAGATGCCGACGAGCTACGTGCCACCTTCGGCCCTCGGACGCGGGCCCTTGTGCTCAACTCGCCGCAGAACCCAACCGGCAAGGTGTTTGCGCGTGATGAACTGGAGCTGATCGCCCAGCTTTGTCAGAAGCACGACGTGATCGCGATCACCGATGAAGTTTATGATCGCTTGGTCTTCCAAGGCGAACATATTCCCCTCGCGAGTCTACCAGGGATGCGCGACCGTACGATCACCATCAACAGCACCGGTAAAACATTCAGTGTTACCGGCTGGAAGATTGGTTATGCGTTGACTACCCCGGCATTGACCGACGCAGTCCGGCGTTCCCATCAGTTCATTACCTTTGCGACCTCAACACCGTTTCAGGCCGCTGCTGCCGCTGCGCTTAGTGACGCTGTCAACAGTTCATATTATGCCGACCTGCGGCATTTTTACGGCGAGCAGCGTACCCGGCTGCAGCAAGGCTTGCAGAAGGCCGGCTTCGAGGTCTACATGCCGCAGGGCTCCTACTTTATGTTGGCAGCATTGCCGGCCGGTTGGAACGATGATGCGGCCTTCTGTCGCTACCTCACGACCGAGATCGGCGTCGCGGCGATTCCCCTCTCGGTCTTTTATTCCGATCCCGGGCAAGCGACGCACTTTGCACGCTTCTGCTTTGCCAAATCGACGGCAACGATCAACGCTGCGGTCGAACGCTTGGTGGGTATGCAGCGGCAGCGCTAATCCGCCTTGCTTTCCGTCACGTGAAAGTGCGGATGTTCTATGACACCCAGCACGTTCCCGAAGGGGTCACAAACAGCTCCGAGGCGAATACCGTCTCCGACATCATGCACGGCTGTGACTTCCTGCGCCCCTAGTTCAACCAGGCGTCGGAAGGCTGCTGCCGCATCTGGCACTCCCCAATACGTAATCGGACCATTGATACTCCCTGTCCCAGGAGTGGCGTCTGGATCCAGGCCAAGTTCATAACCGCCAACATTGAAACCAACATAAAAGGGTTGGTCAAAGTACGGCGCAGCGCCGAGGACACGCTGATACCACGCTTTCGCAGTTTCAATATCTGGAACACCATACACCACCGTCCGCAAGCCTTGGAACATCGCACTTTCCTTTCGCTGAAGAGCGACCGACCGCTCAAATATCTTATTCTTAGTCTACCGTCGAAGGAGGACAGAATCGATCCTCCTTTTGCGAGATAATCAGGGAAAAGGATAGGTTTGATGTATCATCCTACGACCCGCATGCTCGATGTGCTTGAACTCTTACAAACAACACCCCAACTAACCGGCCCCGAATTGGCGGCTCGGCTGGAAGTCGATGTGCGGACAGTCCGCCGCTATATTACGATGCTGCAAGACATGGGCATTCCTATCGAAGCAACGATTGGCCGCTTCGGTGGATACATGCTCCGTCCGGGGTATAAGCTCGCACCACTGATGTTGACAGATGAGGAGGCCGTGGTCGTCACCTTGGGCGTGATGACCATCGAGCGGATGGGAGATAGGCGTAGGCACCGGTGCTGCTCAGCATGCGCTTGCAAAGCTTCGACGCGTGCTTCCACCGAGGTTGCAGACACAGGTTGACGCGCTGCAACAGACCCTCGATACCTGGGACGTGGAGGTTATGCTGAGCATGGGGATTGCGGAAGCGCGGCGACGGTTGCCGCCTCTGCTGGCAGAACTCGAGGAGCAGGACCAGCAGGTACGGTTACGCGCCTCTATCGATGATCTGATGTGGATGGCGCGCCTCCTGGTCGGGTTGGGCTGCCCCATCGTTATTCACAGACCATCTGAGCTACGTGAAGCATTTCAGACGCTGGCGTCCGAACTCTGGGCAATTGCCGGGAGTGCTATCATCTCGGCGGAACCATTAACTCCGCCCTACGATTGACAGTAGTGAGGTGGTTGAAGTAGGATGGTGCTGCATATAGGCCACTTACTGTGGAGTTGAGCCATGGTGCGTACTATCCTGCAATATCCCGCGCTTTCTTCGGCCTTCACGATGATGCCGGCGGGTAAACGGCGGATCGATATGATTGTCCTCCACGCTACAGCTGGGAGCAAAGCTGGCGATTTGTTTACGCTGATGGGACGGGACAGGACGCATCTCGTATCGGTGCATTACTATGTTTCTAAGCTGGGCGAGATCTATCAGTTGGTCCAGGACAAAGATACTGCCTGGCATGCCGGGGTTTCGTACTGGGAAGGCGAGAACGATTGTAATCGCTTCTCGCTCGGCATTGAGTTGGAAAATCTGAATAACGGTGTCGATAAGTATACGCAGGCGCAACAGGATGCATTGCTCTGGCTGTGCCAAACGAAAATTCAGCAATACAACATTCCGCGCTCGCGTTTGGTGCGCCACCTTGAAATCGCGCCCCATCGTAAAACCGATCCACGTGGCTTTCCCTGGGATAGCTTTAAGAATGCGGCCTACCAAGGTATCCCCGATGTGCCCCCGCCGCCTCCACCCCCGCCGCCGAGTCCAGATGTGCAGCTGCGCGATGCGCTGCTCGACTGGAGCTACCGGCAGGTCCGGCATGTGTACCATCCCGACTGGGCGATGCACCAGTATGCGATTCGGGAGCGGATAGGCCCACCACTATCGCCACCTTTCGGCTTCCGGGCAAATGGCCAAACCTGGGTCGCCGAACTCTATGGCGTTGATGCGATTTGCTCCTCAACCAACGACTGGCAAACGATCCTGAAGTTAAGCGAGATAACCGACGATGGCTTAAAAACGGCATTCCGGACGGCCGCATGGGCTGAGTATGGGGTTCAGTATCATCCCGATTGGGCTCAGCACCAGTTTGTGGAGCAGAAGCAGCTAGGCCTGCCCTTGAGTGAAAATGTGCGCCTGACGCTGCCAGATGGTCGCGCCTTTGGTACGCAGATCTTCTCGCTTGATACGATGTATAGTCCGGACGGCATGTGGGAAACGGTTGACCTCTTGAGCACGCTCGCCAACACGGAAACGAATACTTCGCCCGATCCGGCGTTGCGTGATGCATTGGCGAACCAAGCCTACCAGCGGGTTGGCACGAGCTACCATCCCGATTGGGCGATGCACCAGTATGCACAGGGTAATGGGCTCGGGTCGGCTCTTACGGACCAAGCAGTACTTAACGTTGGTACCCATGAATATGTCGCGATGCCCTTCGGGCGCGCCGTTATTTATTCGCCGTTCGGTGACTGGGGTATTGTGCACCGCTTAGACGAGTTGTTTGAGGCTATGGTCTCCGCCTTTGGCACTGGCCACGCTTAGGTTGAAAAGGCAGGTGTAGGATATAATGGCCCGAGAAAACTAGACAGTGAAATCGGCGATTTTGAGATAGCCTCGACACCATGAGAAAAGCGTACAGCCCACACTTTAAGGCCCAGGTTGTTCGGGAGTTGCTCAAGGAAGAGTTCACCGTGACGCAACTAGCCACGAAGTATGATGTCCACCCGACCCAGCTCCATCAATGGAAGGCAACGGCCCTCAAAGGGCTCCCCACCTTATTTGTCGATGAGCATAAAGCGCTTGATGCGACGAAAGCCGCCTACGAACAGCAGCTGACGACCATAGCAATGAGCAGGAGCAAGGCAGCGCATGCTGGAACGATCAACGAGCGACGCATCTATCCCTCCGCACATCTTGTGTATACCTCTACTATACCGTACACCGCAGCCAGGTTCCCTTTGGGCTTAATCTCTATACACCGTTATATTTGCATGTGGGTTATAATGCCGACAACGTCGGGCTTTGTAGATGTTTGGTCTGCTCCTCCTCGGCATCCGGCGCAGTTTGCGTAATGCGCCACTAACGCTGACCGTGTTCGCCGGGCTGCTGGTGCTAGTGCTGGTGCTGGCCGGGGCACCACTCTATCTGGCGGCACTTGGAGACGTGGGACTGCGCGCAGCCATTGCCGATGCGCCACTCAACCAGCGCGGTGTCCGGGTCCTGCTCCAGAGCGACCACCTCCAGCAGGCCGAGCAGGCGCGCTTGCGCCAGGTGGTCGATCAGACCGCCCAGCAGGCAGCCTGGCTCAAGCCCACAGCCTTGGGTGTCGCCGCCACGGCACCGCTGGTGCTGCCCGGTGGATACGCACAAGGTCAAGTAGCACTAGCCGACGCTGATAACGCGGTAGTCAATCTCCGCGCACTCGTGGGACGCTTACCGGTTGCCAGCGCTGCCGGTAAGCCGCTGGAGGTTGTGCTGGGCGCAGCGGCAGCGGATGCGTTAGGGCTGCACCTTGGCGATCAGGTCGCGCTGGTGGAAAATATGGGCGATGCGCCGCTCTTGCAGATCCAGGTCGTCGGTCTGGTCGAGCCCGCCGATACCACTGCCGACTTCTGGCAGAGCCACCTACTGGATCTAGAGCCGATCATTAGCGTGTCGCGCCGCACAGCGACTCTGGTGGTGGCACCGGGGATGTTGTGGACGCAGGTTGTCCCGCGACTGCCCGCGAATGGGGCGGGCGGTGAGTATCACTGGCTCGTCGTCTTTGACTTGGGCAACGTCAACAGTGGCAACGTGCTGCAGACGCAAGCCAGCATTCGGCAGGTGGTCCAGGCAACGATGCAGACCTTCAATAGCGCGAACATCGACAGCGACTTCGATACCGTCGTCGCGGATTATCGCCACCGGCTGACGATCACGCGCGCACCGCTCTTGCTCCTGTTCATTGAGATCGCAGGACTAGCATTGATCTACCTTGGCTGGGCAGCCGCGTTCCAGGCCGAGGCGACGGCGAGCGAACAGGCGGTGCTCTACGCACGCGGTGGGAGCGTCAGGCAGATCGCGGGTGTGAGCGGCGGCCAAGCGATGCTGCTGGCGGTGGGTGCTGCGATATGCGGGATTCCGCTTGCGCTCGTGGTGCTACGTGTGACCACGCTGCTTGGCCCGCTCGCGGCCGTGACACGGGTGCACGAAGTGCGTTGGGTCGTGACGCCGGATGCACCCGCCTATGCTCTTGCGGCAGCGACCGCTGGCTTCCTGATGCTAGCCGCGCCAGCCGCGCCAGCTGCGCGGCGTTCGATCATCGCCCTGCGCCAAGCGGCGGCACGACCGCCAGCCCGCGCGCTCTGGCAGCGGCTGTCGCTTGACGTGCTGGTCATCCTGGTGGCGGGCGTCGCGTTGGTGCAGCTCGAACGACAAGGTAGCTTGTTGCAGCAGGTGCGCCAGCGTTTCGAGATCGATCCGGCGTTGGTTGCGGCACCATTTCTGATCCTGGTCGCCGGTGCGCTGATCTTTTTGCGACTTTATGGCTGGCTGTTCCCGCCCATGGCGCGGGTAGCTACGCGGCTGCGTGGCTTCCCGTTGGTCCTGGCGTTGGTGCAGCTAACGCGCAACCGCACGGCCTCAACCCGGCTCGTGTTGCTCCTATCGCTGACGGCCGGGTTAGGACTCTTTGCGCAGACCTTCGGCGCAAATGTGGTGCTGAATCAACGCCAACGCGCCGGATACTTGGTGGGTGCCGACGCGCGTGCGACGCTGCGGGATAGTCAGGCACTCCTGCCGGGCGCGCTGCCAGAGGGGATGCATGGAACGGGAGTGCTGCGGGATACGATCCAAACGCTTGATCAACCGGGCGTGGATGTCCCGCTGCTGGCGGTCGATCCGGCTCAGTTCGCGACCGTGGCCTTTAATCCGCCCGCCCGCCCGATCCTGCCCCTACCGGCCGTGATGGATGCACTGGGCACTACGCCCCCGCCCGATGGCCTCACGTTGTCGGGCCGTCCCAAGCAGATCAGCCTGGTGCTGGAGCTCGGTCAAGCAGACTATCGCCCGGCGGTCATTCTGAGTGATGTCGCAGGCAGCTTTCATCGCTTCCAGCTCATGCCGGTTTCCCCGGCTGGACCGCGCCAGACCTTCGCGGCCGCGCTCGATCTACCAGCTGCAGCATTTCCGGTGCGTTTGGTAGCGCTTGGCTTGCTGCCGATGCGTTTGTTTGACGTGACGGGGTATGGATACGATCCACCGCTGACGACCATCACCCTTGGAGCATTAGCGGTGGATGGGACGGTCGTGGAACGCTGGAATGGTGGCGCGGTCCGCTGGGTGGCGACCACGGACGCGCCGGTCGAGCCACCTGACCCGGCGGCCGGTACCGTAAAGATCTTCGGCGCGAATGTCGGCATCCTGCAGGGCAGCCAAATGCGCGCCGCGCTGTTGGTGCCCAATCCACAGGAGGTGACGCCAGTGCCGGTGGCGGTAGACGAGCAGTTCCTCCAAAGCCTGCATCTGAAGGTGGGCAGCACGACCCTGTTCACGCTCCAGAATCGCACGGTGCCGGTACGGATCGTGACCACGCTCACGCGCTTTCCGTCGTTGGCCGTCGACGGTCAACCCTTTGTGATTGCGGATGGGCCGCGTTTGCTACGCTTCTTGAACCGTTCATTTGCGCCGGCGATTGAGCCCAATGAGCTGTGGCTCACCATGCCGAATGACCCCGTAACGGTTGAACGGCTGCGCCACACCCCTGGCGTGGGCACGGTCGTGCGCCAAGCGGACATGCGCGGCTTGTTGGGCCGTGATCCGCTTACGCTCGGGATTGCGGGCGTCTTTTTTCTGGGCTTCATCACCAGCATTGGATTGACCGCGCTCGGCTTTGCGACCGCGCTTTACCTCACCGGCCAGCGGCGGCGTGTTGAATTCGCGGTGCTGCAAGCGATCGGCCTTGACCAAGGCGGCGTGCTCCGCACATTGGCGACCGAGCAGGGCATTCTGGTGCTGCTGGCGCTGTTAGTGGGGACCGGGCTAGGTGCAGGTCTCGACCACCTGATCCTGCCGTTGATGGCGATCAGCGACCGTGGTCGCACCGTCGTACCGCCTTATATTGTGATCGTGCCGTGGGGCAACTTGGCGCTGACGTATACGGCCTTGATTGTGTTGTTCGCCGCGATTACCGGCGTGGTGCTTTGGCTCTTACAGCAGCGCGGCATCGGTCGCACCCTGCGTATCGGGGAGGACTAAGCACGATGGTGCCGTTGATGCATCTGGTACGGCGGCTCGGCCGGCAGCGCTTGGTGAGTGCGAGTATCCTGCTCGGGGTGGGGCTGGCGGTGGCACTCGGCGTCGCCGTGCCCCTCGTCACGGGTGCTTTGGCGGCCCTGAGCCTGCGAACCTCCATCACGACCTTAACCCCGGCGGTGAGGAACATTCAACTGTTCCGCACGCCCGCACCATTTGATCCCTCCTTACAAGCGCATATTCGGCAACAACTCGGCTCCCTACTGGCCGCAGATTACCGCATGAGTTACCTCCCGACGGTCTACGGTCAGCCGGCAGCACCACGCCCGAACCGGCAAGTACGGCTGCGCACGCAGGAAGGTCTGGCCGATCATATTGTGGTGACGGCGCGTGCCTCCCAACCAGCCTCTACTCCGGCACCGGGCGATTGCCAGCCGCATGGTTCAACCTTCCCCGTACTGGTCAGTGCCGAGCAACTGCAGGCCAGCACACTTGCAGTCGGCGATCATGTGTGTGTCGATGGCAAGATTTCGGTCATGATCGCAGGTAATTTTGTGCCGAAGGATCCGACGGACCAGTATTGGTTTAACGATCAGCGCCCGATTATAGGCGAGAGTCCGCCTGGTCCAACTATAACCACATTGATCGTTGTTCTGATGCTCAATGACGACGATTTCAACACCATCTGGCTGCGCTGGTATGGCAACGAGCTGGTGGCTCATTTCTTCCGTGGCTTCGTGCAGAGCAGCGCGATCACGCTTGATACGGTTGACGACGTGGCGAACCACCTTGACGCACTGCGCGCCGAATTCAAGGCCGTGTCGTCTAGTCCCATCGTGATGCAGACGGGCTTAGAGGATGCGATCACGACCTTCGAGACCCGCTTTCAACTGCTCGAGTCGGTGCTCTTCGCGCTGTTCCTGCTGCTGGTGAGCTTGGCGATGATCTATGTTGTGCTCGTGGGCACGCTTGCTACACAACAGCAGGAGGGTGAAATCGCCCTGCTCCGTTCGCGCGGTGGCAGTGCTCGTCAGGTACTCCTTGTTCAAATCTGCCAGTCGCTGGTCCTCGCCATCCCAAGTGCCGTGC
>JACDGP010000217.1 GCA_013821605.1 Herpetosiphonaceae bacterium
GAACTCAAGGAAGGCGACCAGGTTGCTTTTGTGATGGGCGAGGATAACCAAGTGCGCCTGAAGCGGAGTACGAGTGTGGTTGAAAGGACGGCGGGAGCGCTCCGGGGGAATGTGGCCCATCTGACGGCTGAGCAATTACGGGAGGCAGCGGAACAAGCGATTGCCGAAGACGTTATCACTCGGCTGGAAGCATAGATGGCACCTCCGTTTGTCGATACCAACATCTTTGTGCGCCACCTCACTGGGGATCACCCGGACCAGTCGCCGCGAGCAACTGCTTATCTGAAGCGCGTTGAAACGGGCGAGCTCCGCGTCTACACCAACGATACCGTGGTCTTTGAAACAGTCTTCACTCTTGAGAAGCACTACAAGGAACCGAAGGTCAGAATCCGGGATGCATTGCTCCCTTTACTTGAACTGCCCGCAATTGTGCTGCCCGGCAAACGCTCGCTGCGTAAGGTGTTTGATTTGTATGTGAACCTCAACATCCCGTTTGCCGATGCTTATCATGCCATCCATATGGAGCACAACAAGCTGAGTGAAATTGTGAGTTTTGATCGTCATTTCGACCATATACCTGGCATCACCCGTGTCGAGCCGTAGGCAGCCATATGCTTGCAGTGGGCTGGACCATGATTTGGCGAAAGCAAGGGACCTATAGGTAGAAATGCGCTCTGATAACACGTTAATGGAGCAGATGCTTAGGATGCGTGAGCGTCATTGTCCCCAGTAGGCCGCCAGTGGTATTCGACGTCAGGGGCCGACTCGGGCGGGGGACTGATACCGAACTTGACGGGGACGAAGCCATGGCGCTCATATAGGGCACGCGCGGCGTGATTCTCTTGGTGCGTGTAGAGTTCGAGGCCGTTTGGTTGCAGCGATTTCGCATGTGCGATCAACCGGCTGCCCCAGCCTTTGCGCTGCTCGGCGGGATCGACATATAAGCGATCAAGCAAACTACCTTGTAGCGCGAGATAGGCCACCACACGTTCGTCATGGACACCGACCCATAGTTGGCAGTGTGCAGCTATGACCTGCTGGAACACGACATGGGCGTGTTCTAGGGTTAGGGCTTGCCAGGTTGGCAAGTATTGGTAGGCAGCGAGACCGGAGCGATGCCAAACAGCGACCACGGCCGATTCATCGGCCGGTTCATAGGGGCGTATAGAGTCGGTCACCACAGTTCCTTCAGATAGAATTCAGGCGCAGACAGGTACTAAAGCCTTGCTTGCATCCCAATTATAGCTGTTTGCTGCGCTGTAGTTTCTGCACGTCCGTGGGTAACGTAGCAAAGAAATGCTCAAGATCATCGTCCCTGTCAAAGAGTCAGTATAGCTGTGTTCTTCATGCTTAGTCGCTTTTCACTATCTTCTCTGCGACCACATAGCCAAGTGCAGCTTGAATCTGCTGGAGCTGGGGGTAGGTGATGGAATCAGCCACAATTTGGTCGTTCCAGGTCGTGGGCTGCTGTAGGTCAAACCAGCCGACCTCCGTAATACCATATACGCTTGATGCTTCCGCTTCGGGTTCGTAGCCTGGTTGTGGCTCGCCATGGAGGATATGACAAAGGTAGGTTTTCCGGCGCTGGTAGACACCGCCGAGGATACCTGGCTCATCTAGCAGTAGATGCTGTACTTGTACGTGCAGACAGGTCTCCTCCTGCATCTCGCGCTGCACACACTCCTCCTCAGTCTCATCAGGTTCGATGCCGCCGCCCGGAATAACCCAATAGCTACGACCTGCATGTTCAGTATGTTTGATGAGCAGGATATGATGATCCCGGATGATCGCTCCTTGATAACGTATGATGCGAGTCATAAGAGTTCCTCCATACAAACGAGTCGATAACGCAAGTTCTGTCTATGAATGCCAAAGCGGAGACGCACAATATACACCTCCGCCATCCACCCTTCGATTGATGGCGCTCCACCTACCTACGACGCATACTGCAATGCATAACCCTTATAATAACGCATGCAGATGCGTTGAACATGATCATGGTAGCTAGTACAGTGGAGCGACCACCGCCGCATGATCAATGGTGTGCTCGACACAGGGACCAGGCAGCACGGTAAAGCAGAGCGCGGAGTAGCCACTACGTTGGAGTATAGCGATGACAGAATTTTTCATCTTTGGTTTTGGTATGTGGATCGGCTGGCTGGTACGAGGTCGGCGGCAGCAAACGGCGGCGCAGTTGGCGGCCACGCCGAGCGTTGAGCATCCAGGCTATGCTGTGCTCCAACTGTTTGGCGCGCTGGTCGATAAATGGAGTAAAGCTGGGCAGCTGGGCAGTGACTTCGCGCAGCAGATCCACGACCTGCTGGGGCAAGAGGCGCTACAGGCAAGCGCGCTGGTAGACATGAGCCAGTACCCCGCGATGGCTCAGGCGTACGTGCCACTTGCTCCCCAAGCAGTTGCTAACACCCCGCCCGCCGTTCCGCCCATAGTGCCGCAACACACTGGCGTTGCTGCACCGATAGCACTAGTTCCCAAAGTGCCCACCGGACCTTCGCGGCTGCAACGTATGGCGACGGCGGTGCTGGCACTACGAACGCGGCAATTGCTGCTGTTTCTCGGCGCGTTTCTGCTGCTGAGCTCGTCGTTGATCCTGGTCGTCTTTAACTGGGCCAGCTTTCCGGCAATCTTGCAGTTCCTGCTGCTCGCCGGTGTCTGTGCCGGACTGTGGGGAGGCGGCGCATGGGTTGCACGGCAGCCGGGGATGGCAAGAGCGGGCCTTGGGCTAGAGGGAGCAGGGTCCGTGCTGTTACCGGTGGTAGCGTACGCACTGTCACGGCCACATCTGCTTGATCTAGCGCCCCGAAGCGGCTGGCTGCTAGCCTCGGTGTTGAGCTTACCGATCTATGGCTTTGCAGCGTGGCGGCGACGGCATGTGCTGTTTGTCACGGCAGGGTGTTTAGCGGGATTGAGTGCGGCACTTACCGCTGCGAATTTTGCCGGCCCACGCTGGATGCTGCTGATTGGGATGCCGGTCGGTATGTTGTACGTATGGCTCGCGGAGCGGCTCCGGCAGCAGGCCCACCCCGAGCTCGCAGTCGCACCTTTCTGGCTGGCGCAGGTAGTGGTGTCAATCGTTCTGGTCGCCGGGCTCTTGATGTACGTAGGCGCGCAGTTAAGTCTGCTGTGGCTGGCGATGACAGTCTGGCTGGCAGTGGGATTCTATCTGCTGGCAGCGATGTTAGCACAGCGCGGGGGCCGTCAGACGATGGCAGCCGTGTGGTTACTGGTAGCGAGCGTACTGCTGCCGGTGGCGGTTGTGACCAATCTGCTTGCGGCGCAGGTAGCCACGACCATGTATGGCGTTAGTTTGGGCGCGTTAGCATTAGGGTATCTCACGGCAGGCTTGTTCCTCGAACGGCGGGTTGTGCGCTATGCGGTGGTGGTGTACATCGGAGCAGTTGGCCTGATGGGAGTTGCGCTCCTGCTGGCCGGTTTGGATTTCGCCACCGCACGTTGGACGCTGCCGCTCTTGATCGCGGCGGGAGGTGTGCTTCTAGCAGCCACACGGTTCGGCAGTTTCGCTTGGCTGGGAGCCAGACGGATTGATGGCGGCGTGCTTGGCTTGGTGATGATGGGCGTGCTGCTGCCCGGCTGGCTGTTCACGCTGGGACGTTGGGAGGGGCTAGGGGTCGCTGCCATGGGCAGGTTGTTGTTGCCGCTGGCGGCAGGGTATCTGGTCTTAGCCTGGTGGGCGGGCCGGTACCAACGCGCCTATGACTATACCTTGCAGGCGCTCGGTGTGCTCCTCGCGCTGGGCACCGCTGCTGTGACGTGGTCCGACCAAGGTATCGTGGTCAGCGGTATGTTCATGCTGAGTGCGGTGTGGCTGTTGCAAGCACTGTTGCGACGGCGAGCGGTGTGGGCAGCCTTGATGCTCGGCACACTGCCACTGGCGGTTGGCTTCTTTCTAGCACATCGCAATGTCGATACGAGCAGCGTGCTATGGACGGCCTTGGCATTCACAGCGGCGTATACGCTTGGTGCGACCGGGCTGCGACATAGCCCCTGGAAGTACTGGACGGTACCAGGATTGGGCTGGGGGCTGCTAGCGGGCGCACTGCTGGTGCTCGTGATCGGGTTACAAAGCACCTTCGGCTCGATGACATTCCTTGAGTTCGCCATATTGATGATCTTGACAGGGCTGGTGGCGCTGCTGTCTGGACTGTGGAAGGCTGCGGGGCTGGGTTTGCTCGTAGCGGGTCTGGCGATTTTGACCGGCGTACTAGGCGCAACGCATGGTTTCTTCATTGGCAGCCACCCGGACGCGCTGGACCCGGCGTTGGTACTGTGTGGGCTGGCGATTGCCGGAACTGCACTGGGTCAGCTGCTACGCCGGTGGGCACTGATCAAGCCCACTAAGGCAAACTTTGGGTGGCCCTACGAGGTGAGCGCGTTCGGCTTGCTGCTGGTCGCGCCGTGGTTCGGAACGGGCAAAGCGGCACATGTGGCGGTTAGCTGGACGATTGTGGCGCTGATGCTCGGTCTTGATACGTTCCTGTACCGGTTGCCACCGCTCATGACGTTGGCGTTGCTGGCCGGCGATATGGCGGTGCTGGCAACGGGCAGTTGGCTGCATCCGGGTGGGCGTTCGGCGAATGCCGCACCCGTTTTACTGGTCGTCGCGTGGCTGCAGGGGTTGCTGGGGCTGTGGCAACAGCGGCGGCAGATGGCTGTACAGGCTCCTTCGACGCCGGTGACAGCGAAAGTGGCGTTGGCGCTGCGAATCTGGCAAGGGATCCGAGCGACCAAGCTCGCGCAGGCCTGTTATGTTGCGGTAGCTGTAACGGGTGGGTGGGCATTGTTGCTTGCGATTGGCGCTCCCCAACTCCTGATGACGGTCGCGTTTGGTTTGGCCGTGCTGCTTGCGCTGCTCGCCAGTGTCACGCGCTGGGAAGCTGCGGCGTGGGGAGCACTGGGATTAGCAGCGCTCGGGTTCGGCGCATTGCACGACATGCTCCTATTGACCGCGATCTGGAGCACGGCTTGAGGTGTCAGCGAGGCGTTTGGGGTATACCTCGTCGGTTGGGCAGTCACGCGGCTGCGGGGTACAACCGTGTGGCAACGGCCTCTAGCGTACGCCCCGCCAATCATAGCGGCTGTGCTCGGCGCTGTGGTAGGCCTGCGTGCCCTAAGTAGTGGTGATGTGCTGCCGTTGACGTTTACGCTGGCGACACTGGGGTTGCTCATGGCGACGGTTGCGGTACGCGAACGGAAGATCAGGTGGGGCTATGGCGCGGGAGCAGCGTTTGTGTCGGCGGGTTTATCGTATCTGTTTTATCTCGGTTTTCGCGACGTGCAGTGGTATGTCATCCCGTCAGGGTTGTATTTGCTGCTGCTAGCGCATCCCATGCGCGCCTTCCAAGGTGGGCAGCGGGTATCGCAAATTGCTGAAGCCGGGGCAGCGATGTTGATGCTTGGTCCGACGCTGGTCCAAGCGGTAAGTAATAGCGACTTGGTAGCCTTAGCCTACACCGTTGCACTCTGTGCCGAGGCAGGGTTGTTCCTAGGGTACGGCACGCTGCTCAAACTGCGGGTCCCGTTTGCCAGCGGAGCGATCTTCTTCGTCCTAGGAGTGTTGTGGATGAGCGTTGATCCACTGCGAGCCGCTAATAAATGGGTGTTGCTGGGCGCGCTCGGCTTGCTGCTGGTGGGCGTGTATGTCCTGCTCGAACGGCGGCAGGAGCAGTTAGCACGGGCGGGCAGGCTATGGGTCGAGCGGATCAGCGGTTGGCGGTAGCTGCTATCATTGTGTTATAGCGAAATGAGTTGGTTATGAAGTGTGTTGTTCA
>JACDGP010000218.1 GCA_013821605.1 Herpetosiphonaceae bacterium
AGCGCTGGTATGGTGATATCGAAGGCGAGCCCGAGCCGCCACCGGATATCTAAACGTGCTGGCCCTGTAGTCGATCGAGCGCCAAGGTGAGTTCTGCTTGCACCCACGGATCGGCTTCAACAGCGCTGCGCTGCTTGAGAGCCATACAGGCGACCGATCCACCGATCTGCCCAAGGGCCCAAGCCGCATGGCCGCGAATCAGTAGTTCATGATCGCCTAGCGCGGCGCTCAGGGCAGGCACGGCTGCTGAACTACCCCAGTTACCCAGGGCGACGGCGACATTGCGCAGCAAGCCGCGGCGCTTAGCCCGTTTGATCGGCGAGCCCCGGAAGCGTTCACGGAACTGCTCATCCGTCAGGGCAATCAAGTCAAGCAGGAGGGGGGCAGGAGCACCGGCAGCAGTTTCAAAGGCGGCTTCGTGTGTGAACAGGCCGAACTTGCGGTTCCAGGGACAGACCTCCTGGCACACATCACAGCCAAAAATGTGATTACCGATTAGGGGGCGGAGGGGATGAGGGATTGGTCCTTTGAGCTCGATCGTGAGATAGGAAATACAGCGCCGGGCATCAAGCACATACGGCCCGGCGAAGGCCTGGGTCGGACACGCAACTTGGCAGCGCTGGCACGAACCACAACCACCCGTTGTCAGGGGCACGTCATAGGTCAGTTGCACATCAACGATAATCTCGCCGATCACGAACCACGAGCCTTGCCGTGGATGGATCAGCAACGTATTCTTGCCCTGAAAGCCAAGGCCAGCGGCAACACCGATTGGGCGTTCCAGCACCGGTCCGGTATCGACGTAGCTACGTCCAATCGCGGCGCGTCCGATCTGGGCCTCCAGCCAGCTTTGCAACTGGCGCAGCGTGGGCAGCACAACATCATGATAATCGGGGCCCCAGGCATAGCGTGAGATCTGGCCGCGCGCAGGGTCGTTCCACTCAGTTGGATCGGGTTCTGCCCGACGATAGTGCAGCCCAAGGCTGATGATCGAACGTGCCCCTGCAACTACCAGTTGCGGATCGCCCCGCTGCGCTGCATTGCGCGCCAAGTAGCCCAACTCGCCGGCGTTCCCCGCTGCCAGCCACGGTTCGAGTGCGTCGGCATGTGGTGGTGGCGTTGCCGGTGCGATACCGACCAGATCGAAGCCGAGGCGACGTGCTTCGGCTTTCACCTCTGCCGTACGTGCTGCGATAGGCGTCACGGTAGTTTCCCGGTCGCATAGCGGTTCCAAATGTATCGTCTCGTTCATCTAACACTACGCAGTCATACCCCGCTCAATCATATCAAGTGTGACGTGCTTGAGGGTAAAAAGATGAACGTGCCCAATCTGGTCAAGCGTTACAGAGTCCGCCGCAACATCGAAATACAATTCAGCATGTGTAAGCATATGCAGCAATGTAACACCGTGCAGTGGCAAGACCTGCCTTGCCCAACGGTATTCGCGCTCGATAACGATCAGCATTCGCAGCTTCAACGCTGTCTGCAAGAGTGCGTGAAAACGGAGGGGCGTTTGTATCATCACTGCGTGGTGGTACTTCAGCGGGTCGGGCAAGTGTGGATCATAGCAGAGCGTCGGAAATTGTGCTGCCATGTGGGCTGACACGGTGCCGCAGATCACCGCCCGTTGCTCGTCTAAGGCGTGCGCCAGCGTCACCCCACACAACTGTAGCCATTCGTCAAACCCCAATCGTCCTACGGATCGTCGCTTACCGGGCATCCACTACCACCAACCACCAGTACCATTGTGTGTAGGTACATCGCACGCTGCTTCCCTCCTCCACTTCCCGATCGGTCCTTCAGCAAGCAGTGTACCATCCCAGGCACGGGCGTTGAGCAGCGGCTATGCATGAGTTGAAGAGCGTAAGGAATGGGAACGTCGATAGCCTACGGGTCGATCACGATCACGCCTTGCATGCCTTGATGACCGGGGACCGAGCAGGCGAAGGGGTAGCGCCCAGGAGGTGGAGTCAGGAGCGTCGTTACGTTGTCGCCGCCGGGACCGGCGACGATGCCTTTGTGCCCACGAATGTCGACCTCGAAATTATGAATGAGCTTACCATGATTGACAACTTTGAGGCGAACCACATCTGCCGTGGGAAAATGGAGCTCAACAGGCCTAAAGTAATTATCGTACATCTCGATGGTATATGTAGCCGCCGGAGCCGGCTGGGTACAGCTTGCCAGCCCAAGCAATAGGAACAGGGGCGCTAAGCGGCGCAGCGTAGAGGACATTGTGCCGCTTACCTCAGCTCTCGATGGACACGTTCCAGATTCGTTTCGGCGGCGGCGAGAAGCTTGATAGTATCATGCATCCGGCGTAGCAATTGCAAGAGTTCCCGCTGCTCTGTGACGGGGAGAGCGGAACGTAGTCGGCTTTTTTCCTTCAAGAGGCATTCCGCCGCGCTGATGCGGGCACCTAGTAGCTCGTCATACAGCAGTTCGCCCAACGTGTGCTCACCTGACATGTGCTCCTCCATAATGATGATTGATAGCTTCAGCCCCCCGTGCTGACAGTTCGAGCCAGGCCGGCAATATCCGCTCCACTAGCATGTGGTAGATAGAGATATCGGCCGCTCAACCGTGTTGCTAGCTGGCGTGCTTCCCCGTTGCCCAAATACGATCGCTGCGTGTCGATTACGATCGACTGAATACCTGCAGCTGCTACCTGTCGTCCGAGCTGGTCCAGCTCCTGGTCAACCCCCGAACGTGGTGCCCGCAAGCCAACATTCGCCCGCCCGTCAGTCAGCAGCACTAACACCGTTTGCATTATGCCCCGTCCTTTGGCCTGTTGAGCGACCGCCATCGCCTGCAGCAGTGCGGCGGCCAGTGGCGTGCCGCCACCGGTCGGTAAGAGATCCAGCGCACGGCGTGCTAGTTCGACGCTTTGGGAGGGCGGCAGGAGGAGTTGTGCTGTGGTGCCGCGAAATGCCAGCAGTGCGACCCGATCACGATGAATATACGCTTGGTGCAACAGGTCGTTGACAGCCCCTTTGGCCTGCCGCATGCGATGGATTGCCATGCTCCCGCTGGCATCAACTGCCAGGCAGAAGAGCGTGCCGGCCTTGCTCTGGAAATGCTTGACCTGCAGATCCTCGGCGCGAAGCATGAGCGGTGCGCCCGGCAGTCCGCCGCCGATTGTGCAAGCTCTACGCAACGGCTGTTGGACTGCGGCGGCCCGTAAGGTCGCCACTATGTCGATACGCTGTCGACGTGGATTACCGGGCAGACTGCGAATATGACGTCCGCGCGGACCATTGATCGTTCCACGAGAGCCTGCTCGTCCCCGTCGTACTGCGCGGAAGGGCAGATGCATCAGATCCTCCGGTAGCAGCGTAGCAACCGCAGTCAAGACCTGTTCGGCTGGTGTCGGCTCCTGTGATGTTGGCTCCTTGCTGTCCTGAGCAGCCTCGTCCAGCGCTACGGCTTCGTCTGGTAGCGTCTGGTCAACGCCAGGCTGCGTCGTCCGTCGTTCGGACGGTCCGTCGTGATCCTCAACGCTGTCGCCCGTCGCCTGGTCATCAGCCATCGGCGGTGTCGACGTGGCTTCCTCGGTCTGTGGCAAGCGCGTCGCCCTTGGCAGCAGCACCAGTTGTAGCGCGACATCTAGATCCTCTGGCTCGACCGTTGCCCGCAGGGCAAGTGCGGCAGCCGCACGTGCAGCGTGCACGGCGAACAGGTCTGCGCGGTGACCTTCCACACCCAGCTCACGTGCTAACCCTATGAGCTGTTCCACTGCGGCTGCCTCGATCTCAACAGTGGGCAGCTGTTCTCGTGCCGCCAGAATTAACCCTTGGAACATCTCGGCCTGCTCACCCCACTGGACACCAACCGGCAGAAGATTGCGCCGCACAATTTCACTACGCTGCTCCACGCTGCTGGCAGCCGGTAGTACGACCAGGAGGCCCACGCGATCCAGTAAATGACGGCGTGGCGGACCCTCAGCCGGATCATAGCAGGCCAGCAGTGCAAAGTGCGCCGGACAAGATTGGCTCAGCCCTTCGCGCTCCAGCCGGATTTCCCCGGCATCCAACGCTCCTAACAAAGGATTGATCACGCGGTCCGGCAGCAGATTAAGGCTATCTACTGCGATCACGCCGCCATTGGCCCGGGCCAACAGACCACGCCGCAAGACCCGCATGCCTCCGTGCAACGTTGCCTCGATATCTAACCCGCCTAGCACGCTTGCTTCGTCGGCCCCAGGTCCCAGTTCCACAAAGGTCGCAGGTGCCAGATCGAGCAGCGTGCGGTAGCTGCGGACCAAGCTGCTTTTGCCACTACCCGCCGGTGCTGCCAGCACGACCCCGCGCAGTCGCGGCTCCACCGCCAGCAGCAGCAGCGCTTGTTCGGCTGGCGCAAGCCCCACGAGAGCACCGAATGGTAGGATGGATGTATTGCGTCGCTGCTTGGCGCGGGCCGAGTCACTGGTCACGCTGCTACACCGATCGTCTGAACTACTGCCTGCAGCACCCGCGCATCATCACCACTCGTTTCGAGCGGATCTTTGCGCAAGCGATGGCGCAAGGCTAGCGGAGCTACCCGTGCGATGTCGGATGGCAACGCGATTGCGCGACCTTCCCAAGCTGCCAGCGCGAGGCCAGCCCGACACAACGTCAACTCGCCACGATGTCCGTCGATTGCTAACTTAACCGTGAGGGATGCCGCAGCTTCCAGCGTGGCCTCGCTCAAGACCACGTTGCTCAATCGTCCTTGCGCAGTACGTAGCCGTCGCTGTAAGCGATGCTGCTCGGGCTCCCAGCGGGCGACGAAGGCGACCGGATCATGCTCATAGGCCAGGCGGCGCCGGACGATCTCGACACGCTCGGCAGTATCTTCCAGGGTCAGGATGTGAGCGTACAAACCAAAACGATCCAGCAATTGTGGTCGCAGATCGCCTTCCTCGGGATTGCCACTACCAACCAGTACAAAGCGGGCCGGGTGACGTACACTTATGCCTTCGCGCTCAACAATATTCACGCCGCTGGCGGCGACATCAAGCAGCAGATCAACCAGATGATCTTCCAGAAGATTGACTTCATCGATATACAGGAAGCCGCGATTCGCACGCGCCAACAAGCCGGGCGCAAAGGACTGCGTGCCGTCGACAAGCGCACGCTCGATGTCGAGCGAGCCGACCACGCGATCCTCGGTCGCACCCAAGGGCAGGTCGACAACTGGCACTGCCCGCTGGCGTGCTCGTCGCCGTGTTGCAGTCAAGCTACTACAGTATGCACAGCTAGGTGCAGGACGAGCGGGATCACAGCCGTACAGACAGCCCTCAACTGTCCGTTGAGGCGGCAGCAGCGCTGCCAGGGCGCGTACTGCCGTACTCTTGGCGGTGCCGCGATGGCCCATAACCATCACCCCGCCGATCGCAGGGTCAATCGTACACAACAGCAAGGCCAGCTTGAGCTCGGGCTGTCCCACGAGGGCTGCAAAGGGGTAGGGCGGTTGTGCGACGACCGGTTCCGGCGTCGGAAGGATGGGCGAGGAAGCTGCTGCGAGCGATGAAACCGCCATGCAAAACTCCTTTTGAAATGAGCGTCCGCTTTAGACAACCGCAACACCTTCTAGCCGATCTTCCAGGTCACCATAAATCTGCTGGAGCGCCTGCAGAGTGGTCTCATCTGCGTCCCAGAAGCCCCGACTGTTGGCTTCCAGCAGCCGCCGGGTCATTGCCGCTGTCGCATGCGGATTGCCCTCGGC
>JACDGP010000219.1 GCA_013821605.1 Herpetosiphonaceae bacterium
GTCCTGGACCAGGTGGCCGGTGATACACACCAGGCTGGTTATAGTCCGGCAGAGCATGACGAATAACGTACAAGCGCATTGATGATCCCTTAACGTGAGCCGATGGCCGGCTACCACCCTAAGTATAACGCTGTTGTACGCCCTTTGGATCAGGCCTAGTCGAACGTTTAGGTGTTCGAGGAGCATTGGGAAGCCATCCTTACCTGGCCCTCCAGTAGCTTACCGGCGCGGCCAGCCGTCGATCGTGCGCGCCATCGAGGGGCCTTGATTCGGGAATGGTCCAGCGGGACTTGGCTGCGGCTCCTCGTTAACTGCACGCTCCCGAGGGGCGGTGCGTGCAAGCTCACGCTGAATACGGCCTTCCATCTCGATAGCCGCATTATGCTGGAAGAAAAAGGAGAGTTCCTGGTTGATAGCACCGCCCGTATAAGCGACTGTTACCTCGCTGCCTTCGGGTACGCCGCCGGAGGCGAGGAGGTCGGCCAGAGGGGCATCAACGTCTTTGAGCAGTCGTGCACGTAGTGGACGGGCGCCAAAGCGTGGATTATACCCTCGTCGCAAGATGTGCTCTTTCGCACTAGGAGTAACATTCAACTGGATGCCATGCAGCACATACTGGGCATTCGCCTCGTTGATCATCCGGTCGAAGATTTTCGACATCGTGGTTGATGACAAGGGCCGGAAGGCGATGATCTCGTCAATGCGATTGATCCATTCAGGGCTGAAGACGCGCTGTAGGGCTTCGAAGCCAATATGATAAATATGCTGCCCGGTTGCTTCCACATCTGAACGTGATGAGCGAAAACCAATGTTACGCTGGTCAAGAAAATCGATCATTTCTTGAGCACCGACATTGGTTGTCATAATCAAAATCGTCTTTCGGAAGGAGATGGAGCGACCGCTGTTGAGCAATGTTACCGCGCCGTCCTCCATAATTTGTAGCAGCAGATTCCATAGCTCGGGCGTGCCTTTTTCGATCTCATCAAACAGCACGATACTGTTCTCGCTCTCGATCATTTCCGGATCGAGCAGCGGCTTTTGGTCGCGTCCCACATATGATGGCGGGGCACCCACCAGAGCGGAGACCTCATGACCCTGTGAAAACAACGAACAGTCGATTTTAAGGAAGCCACCACCATCCGGATGGAGCCGGGCTGCCAGCCGCTTGGCACATTCGGACTTGCCAACGCCTGTTGGTCCCAGAAACATGAGATTGACCAACGGACGATCATGGCTGCCGGCGGCAAAGCCAAACTTAGCGCGGTTAAGTGCACGCACTACGCTTTCGATGGCGCGGTCCTGACCGTAGACAGCGGCACGTAAATCAGCTTCAATTGCATCCAGTGGATTGGCATTGCCGCGTACGGCACATTGCAGGCCAGCGGGCAGTTCATCAACGGGAATCGGCTGTTGTGATGCGTTACTCATGGAGATCCACCCCTTTGAATAGCCTTATGATACGCAGAGAATGCGGCACCCTAAGGTCATCCGTACACGATCTGGTTGTTTCGTCTTTATCTACTGACCATGCGGAGGGGAGCTCGTGATGGGTGGATGAGCATGGCTGGCTGGTGTTGCCCAACGGTCCGGCAACGCGCTTGTATCAGGCGGTCAAAGCGCGTTGCGGCTGGTTTGATTTATGGATTGGCGAGCGGTACTGCGGCGATCGTTTGTGGATCGAGTGTGAGCAGGTCACGGGCGACCCATCCTTCGGCGTTAGGTGCGACGACGTGATACCACTGGCCGGTCGGTAGCTTTTCCTTAAGGGTGATCGTCTGACCCGCGATCATCTGGCCGAGCACAATACCGGTCTGTTTGCTGGGGCGATAGCGAATATTGCCGCCATTGAAGACCGTGGCCTTGAGTGGGCCCGCATCAGCCGCGCCTGCCTCCGGCTTGATAGACTTCATCTGCTGTATTTGCTCGGCGGTCGCTGCCAGTTGATCCGCAGGTAGCCAGCCAACCTGGTCATTTTGCTTGATCAAGAAGAAGTTACTGTCATTTGTGCGGAAGAGGGACTCAACTTTTGTGTTGGCCGGCACGGCCAGCAACACCGGACTGCCTAGCGTCGGGCTGATCAGTAAGCTCGCATTGGCTTTCGCCATAGGTGAGTTGACTGTGGGGCGAGGAGTGGGTGCGGGCGTCGGCTCTGGGGTGGGTACGGCGGTGGGCTCTGGGGCCATAACGCCACCGGCGTAAAAATCGGCCGAGACGGACGCGGGAATAGTGAGGTCAGCGGTCACGACTTTGGCGCCAGGTACATTGATCCGCACGGTCAAGGGTGCACTCTTCTCCAGCGGCTGCTGCCAGGTGCTGTTGCGGACCAAGCGCATTGCGAGCTTGCCGTCTGGCCCAGCTATGCCAGTCGCCGTTTTGGGATCGGCCCACGCGAGTGGCTGACCAGCCTGCAATAGTTCGGCGGTCACGCTCACCGGTTTCGTAAGATTGGTGATCGCTGCCGCCAGCGTGATGCTGTCTTCACCGGTGACCGTCGCATCGCTAATAGTCGTGACCGGCGGCGGTGGTGGCGAAACAGGCTGGGGCGGCTTATGAAAAAACAGATTCCATATCAGACCAGCGAGAACCAGCATGAGCAGCAAGCCTAGCAAGCCTCTGATCGCCAATGGCACAGTGCTGAGCCGAGCCAGCCGTCCTTGCTCTTCGACGACGGGTAATGAGGTATAGTCGATCGGCTGGGTTGGTAGGTAGGCAGCGGTGCTCATTCCCGCAAGGACTGCTTCACGTTTTTTATAAAACTTTGCCATAGATGGGCACTTCGCTTTCTGGATTCACGGATCAGGTGTAGCGAAGCATAGCACGCAGCTAAGGCCTCTCCTATCATTCCGACCGGAAAATGGTCATGTTCAACGCTGGAGGAAAGGACTATGGCGGAGTGTTGACCGGGAAGGGGCAACTGGACAAACGGAGCGTAGCTCGTTAGGATGCCAACATGCGACAGTCAATAGGCTACGCCGGAGTACGGTTAGCGGCAGTGCTGGTGCTCGCCGGTTATGGTTGGACGGTATGGCATGCCACCCATGGTGCCGCTGATCCGGTGTGGACTGCGATTAAGCGGAAAGGGGCGTTGCGGGTTGGTACCGATCCCGGCTTCCAACCTTTTGCCCAGGAACAAGCTGACCACTGGCAGGGATACGATGTCGATCTTACGACCGAAATCGCCCGCCGCCTCCAATTACGGCCCGAGTTTGTGCCAGTAGGCTATGATGCGCTGTACGACAAGTTAGCAGCGGGCGATGTTGATCTGCTGGCGGCTGCTCTCCCGCTAGCTCCCGAGCAGGGCTGGAGGGCGCGCTTTACCAGTGCGTACCTTGATGCCGGGCAGGTGTTGGTCGTACCGTCCACCAGCCCCCTGACCGGTGAGGATCATCTCGCTGGCCGGCAGGTCGGTGCCGCGCTAGGGAGCGATGGTGATACGCTGTTACGGCGTATCGTGCGTACACAGCCTACGTTGCATGCCCGCTTCGATTGGGAATTGCCTGCTGGCGCACTCGCCGCCTTGGAGCACGGTGAACTTGACGCTGTCATTACTGACTCGGTCAGCGCTCTGGCGCTGGTTGAACGGAATCACCAGTTCAAAATTGTGCGCGGGCTGACCTTCGAGCCCTATGTGATGGCCATGCCGCTGGCCGCCTACCAACTCCAAGGTGGAGTCAACCACATCCTCGATCAGCTACGCCATGAGGGCTTTTTCGACCGGCTGAATGCCAAGTGGTTTGGTGGACAGGCGAGTACCGGATAAGCTAACTCGAACAATCACCAACGGAACGGTGAATGGTGACGTTACTGTACACGAGGAAAACGACAATGACGGAATGAGCGAGACGACTGTGAGCGGCATCGTACATGAGGCACTGGCCTTGCATGACCCGGATGGGCTAGTCTACTGGATGCAGTTACAAATCGGCACAACATTGAACGCACTATCAACTGCGTCAATCGGTGTATAAAACCACAGTGAATGGAGATTTGAGAAACGGCCCGTGATTAGTCCTACCGCTTCCAGACTGAGGATGCCGTTAGTATAGACGAGTTTGTAAACCGGTCCACCACTGTCGCCACCCTTAGGCTGCCGTTTACTTTGGGACTGCACAACAGTTAATCCACATGTTTCGTTTTTTACCCCAAGACTGGTATACATGAGACAGACATTAGTGTCGAGCACATAGTTGTCGCACGTCTCGCCAGTAAAAGCCCCATCCTGGCACACTTGATCGTCAACCTGCACGCTTCCCGCAGGAGCAAAGGTCTTAACCGACGCCAAAGTGGAAGTGTTAGGGCCACCAACCCATACCTGCGCCTCTGCTGAAGAAATAGAAGGCAAGATGATTTGAGCGTCAGTTGGAGCACCCATATAAAACGTCCGAGCGTATGTGTTGCCGACATACAGAGAGCCGTTGTACCAGTTGTCGCTCCCGCTACAGTGTCCGGCAGTACTCACATAGTACTGCCCGTCTTTAACTCCAATCATATTAAAACCGGCCGTGCATTTAAGGGCTCCATTTTGCACTGTTGATAGGGCCATGCCGCCGTCCCAGGGAGGGGAATCGGAGAACCTACCGAAGGTTGCGGTAGCCTCCCCAACCTCCGTTACCTCGACACGCTCCGAACCAAATTCGTGTTCAATTAATGCTTTAATCTCGGGGGTCAGGCCATTCACCCCGATCTCCACCTTGTTGCCCCGGATATTGGGTCCCCACATTGTCAGTTGAATGCCACGGGCTGTGAACTCATCAGGGCGGTTCGTAATCACGTCGCGTAGCTGTTCAAGGGACGCAAGCGAATTCTTGCTACCGACAATGATCTTAACCGCATGCTGGCTCGGTGGTGTCGCGTCCTTCGTGCTCTGAATAATCTCCGCCAGACGGGGGTCTGCGGCGGTCATATAGACCTGAATGGTACCATCACGCGCTATAATCATTCCGGCGAATGTGTCGGGTAAACGCGCGCGCAGATTCAGGTTAAGTTGACCCTTGAAAGAGATGTAGGATGGTGCTGGAATGAGTACAGGCTGTGGTTTCTTGGGATCATTTGTCCTAGCTCCCACGGTAATAGGAGGCGCATTGATAGCAACGACAACGACAAGGACTAGCAAGGTTGCAAGTAATGATTTGCGCTTGACTATTGGGCTTACCTCTTTCTGAAGATGCCGAACTCATTGGTAGAGTTCCGTACTACGCGTGAGCCATGCCCGCGAAACGGTACATTTGGCAATGCTTGTTAATGCGTTGCATAATGCAATATACCAAGCACGTCAATAGCCGCAACAATACATGGCGGCTTGTGGCTATCTTCCTGCAGAATACACATGAATGGGTATGGTGTAGCATGGCTAGTGAGGCACAAGGAGCCCCGCGATGCAACTGGTAGCGATTGATGTGGGTACCGGCACACAAGATGTGCTAGTCTGGGATACCGAGCAAACAATCGAAAATGCGTTGCAACTGGTGCTACCATCACCTACTGCCCAACTTGCGCAACAAGTCCGTGCCGCGACGAGGCGGGGGGTGGGGCTAGCTTTGAGTGGCGTGATCATGGGTGGTGGCCCCGGTCACTGGGCCATCAACGACCATTTAGAAGCGGGTTACCCGGTATATGCGACGCCCGTTGCTGCCCAAACGTTTAATGATGACCTCGCTACTGTGCGCGAGATGGGCATCATACTGGTAAGTGAGGATGAG
>JACDGP010000220.1 GCA_013821605.1 Herpetosiphonaceae bacterium
CTTCTCTGCTATACTGCTTTTACCTCGGCCCACAGCGAAATGGGTAGCCATGATCAAAACAGAAAACGTTACCAAGCGTTATGCGAGTCACGTTGCCGTTGAACACCTGAACCTTGATGTGCGCGCCGGTGAGATTTACGGCTTTTTAGGGCCGAACGGCGCTGGCAAGACCACGACTATTCACATGCTCCTTAATCTGGTGCGCCCATCCAGCGGCGACATCTACCTCTTTGGTGAGCCGCTGGCACCGACCTCGTTCTTGTTCAAGCGCGGCATCGGCGTTGTTGCGGAGGAACCGGTCGAGCCCTCCAAAATGACCGGCTGGGAACTTGTGCGCTATTTTGCCGGTCTGTATGGCATGACTCGCCCAGAGCCACGCATGGAAAAACTCTTTCACACCTTGGAGTTGTGGGAAGTCCGCCACGGTCTGGCCCGCAACTATTCCCGTGGCATGCGTCAAAAGTTGAGCTTGATCCGCGCGCTCATCCACGAACCCCAACTGTTAATCCTGGATGAGCCCGTCAGCGGCCTTGATCCGCACGGTATTCTGCAAGTCCGCAGCCTCATTGAGGAGTACCACCGTCAGGGTGGCACAGTCTTTATCTCCAGTCACATTTTGTCAGAGATCGAGCGCAGCGCCGACCGCATCGGCATCCTGCACGAAGGCCGACTCCTGGTCGAAGACTCGTTAACGGGCCTGCGTCGCCGCCTGGCACCCGGTCAGCGCTTCGTCATCGAGCTAGACAGCATTCCCGCCGGCCTCATGGCACGGCTAGCCAATGAACCGTTTGTAACCGAGATTACTGAGAAAGGACAGCACATCGAAATGCTGGTACAGGCCCAACATGATGTGCGGCCGCGCATCTTTCATCTCGTTGCCGATGCCGGTGGCGTGATTTTGGGCATGCACAGCGAAGAAATGAGCTTGGAAGAGGCCTTTGTGACGATTACGGGGGATAATGTCGCTCAACTCGCGGGTGCTATATGACGAAAGCACCTGCGCTCTCACTACCGGCATCCGCGCGAGCCGCATCCCCGCTCTGGTCGCTCCGGTGCCAAATCATGTCTCGCATCGCCGCCCAAGAAGTGCGGGATGCGATCTATGGCTGGCCGTTATATATCGTCGCTGCCGTTGCACTGCTGGCAGACGTGCTACTCATGGTCAACTCCCTCCACTTTGTCGCTGAAAGCGGTCTCCAAATCTTGGGGCGGCCCTTCTATCTGCCGCTGCTCGTCACCACGACGTTGACCATGCTCTATATAACCGCGTGGGCCGTGCTTGCGATTGTACGTCCCCGTGACCAAGGGGCGTTACGTATCCTCTTCTTCGCGCCGGTCGACAGTGTCAGTCTGATTGGTGGTCATTTTCTCGCCGGGCTGATCTTATACGGGCTCGTGATGCTCGTCACGACACCGGCCTTGGCGCTGCTTGCCTGGCTCACGAATGTGCCATTTTCGCCGCTGCTCCTGCTGGGCATCGTGCTCTCGCCCGTCTTCATTGCCGTGGCGCTGGCACTCGGCTTGTTTGTTTCCGCCGTCTCGCCCTCAAGCCGCAGTGCCATGTTCTTTTTCATTGGGGCGCTGCTGCTGCTCACGGGCGTTCAGGGTGGCTATACCGCGCTCTTGAGCATACCGCCGGTCAGTAAGTCTTATGATGCGCTGCTGTTCCTGCGCGAATTGTTGCGCAGCGTGCGGAATCTGCTCAATTGGATCTCGCCTGTTGCACTCCTAGAATCCGGCCTCGACGCCGTTATGCGGGCAAGTTGGCAAGATATTGCGCAATGGCTTGCAACAGCGTTGATCGGCTGTGCTGCCTGGTTGATCCTGGCAGTCTGGGGCCTCAACCGCCGGGGGCTATTACCATGAAGCGACTCACAACGATGCGCTTGTTGGGACTAGTCTTCCTGCTGGCACTGCTGGGCAGCGCCACGGCTACTGCTCAACAGATCGATCGCAAAGAAGCCGTGGTCTATGGCATTAATGCGGCGGTTCCCGATGGCTATGTTGGCACCTTCGCCCCGCCGTCGGCTCCTGCCCTATACCTGCTCGCCCAGCAAATCAGCGTCATCTCGTTGCGTAAAACCTTCATCTACTTCTGGCCGATCACGAACGAATATCAGGCCGACTGGGAGGTGCTGAATCAGGAGATCACGGGAAACCTGGAGATATCCAGGAACGGCGAGGTCGTGCAGCGTGTGGCACCCACCGACTACAGCATTCAATATACCCCCCAGAAACTCACTCAGGCCAGTGCTCGTCTCTTCGTCGGCCCCGAGGCTGTTAAAGCCCAGAGTGATTTTGTGGGCCGCCAGCAGGCGTATCAAAAAGCGTCGACTGACTATTATGCCGCCGAGCAAGCCTGGCTGGCAGCCATGGACGAGTTCCAGGCCAAAAACAGCAACGATGCTCCTGCCAAAGCAACACCACCGCCCGAACCTGTGCAACCGGCACCGATCAGCATCTACTCGAACGGTTTGAACCGGGGCTTTCCGCTTAAGCTCAATCCGGGCAACTATACCATCCTCATACGTGATACTCAGGGTAAGCTGGTGCCCCAAAGCGAGCGTTCTCTCACAGTCTTTACGCCGCGTCGGACTGCTGTCGGCTACACGGTTGTGCCCGAGACGCGCTGGACCACTCCCGATCAGGTGAACGATCAGGCTGACGTGGTCCTTGGCAAGGGCGGCAGTAATCTGTATTTGGAGCCGCTCGTGATTCGTGAGTATCCACAGCGCGCCTATGCCTTTCTCCAAAACCCTCAATACCTCGGTAATGACACTGCTGATTGGACCTGGGTCAATGGCGAAGCGATCAAAGGTGCTACGCTTGAGATCACCGGAGCCGATCAAGCCATCGACCGTCGTTCATTGACCCCGTACAAGGTCAACCAGTTGTCCGGCCAGGCACTAGGCTACGAGGTCGTCAAGTTTACGCCTTCGACCGGTGGATCAGCCGATCCCGATTTTGAAGCCTATCCGGTCAATCTCAAGCCGTCGCAAAGCAGCTATACCGTTCGTCTCTTGGGACCAGATGGTCGGCTTATTCCCGATAGTACCCGCCTTGTGCGTGTTCCGGCGACTGTCGCTCTTTCAACCCTGCTGCTGCTCCCGCTGCTCCCGTTGCTAGGAGGTGCGATCATCCTGAGCCGCCGCCGTTTGCGCATGCGAATGCCGCGCAACATCGCAAAATAGGATATCGTATCGATGCCGCATGACTTGATAGTCCTAGGCGATTTGGTGGCCGACCTTGTCGTGCCGGTCGAGCGCTTGCCCATCCGTCCCAACCAACATGGCTGGGCCGAGGGCATTTTTGTAGAGCCGGGTGGCGCCGGCAATATTCTCGTCGCGGCGCGCCGCGTTAACCTCGCAGTTGCCACCCTTGGCTCGATCGGCGCTGACCATTATGGCGCGGAAATGCTCGCTATGCTGCGCGCTGAGGGTGTCGACGTCGACCATGTGGTCGTCGATCCGTCCCGTCAAACGGTGCTTTGTATGGTCCTCTCCGACCGGGTAGGCCAGCACGTCTATCTCGGGATCAAAGATGGCTACGGCAGGTGGCCGTATCCTGCGCCCTGGGATGCCATCATTCAAGCGACACGTGCCTTGTTTACCGATGGCTATACGCTGCGGGATGTCTTACTTCCGGACGATTTTTTGGCTGCACTCGCTGCCGCCCGCCGCGCCGACGTCCCCATCTTTTTTGATCCGGGCCCCAGCGTGGCCTTTGTCAGTCGTGAACTATGCCTGGCCGCCTTGGCTGCGACGGATGTGCTACTTCTGACCGATGAAGAGGCAGCTTTGTTGGACGTTACCGGCACAGGTGTGGAGGTTGCGCGAGCGCTGCTGGCGTTTGGCCCGTCCGTCGTGGTCCTTAAGCACGGTCCGAACGGCTGTACGGTCGTGACAACGGGCGGCGAAACGATAAGCCACCCCGGCTTTAAGGTTGCGGTCGTTGATACCGTTGGCGCAGGCGATTCGTTTGCTGCAGCCTTCATCGCCGGTTACCTGCGTGGTGGCAATTGGGCTGCTTGTGCTACACTCGCCAATGCTATGGGTGCGCTCACGACCACCCAGCGCGGTGCCGGCACGCGCATCCCCGCCCGCGAAGCACTTTGGGAACTGCTGAGCGACGAGCCTGTGGCTCGTGCGCTGGCGTAAAGCGACCACGGCTGGCATGCTCTGGACGTTTAATGAGTATGTGGAGCGCAAATGCGCGAGGAGGATCATATGACGTGGCGGGAGGTGTTACCGGACGTGCTGCTCTGGCAGGACAGTTGCAATGTATACGCCGTGGTCGGCCCTCAAGGCACGCTGATCGTCAACGCTGGGACCGGGCAATGGCTTGACGCCATCGGCGACCTGCCGCAGCCGCCCGTCGCACTCGTCTGCACGCACTTCTTCCGTGATCACAGCGCCGGCGCCGTACTCGCTGCACGTGCCGGTATCGCGGTGTACGTCCCCGAAGGCGAGCAGGCCATCTTCGCCGACCCGGTGCAGCATTTCCGCGCCCGCGACACCTACATCATCTATGACAACTACTGGGATCTCTTCGTACCAATCGAGCCGGTGCCACTGAGCGGTGTGCTACGCGACTATGAGTGTGTGACGCTGGCAGGGCTGGAGTTGACGGTGCTGTCGTTGCCCGGTGTGACCATTACCCAAGCCGGCCTCGCCCTGGTGCTTGCGGACGGCAACACGGTCATCTTTTGTGGTGAGGCGATCCACTCGCCTGGTCGGCTGGCACGCGTGGCACCGTTGCAGTACAACTACAACGATCTGGGCGGTGCCGTGGTCGCCTACGGGACCGCGCGCGATCTACGCCGCCTGCATCCTGGCGCACTGCTGCCCAGTCTCGGCACACCCATGCTGACCGCTTGCGACACCGCACTGGCCCAGCTCCAGGACTCGCTCCGCGCCTTATGTGCTGGCCGGCCCGGCGAGGCACAGGCCATCGCTGCGCTGGAGGACGCGCCGCTAGTACAGGTCACCGACCATGTGTGGCAGGCGACCGAGTCGCAAAGCATCAACTGGTTTGTGATCAGCGAGTCGGGCAAGGCGTTGGTGATCGACTACGGCTACCATGATCGACGTGGCCTCCTCGCTGCTGGGTACAGCAAGCCGTACCGCCGCCGTGCACTGCTCCACAGCATCGACGCACTCCGGGAACAATTTGGCATCGACCGCGTGGATGTGGCCCTGATTAGCCATTTCCATGACGATCATGTGAGCGGTGTTCCCCTGCTACAGCGCATTTTCAATACGCAGTGCTGGGCCTCCGTAGCCTTCGCCGACCTGCTGGAACACCCCGAGGCGCACTGCTTCCCGTGCGACTGGCCCCAACCGATCCGCGTCGACCGCCGCCTATCACTCGACGAGCCGGTCCGCTGGGAGGAATACACGTTTCACTTCGGTCTCATGAATGGCCACACCCGCTTCGCCGCGCTGATCGGCTTCGAGGCTGACGGCCGGCGCTTCGCACATACCGGCGACCAGTACTTCTTTCTCGACGGCACGGGCAACTGGGCGGCGGACCTCACAACCTGGTCGGATAAGCGCATCGCCCAGAACCACGTGTATCGCAACGGCGCGCTGCTGGACGGCTATGCCCAGAGCGCAGCATGGCTCCGCGCCTGGCAGCCGGAGATCGTGCTTTCAGGCCACCAGCCCCCCATGTACACTGACC
>JACDGP010000081.1 GCA_013821605.1 Herpetosiphonaceae bacterium
TGTGAAGAGGAATGTGAGCACCATGGCAATTGCACAAACCCTGCTCACGGCTGAAGAGCTAGAGCGCTTGCCAAATCCTACCGATCTGCACCGTGAGTTAGTACAGGGAGTACTGGTTGAGATGAGCCCAGTAGGCGGTGGACATGGATCACTTGTTGGCAAGCTGATCATCCGTTTAGGGAATTGGGCCGAACGAGGAACTGGGGGCTACGTTGGGACAGAAGCGGGCTTCATACTCGCCCACGACCCCGATACGATCCGTGCAGCTGATATAGCCTACGTTCGAGCTGATCGCATTCCAACTGGCTATTGGTCGCTGGCCCCGATCTCGCCGTCGAGGTCGTCTCGCCCAGCGAAAGTGCGCAAGACATCAATGAAAAAGTACGCGACTATCTTGCAGCCGGCACGCAGTTAATGTGGGTTGTATATCCGCGCACACGGCAGGTGATCGTGTACGGCCCCTCCAACGCCGGTCGTATTTATACCGTTGGTGATACCCTAGAGCACGCGGATGTGCTGCCAGGCTTTCGCTGCCCCGTAGCAGAATTGTTCACATAAAAACGGCCGGTCATACATGTCCGGCCGTTCGCCTACCAATCCTAGTTCTTCTGCACTCCCACCGTCACCTTGATCGGCCCGATTTCCGCTTCGGTGCTATACACCTCCGCCGGCAGCGTGCCAACCTTAACCGCCGTTGCCAACGTTTCGTTTTGGATCGTCGTCCGGTGCTCCGCCAGCAGTTCGTCGAGTGCCAGGCTTGCAGGATTGAGTAGTAGTGTGATACGGTCGGCGAGTTCGAAGCCTGCCGCCTTGCGTGCGTCATTAACGACTCGTACCAACTCGCGCGCTGCACCTTCGCGCTCTAGCTCAGGTGTGAGCGTAGTATCAAGCGCCACCAGCACGCCGCCGTCTTCCGCCACGGCATAGCCCGCCGGGGCCGAGGTTTCAAGCAACACCTCGTCGGGCGTGAGTGTCAGGACTTGACCATCCACCTGGAGATCGAAGGAGCGACCTGCCTCTACAGCGGCACCTGCCGTCGCAGCTGCCGCTCCACTCAGTGCGCCCAATGCCTCCTTCAACGCTGGGACCAGCTTGCCATACTTCTTTCCTACCGTTTTGAGATTGGGCTTGAAGCGGTATTCGACCAGTCCTGCGCTGCCTTCCAGATACTGCACCTGCTTGACGTTCAGCTCGTCGCGTAGATCATCTTCAAGCTGCTGTAGCCCCGCGAGCCCCGTAGCACTTGCCGGTCGCACCAGCAACGTCTGGAGTGGCTGCCGTACCTTTAAGTTGGCTGACTTACGGGCCGCACGGCCCGCCGTAACAGCATGCAGCAACGTTTCGGTCGCTTCCAACAACGGCACGTCGATCAACGCCTCGTCAGCAACCGGCCATGGCGCGAGATGCACGCTGACCACCGCGCCCTGCTCTTGCTCGGCGACGAGGTTGCGATACATCTCTTCGGCCAGGAACGGCGTGAACGGAGCCAGCAATTGCGCCACTGTCACCAGACAAGTATATAAGGTCGCATACGCGGCCTGCTTGTCGGTGTCGCCCTCGCTCTTCCAGAAGCGCCGCCGGTTGCGCCGCACATACCAGTTCGACAACTCCTCCACAAAGCCTTCGAGCCGTTTGGTCGGCGTATGGATATCATAGCCCTGCAGGTCGGTCGTCACGTCGCGCACCAGCCGGTTGAGCGAGGCCAGCGCCCACCGGTCAATCGGCGTCAGGCTCTCGGGCTGCAGCTTGAGGTCGGATGCCTTGATGCCATCAAGATTGGCATACGTCACGAAGAAGCTATAGGTATTCCATAGCGTCAGCATAAACTGCCGCAGCATCTCGCCAACCATCTCCGGTGCAAACCTACGGGCATTCCATGGTGGTGCCGAGGCATACATATACCAGCGCATCGCATCGGCACCATAGGTCTTGATGAGCTCCCATGGGTCGACCCCGTTGCCGCGTGACTTCGACATTTTGTTGCCCTTGAGGTCAAGGATATGCCCCAGGCAGATCACGTTCCGGAATGCTGGGCGGTCGAAGAGCAACGTGCCGAGCGCGTGCAGCGTATAGAACCAGCCGCGCGTCTGGTCGATCGCCTCGGAAATAAAATCCGCCTGACCCGCCAACTCGAACATCTCCTTGTTCTCAAAGGGATAATGCCACTGAGCTACTGGCATCGCGCCCGAGTCGAACCAAGCATCCGCAACATCCGGGACGCGCTGCATGGTGCCACTGCCACAGGCCGGACAATCCCAACTGGCCGCATCAACAAACGGTCGGTGCAGATCGAGTTGACTCAGATCCTCGCCCGCGCGCTCGCTCAACTCCTGCACGGAGCCGACGACTTCCACCTCGCCGCAATGCTCGCAGGTCCAGATCGGCAGCGGCGTGCCCCAATAGCGCTCGCGGCTGACCGCCCAGTCGATGTTGTTTTCTAACCAGTTGCCGAAGCGACCGTTCTTGATATGCTCGGGCACCCAGTTGATCTGTTGATTATTAGCGACCAATTGATCTTTCATTTCGGTCGTGCGGATATACCACGAGCGCTTGGCAAAATATAGCAGTGCAGTATCGCAACGCCAGCAAAAGGGGTACGAGTGCTTAACTCGTCCACTGCGGAACAGCAGTCCGCGCTCCTGCAAGTTGGCCGTGATCTTGGGATCGGCTTTTTTGAAGAACATGCCCCCAAAGCCCAAGTCATCGAACTCATGCAGGACATTACCATCCAACCCGACCGAGAAAAACGTTGGTAGGCCGTATTTGCGCCCAACATCAAGGTCGCCATATGCCGGCGAGATATGCACGATTCCGGTGCCATCTTCAAGCGACACAAAATCGTCGGCTACCACCCGCCAAGCCGTCTCCCAATCGACAGTATCGCCTACGCCGCCCACACCCTCGAAAAGATTCTCATAGCGCAGCCCAACTAGTTGACCGCCTTTCAGTGTCGCCAGCGGCTTGTAGCCTTCACCCAACACCGGCGCTGCCAGGGCCTCGGCCAGTACCACCCGTTCACCTTCAAACTCGGCCAACACATAGGTGGCCGTCGGATTGACGGCTAACCCTGCGTTCGAGGGCAGCGTCCAGGGCGTCGTCGTCCAGGCCAGGAAGCTGGCGCCTGCCAGCTCGGCAGCATGCGGATGGTTGCTCGCCTTCACCCGGAAGCGTACCCACACCGAAGGATCATCGACATTATCTTGAAAGCCCTGTGCCACCTCGTGATCGGCCAACGAGGTACCACAACGGGGGCAATGCATCGTGACCTTGTAGTCACGGAACAAGAGTCCACGCTCCCACAGCGTTTTAAAGATCCACCAGCCCGACTCGATATATGAGTTATGAAAGGTGACATACGAGTCGTCGAGATCGAGCCAGAAGCCGATGCGCTCGGTTAGCTGCTCCCAATCGTTGATATATTGGAAGACCAAATCACGGCACACCTTATTAAAGGCTTCGACACCATACTGTTCAATGTCACTTTTGCTTTTAAAGCCCAGCTTCTTTTCAGCTTGCAGCTCGATCGGTAGCCCATGCGTATCCCAACCACCACGCGCGCCGATCACCTTTTCACCTAATAGGCGATGGAAGCGGTTGATGATATCTTTGGAAACGCGCGCCTCGACGTGGTGGATGCCGGGCAGACCATTCGCTGAGGGCGGTCCCTCAAAAAACACAAACGGTCGCTGGGGATCACCACCTTGCAGCGCCTGCTTAACGACGCCACTTTCTTTCCACCACGCAAGCACAGCTTCTTCCAACGCTGCAAAAGAAGCGCGTGTGTCAACCGGTCTGAAAGCCATATCCTTAAACTCCGTGCCTTAAAAACAACAATCCCCGTCCCCAACTCGAGGGACGAGGTTCAGAACCCCGCGGTACCACCCTGATTGACGCATATGCGTCCACTCAGCACACTGCTATCACAGCGCCATCCAAGATAACGGTGGATGAAACCGGACGTTCGTACTGCACACCCCCAGGTATGGTTCCGGCGTCTACTCAGGGGTGATTTTCACCTTCCCCGCTGCGTCCGGGTCACACCAACCCCGAACTCTCTGGTGCAGCGCGTGGGAAAGTTACTCTTCCCCGTCATCGCAACTAACGGCAGTATACGGCGTGGCAAGAAGGTCGTCAAGGGCGATTTGCAAGGTATCGACTGCTAATGGGCGTCGAAAACGGCATTCACATCAATGGTAAAGCCAGTGAGCAAAGCTGAGGAAGCAGCGTCGCCACGCCGGAATATCCCGTGCTCGACATATTGAACGCCCTCTAGACGCAGGACCATCACGGTCTCGTCCTCTGGATTTACGATCCAGTACTCGGGAATGCCGGCCTCGGCATACTCGTCACGCTTCACTTGGGTATCGCGCTCAGGATCGTCGGGGCTGACAATTTCGACGACGAGGTCCGCACCCAGCCAGTAGGCATTCTGGCGGCGTGGATCATCGGCATTACGAACGAGCAACAGATCAGGTTCTCGGAACTTCCTTGCCCGAATCTGGAGCCGGAGCGGTGCATACAGCACGGTGCCGCCGATCTGCTGTACCCAGGTGAAGAACGCAAAAAGCAGGAACCGCGAGATACTTTGGTGTTTGTCGGTGGGCATCGGCAGCACCTCAATCGAACCATCGGTGAATTCGAACAAACGCCGGCTGTGGTCGGTCAGCTTAAGGTACTGCACCTCCGTCCAGAGCCCCTGCATCAGATCGAGATCGAGAACAGAATCATCATCGGTCGTCGCTAGCCGTAGCCCCTGCGCCACTCCATTCATTGCCATCTCCGTTGCCCCGTCCCATGACACCTCGTGTAGCAGTAGTATACACAACCGTAGGTACATCATTTGCATAGCCGAGCTATCGAGTACACAAGGTGGTCATATATGTCAATCCCTAAGGAGCATTCTGATACTGCAGCCGCATGGGAGGTAACCGCCGCGATTTATGAGCGGGAGGAAGCCGAGGATATTGTGCTCCTTAAGCAGGGCAATAACCGCCTACTTGCTCCGGAACGGGAGCGCCTAGGCAACCTCCGACCCTGGTGCCGGCGGGCCATCCACCTCCAGTGTGCCGGTGGCGTGGATACCCTCGCCCTGTGGCAACTCGGCGCGGCCGAGGTGGTCGGGATCGACATCAGCCCCCGCATGCTTGTGAGCGCCAAGCAGCGGAGTGCAGCAGTTGGCGCACCTGCCACTTGGTACTGCTGTGATGTGCTGGCCACGCCCCCTCAGTTCGACGGCACAGCTGACCTTGTCTATACCGGCAAAGGTGCCCTGCCTTGGATGATGGACCTTGGTGCCTGGGCAGCGGTCGTTCAGCGACTGCTGCAACCCGGTGGCCGGCTCTATGTGTTCGAAGGCCATCCACTCGACTGGGTGTGGGACTTCACAGCTGCAAGCTATCAGTTCGACCCGCGTACCGGCGACTACTTTTCCCAGTCGCCTTTAACAAATCGGGGCTGGCCGATGTTATCGGATGCCGTGCAAGCACACCCCGCGAAAGACGAATTGCGGGTCCACGAGCACCAGTGGACGCTTGGCCAACTCCTGAACAGCTTAGTAGAGGCAGGACTCCAACTAGAACATTTTGCCGAATACCCCGACCTATATTGGAACCAGTTCCCACATCTACCTCCTGACTTAGCACGACGGCTACCCCATACCTTTGGGCTCCTGATGCGGAAGCCTTGATCTGTACTCAAACCAAGCAGGATTTCACTAAACCGAGGAAGAGCAAAAAGAAGGTACAGTGCCACTTTTGAAGGCACTGTACCTTGCTTAAGCTCGTAGCAATTATTTGATGATCAGCGGCAGGTAAACCTGCGAAAAGCTATCTCCATATTGGTAGTGTACGGGAATGAAGGCCTCATAGAGCAACGTACTTTGGTCCGCGTTGTAGACCTGAAAACGGATTTGGTCAACGATCACCGGACCCGACAAGATCGTAAAGGAGCCGTTACCACTGCCACTACCCGTTGGATAGAGCGGTGACCCACTTGCCCCCTGGTTCGGCGTGAGCACACCGGCCGAGAATGGCCGGGCAAAGATACGCACCCCACCCGGATCGTCGGTCGTATAGTTGAAGGTCAGGTTGACGTCTTGGCCAAACGGGAGGATGTTCGGCGTTGGTGGATCAAGATGGACGCCGCTGACGAGGGTTGCTCCTCCCTGGAATTGGTAGCTCACAGGAATGAGGGCTTCATATAACAACGTACTTTGGTCGGCGTTGTAGACCTGGAAGCGAATTTGGTCAACGATCACTGAACCTGAGAGGATCGTGAAGGAGCTGCTGCCACTGCCACTACCCGTTGGATACACCGGTGACCCGCTCACCCTAGAGTTAGGTGGAAAGGCACCGTCCGAGAATGGCAAGACATAGATGAGGACTCCCCCAGGATCACCGGTCGTGTAGTTGAACGTCAAGCTGACGTCTTGACCAAATGGGAGGATGTTGGGCGTTGGTGGATCAAGCTGGATGTTGGTGACGAGCGTCGAGGTACCTTGGAACTGATAACTCACGGGAATAAAAGCTTCATACAGCAACGTACGTTGGTCGGCGTTGTACATCTGGAAGAGGATTTGGTCAACGGTCATCGGACCTGAAGAGATCGTGAAGAAGTCACTACCAGAGCCACTCCCCGTTGGATAAAGCGGTGACCCACTCACAACGTAGTTGGGCGTAGGCGCACCACTCGAGTAGGGATGGATATAGATGCGCACGCCGCCCGGCTCGTCGGTCGTGTAGTTGAAGGTCAGATTGACCTGTTGACCGAAAGCTAAGATGTTGGGTGTCTGGGGATTAAGCGCGATCGTGCTTATCAACTGATTCCCCAACGACATTGGCCTAGATTGTGATGCAGAGGTGGACACAATAGAGGGTTGTGCCGCTACCAGTGGTACTGCAATCAGCATGAAGCACACAATCGTAAACATCCACCGTTTCATCGTTCTACTGAGAACCACCATGTTCCCCTCCTAATGATGTGCGTTGTTGCGAACTCCCTGGCTGGCCGAGATGTTGTATTAAATGCGAGCTATGCCAAATTATCAGCCACAACGAGTCAAGGAGTACAGAATATGGAGGATGGAAGGACGTGTCAGAAATGTATACGGCGGAGCGTTATGTATCCCTCGTATATATATAGTACATCGCGCGTCAAGTGCGATGTCATGTGCCACCGCGTTCGGTTGACGTAGCTGCTATACTCCTTGGAGTTTGCCGTTCCGCGCGGTATGCTTCCTCAAGGCGGAGGCTCCTATGAAAGCTGTAGTTATGGCCGGCGGCGAAGGCTCTCGCCTGCGGCCACTCACGATTAATCGCCCTAAACCGATGGTCCCGCTGGCCGATCGCCAGGTGCTGGGCCATATTGTCGAACTCCTTAAGCTGCACGGCATTACCGAGATCGTGATGACCGTTCAGTATCTGGCCAACATTATTCAAGATGTCTTTGGCGATGGCTCGGCCTATGGTGTACACATTACCTATTCGGTCGAAGAGCGACCTTTGGGGACCGCCGGATCGGTCAAAAATGCCGCGCACCTATTAGACGAGCCGTTTCTGGTCGTCTCCGGCGATGCGCTGACCGATGTTAACCTCACCGAACTAATCGCCTACCATCAGGCCAAAAAAGCGCTGGCTACGCTCACGCTCAAGCACGTACCGAACCCACTCGAATACGGCGTGATTATTACGGATGACAACGGCTGTATTCAGCAGTTTGTCGAGAAGCCATCCTGGGGCGAGGTCTTCTCCGATACTGTAAACACCGGTATTTATGTGCTTGACCCGCAGGTCCTCGAATATGTCGAAACCGGTCGTGTCGTTGATTGGTCCCAAGACGTGTTTCCGGCTATGCTGCAACGTGACCAACCGCTCTATGGCTATGTTACATCGGGCTACTGGACCGATATCGGCACGATCGAAGCCTACCAGCGGGCGACCAGCGACTATCTGAGCGGGAAGGTACTGCTACCGCGCCGGGGGACTAACCTTGGTGGCGAGGTATGGAGCGACGGCGAAGTCGAGATTGCACCCGACGCTCAATTGCATGGGCCGGTCTTTTTGGGCCAGGGCGTGAAGATCAAGGGCGGGGTCATGATCTATGGTCCAACCGTGATCCGTGATTACACAATCATCGATACCGGCGCCCATATCGACCGTTCGATCATCTGGCGCAACTCCTATATTGGCGAACGCGCTGAACTTCTGGGGGCGATCGTGACCCGCCAATGCAACATCAAAAGCCGTGCGCTGTTATATGAAGGGACCGTCATCGGTGATCAAACCGTGATCGGCTCGGGCGCGGTGATTCAGCCGGATGTCAGAATCTGGCCCAGCAAAGAGATCGATGAGGGTGCGACCGTCAGTACCAGCTTAATCTGGGGCTCGCAAGGCCGACGCGTCTTGTTTGGCCGCTACGGCATTACCGGGCTGGTCAACGTCGATATCACGCCCGAGTTTTGTGCCAAGCTTGGGGCCGCGTTCGGTGGCACCTTGCCGCGTGGCTCGACGGTCCTGATCAACCGCGATGCCCACTACAGTCCGCGCATGTTGAAGCGCGCCATCGTCTCCGGCTTGCCCTCGTCGGGGGCGAATGTGCTCGACTCGCGCAGCTTACCGATCCCCGTGGCCCGCTTCCTGGTTCGTGCCCTTGGCGCAGCCGCCGGCGTGCATGTGCGCTTATCACCTTTCGACAGCCGCGTCGTCGATATCAAATTCTTCGATAAAAATGGCCTTGACCTTGATACTACCGCCGAGCGCAAGATCGAAAGCATCTTTTTCCGCGAAGATTATCGCCGGGTCTACCTGGATGAGATCGGCCGGATTACCTATGTCTCGGCTGGCGACGATCGCTATATCGAAAGCTTTTTGAGTGCCTTGAGCCAACAAGCCCTCGCGGCGATCGCCAACGATTTCAACATTGTCGTTGACTATGCCAACGCCGATTCGTCCGGTGTACTACCGGCGATTTTGCGCCGTCTGCAGTGCGACGTTGTCGAGTTGAACGCGAATCTCGACGAAGCCCGCTTATTTCAGACCACCCAACAGTTCGATGACGGTATGGAGCAGTTATGCGCCATCGTGCCGGTGCTCCATGCCGAATTTGGGGTGCGCATCGACCCTGGCGGCGAAAAAATCTTTATTGTCGATGACCGTGGGCGTCTGCTCAACGGTCTGCAATTGCTGGCAACCCTGACCGAACTAGCAATGCGCTGCTACGGTCCTTGTAAAGTAGCCGTGCCGGTCACAGCACCACGCGTCTTTGAGGCGATTGCTGCGCGCCACGGCGGCACAATTGTGCGCACCAAAACTGCCGCGTCCGCCTTAATGACCACGGCCTCGCAAGATCCAAGTTATGCCCTGTTGGGCGATGCGGCCGGCAATTTGATCATGCCATCCTTCAACCCGGTAGCCGATGGCTTGTTTGCCACCGTCAAGCTGATGGAACTGCTGGCGCTGCAAAACATCAAGCTCTCGGACGTCGTTGACAGCCTGCCGCCGTATCATGTAGCCCAAACCAAAGTGTCCTGCCGTTGGGAACATAAAGGCAAGGTCATGCGCATGCTGAACGAACGCTTTGCCGACCGTCTCCTGGAGCAAATCGACGGCATCAAAATCGACCTGGGCGAGCAGTGGGTCTTAATCCTGCCCGATCCTGAAGGCCCATTTTTCCATGTCATGTCCGAAGGCACGAGCGACGACCAAGCGCGTGACCTGATCGATGAATATGCGGCTATCGTGACGAGCCTGCAATGACCGAGCAGCCATTATCTCAAGGAGCGTCGCGCCCCCGAGCGCGCGATCTTGGCATCCAGATCGGGCGCTTCGAGCCCGGCCCCTGGAACGCGATTACCGATGTCGCAGGTGTGCGGGTCGGTCATACCACCTTGATCACTGGCGATGGTCCGCTCGTCGTTGGCCAAGGTCCGGTGCGCACCGGTGTGACCGTCATCTATCCACATGCCGGGAACATTGGCACCGATCCGGTCTATGCTGGCAGTCACGTCTTGAACGGCAACGGCGAAATGACCGGCCTCCTATGGATCGGAGAAGCCGGCAAGCTGACCACACCAATCGGCCTGACAAATACCCACAGCGTCGGCGTCGTCCGTGATGCACTGATCAGCTATGATCTGCAGCGTGGCAGCACCGTTCAATCGGCGTGGTCATTACCGGTCGTGGCCGAAACCTTCGACGGCGTACTGTCGGATATTAATGGCATGCACGTACGGCCCGAGCACGTCTGGGCGGCACTGGATGCAGCCAGCACCGGCCCGCTGGCCGAGGGCTGTGTCGGCGGTGGTACCGGCATGATCTGCCACGGCTTCAAAGGCGGCATCGGCACTGCCTCGCGCGTATTACCTGCTGAGCGCGGCACTTGGAAGGTGGGCGTGCTCGTGCAAGCGAACCACGGCCAGCGCCATTTGCTGCGGATCGACGGCGTGCCGGTCGGTCGCGAAATCGACCTGCAGGCAGTGCCACGCCCTATGCTCCAGGCGCCCTCCGGCACCGGCTCGATTATTGTGATCGTGGCGACCGACGCCCCCTTGCTGCCGATCCAGTGTCGCCGCTTGGCGCAACGCGCTACCATCGGCATCGCCCGTACCGGTGGCGTCGGCGAAAACAGCAGCGGCGACATTTTCCTGGCCTTCAGCACCGGCAACCGTGGTCTGGCCGACCCTCCCGGCCCCGATGGCACCTTATCAGTACGCACCCTACCCGACGATGCGCTCTCATCACTCTTCGAGGCCGTCGCCGAAGCGACCGAAGAAGCGATCATAAACGCCCTCTGTGCGGCCGCGACCATGACCGGCATTAATGGCAGCACCGCCTATGAGCTGCCCCTGGATCGGTTGCAGGAAGTGATGGCCCGCTACGGGTGTGGCACGCCATTTGGCGGTTGACAATCCCATCCCCACCCCGTATACTACTCAACCGGAGCAGTGGCACCTAAACAACTATGGAACGGCCCCATCGTCTAGCGGCCTAGGACGACACCCTCTCAAGGTGTAGACCGCGGGTTCGAATCCCGCTGGGGTCACCACCTACCTGGTCCGCTGGGTAGCTGGCATCCGTTCCGCATGTTGCGGGAGTGGCTCAGTTGGTAGAGCATCTCCTTGCCAAGGAGAAGGTCGCGAGTTCGAATCTCGTCTCCCGCTCCACGTTAACAATCGAACGAAAAAGCGTTCCGTCGCTGGAAGAGCGCTTCCAGAGGAACTTCCCGACTTTCCGGGACCCTAACCGGTCCCAGGCTACCTCGCGAAACAGCAAGCGAGGGCGTGTACGCGCAAGCAAGCACGACGCAAGACGGCAACAGCAAGCACGAACCGCCGATGGCCGGGCAACCGGCACAGGTGAGCATCTGAAACGGTGGGGTAAGCGCCCACCAGCGTCGTTGGCGACAACGGCGGCTAGGCGACTGCGCTAGCTGATGGAAGGCAAGGTGTGTGGGGTGGGCTCATTCGTGGCAGCAGTCTCCGGGCTGCGCGACGACCACGTCGTTCGCTCACATCGCCGCGGCAAAGGCAAGGCCGGCTAACAACCGGTGCGCCATGCGTCGCCTGCCAGCATCTGGCAGAGAGAGATGACGGACTAGAACAGAATCGGGAGTACGGCTTTTTCGTAACGACCATGGGGTATCGTCTAATGGTAGGACATCTGCCTCTGGAGCAGAGAGTTGAGGTTCGAATCCTTGTACCCCAGCCAAAAAATACCACAGCCAAAAAATATCACAGTCAGGCAGTAAAAGAAAGGGCTAGAGATTAGTGCTAGCCCTTTTTGCTGCCCTTCCACACTCAATTGATGAGCCGGCCTCATCTAATTAACTCGCACAAAGAACCCAATTTGTAATAGGTATCTCCAGAAACGCTGTACTTGCTGCGCACGTTCGCCCGTGACGAGAACACCGAGTTCCAAATGCTCCCCTAGTCCTGGTCTTGTCAAGTTTGCACTACCAATATAAGCCTGCTCGCTATCTGCAAGGCAGAATTTCGCGTGTGAACCGAGTCTTGTTGGATCATCGCGATTAGTAAGTGGTTGATAAAGATGTATCTGTCCACTATAGTCGTCAGGTTTAGTTCCAACGGAAAGTGTTTGTAAGGCAGCGGCCGTGCTAGCGATGTGAATTTGCACCCCGCGGGCTAGAGCAGCATCTAATGCATCAGACAAAGGAGGCCGACTCAGCCCTTCATCGCGCTGCAAATATGGTGCAGCAATGACAAGCTCCCGCTGAGCGTCAGCAATCATGACGGTCAGCACGCCGACCGTCATGCGGGTGCGCGTCATGTAGGCAAGGTCGGCAGTGTAAGGGGCCGGTACTGTAATGACCAGTTGGATTAGCTGTTGAGGTTCAAGGCTCACTTCGCACCCTGTAATGCTAACGATGGATCGAAGTATCCAATACTTACACTTGATAGTTCCTGCTCCGGACCTCCAAACAAAAATGAGCGACTCAAATTCAAGTTGAAGAAACGGCAGCTTGTTTCAGCTAGGTGGATACATGCATGGCAAGTACCGCCATTATTGCTGCAAACAGGATCGTAAACACAGCGACGACTATCACGAACTTGGGTGAGCCATTCTTCGAGAGATTGTTCAAACAGTGACGTTAACGCGCCAATTGTGGCACCAAACCGATGGTTGCTATAGAGGGCGAAACTCAACGTGCGGGGAAGCACATATTCCGACAGGCTAGTGCGGTCTAGGCCACAGAGTAATGCAGCTTGCCTAACACACAAATGACTTAGCGTATGCAACAGACCAAATACCATGCGGGCTTGTGCCTGTTGCACCCGGAGCGTGACTGCAGGTTCAACGCTATCAAATAGTCGAACAAAATATGCTTGACGAGGCAAGGACTGACTGCTTGGCACTCCAAACAATTGTGTCGGTGCCAACCCGTTACGTTCAAGCCATCTCAAAACTCGCTCAGGATCCAGACGAACAACTAGTGCGTCAGCCTGTACTAGATCAACGAAGATGGGGAATCTGCCTCCGTGTTCAGCATCTGCAGGAAACAGATTGAGCCGACAAAGGTCTGGCTGATAGCTGCTCCGGCTATACGCGAAAGTTGCTGTCGTAATGGGAAAGTCGTTTACTGAAGTAAGTCGACCAATACCACAGTCGCGGGCTACTTGCCTAGCAGCTTGCTGTGCTAGCGGTATCCCAGTCGTCGGAGAAGCAAAAAGATCTTGCACTGTACCAGACTGCATTGGCAGCACTGCTTCTAACATCTCCCGTCCGGCCCCTTCCCAGCTTGCAGCACTGGTTGAGGTGCGCTGCAGCAATGCCTGAGCAATACCACTCGGTGCAGACGCTTGCTGTTGTCGCGCACGCCGCGCGCGCATTTCTTGCAGCTCTGTTGCCATCTGTGCAGTTGAAATTTGACCACTATTAAGTCGCTCAAGAACTTCATCCATATCTGCATTCGTCAGTGCAACATCTGCTGGTGGCGTATTGAGAGCACTTGCTCCAAAGTCGAGGAGGTTGCGACCCTGCATCTCGGGCAGCTCGAAGAAAGCTGCTCCTGCAAGCATTGGCCATTCTGGAATTTGGAGAAATGCGTCCATCTCGCGACTGGGCTGGTTCAGCAGGACAACGTGATGGGCGTAGTAGGTTCTTCCGGAGCGAAAAACCTCGATGTCCATCATCCGTGGATTGACCACGTTCGGAACCGGGTCGTTCCAATTGCACGCGCGACAAGGACCTGCAAAAATCGCCGACCTAGTGTTACATGTCAAGCATTTCCACTGGAAACCAGAAATACGTTCGCTGCCGCGTGTATCTAACGCCATGCTAGCCCCGGAACGACAGTTGGGGCAATAGGGGGTCAGCGGCTGTATTTCTCCGCAGCGGTGAATCTTGATAAAACGCAACTGCACCATTTTGCCCTGTCTGCAACGTGGGCAAGTCCGCTGCATTACTGCTGTATCACGGGCTCGTACTGCAACATAACCGCAAGACCTGTTTTGGCAGTGAAAAACAAGTGGAAACATTGCTGCCTGAACAGCCTTGGGATCGAGTAATACAAATCGATTAATATCAGGTCTTCGATCTGTTAACAGAGGTCGGTGCTTTTCATCCCAAGCGCTAGCATACTGCTGGACAGCACGTAATACAAGCTCTTGATTAAGCCTCGGATTTGGAGTTCCACGCACACGCTCAACACTAGCAATTGTACCGACTTGAGCGAAATCGAATGTACGACCGGGTAAATAGTCGAACAGAACCTGTCGTTTTCCGCGGTTCATTTTGCGTCCCACTGCTCTTCTCCCGTACTCTAATCGTTCTACCCCTGTCCCCAACGTGTTCCAAGCTCATCAAGTTCGATCTCGATCTGCTCATCCACCTCACGGAGACTACGCATTGGTTCAAAAGGCTTGAGTGCGTTACTCACGAAGGGTTGATTATTTCCTGCATATAAAATTTGATCAAGAAATTGCTGAACACGCAATTGGATTTCATTACGAAACGTGTCCTGTCCAACTCCAGAAACGCCTTGTACACGGTATGCTGCTTCTAGAAACGGGATGAAATCGCTAGCTCGTATTTGTCCAGCGCTGATTTCACGCTTTATAAAGTCAAGCATGTAGTAATTGTTGGGCTTGGTGACGTTCGGACGATTGGCAAGGCGTTGAAGCAAGACACCCATAAACAATCCAGGTAAAGTATACTGAATACTCAGCTTTGACCAGCGATTAATGGCCACTGGCTCAACCAATTGACCTAAGAATGCATGATATTTATTGAAGTACGCATAATGACTCTGATCCCGCTCACGAGCAGGATGAAGACAGTTGAAGACGATACCGACGTGTGAACGACCAACACGACTAGATGCCTGAATGTATTCGGCGTTCTGCCGAGGCATACCGTAAAAGATCATAGTGTTGAACCGATCGACATCCACACCATGACTGACCATATTTGTCGCTAAGACAGTAGTTGGAGCAGTGCCAGCCAGAGGAAGACTTGTTTCAAGCTTTTCAAGAATTGTCGTTACGTTATCGGTACTTGTACCCCCCGTTAGTTCCGCGAATATTAGCGGATCAAAGCCCGCCTGTTCCATTTCTGGGTTGACAGCCGACTGAAGATCTGTTCTCAGTGAGTTCAGATCGCGGGTACTAATGAAGTAGTTCAGCGAGGTTGTGTAGTAATCGATCAATGCTAACCAATTGGCTGTTCCGGGTGTCAACTCACCGTCGAATGGGCTTGTGCTCCCAATTGGGAGACGCTGAAGCTTCTGCACCGCCTCGTGATAATACTGAATGAGTTCTAGAACGGCATTAAAAATGGTCTTGTTATGAGGAATTACCCCAACAAAAAGACGTTGAGGATAATCAAAGGTTTCAGCATAGAACGAGCGCTGTAGCGTTGCCCCTAATCCCGGAAATATCCGTGCCTCTTGTCGTGTTCGCCCATATAAATGCTCTACTTGCCGTTCAAACGCCTCGATTGTCGCGGATGACGCAATAACTTTCAACGGCAGGGTTAGACCTCCAACCCGGAGTAGCTCTTGGACAAAGGTCTCGTAATGAGAATCAAATGTACCCAAGCCTTCCTTCAAAAGATGAAGTTCATCCTGAACGAACAATGTCGGACCTGATAAGCCAGCTGGCGTACCCGGTCGAAGCGTCTCTTGACAATCCTTCTGGCAACAAACTCCTTTGTAATAACCATGCTTCGGACAGCGTCCATCCACTTGTCCTAGGATTAACGAGAACTTGCGCTGATTTCCAACACCCGCAAGCTTGTCAATCGTCCCGACAATAACGGAAGGTAGATAACGGTAGATATCGTTATCCACTACGTAGACAGGAATTATGCCGTTAGGGAAAGCACAAGCTTCATTGCTGCATTGATGGTGAATGCGCACTCGATCAGCGTCGAACACTACTTGAACGGTTTTGGTACGGCAGGATGGACAGGCGACAACTTTTTTCCACTGCTGCCGTGCCACACTATCTGAAGCTCTGCTCCAATTAGGCTCAGGCATTTGCCCGGGCCGCGGGGGGTTCAGTTCGTTCGGTGTTGCCTCTTGACCAGCTAAGTAGCCAACTGCAAAACCAGCAACATTTGCTCCTTTCAGTCGCGTATCGGTTTGGTCTCGGCGCACCAGTTCCGCTATACCGATGACATCGGCTACTCGCTGTGTCTGCTGTAACGTGAGCAACCGTAGCGGAAAGCGTGTCCAAGCTGTAACTCCTGCTGCTTTACCACGCAAGCGGTCGAAAAAGCAGTGGAACACAATCACGCCAAGATAAGCTTCAGTTTTACCACCGCCAGTTGGGAAGTAGATAATATCCACTACAGATCGATCAGAAGGATCAGAGCCAGATGACGACCCTAGCGCGGCGATTCCAGAGATTTGCGTAACAAGAAATACGATCTGGAACAGTCGCCACGAGCTCTTCGATCCGCGCCGGAATGTTTCGTTCGTTAATTGAAAGGCCAGTAGTGCATCAGTGTCAGTCCGGATCAACTCAAGACCGCGCTCAAATCGCTCAATTTCTGCCTCGTAACGCTGGCGGTCATCAGCAAACTCACTTGCATACTTAGTTGCCCACGCCGGAATATTCTGTTGATATATCTGTTCCTGAGTAGTCCATGTATTAAGATCCGCTTGCATCGCCGTAAGAATAGTCTCTAATACTGGTACAGGATCTTGTGTAAGCTCTGCGAAAGGGGCTGCAGGAGTTTCACGTGTGCTGTAACGTTGTTGTTTATAAACAGGAGTGTTCGTGGTCTCAAAGACGTTTAAAGAATTTGCCCGCGTTACGGAACAATTGAAGCCACGGCCCCATAGTTCACGGTCATATCGAAAACTACGCGGCACGAGCTCTAACTCAAATGGAAGCACATTTCCATCATGGAAAGCAAACAGTGACTGGGTGGCAAAGAAAAAACCTTCAATGTTAGGCGACTGTTGATCGATTGGGGAAATGTTTGTGAAGGCGAAAAACACAGCGATGTCCGGTGATGTCGCAGATGACAAATCAGTACGAACTTCTGTGTCAACGTTCCATTTCCAATTAGGAATCACATCGGTTCGCAAACCACTACAGAATGAAGCAAAAGTCTCCTCTGATGAGAGTGCATCATCGGGAACCCGTACCTTATCGTTGACTGATCCTCGCGTACGAACGCGTTCGGGATCGCTAAGCGCAACTTGCTGCGCACGCCAGGTTTCAGCGTCAAGCGCAGATTGTAGATTGCTACTGTTCATTTGCCAAGCATTGTTAGCTGCAATGAAATTTAGGGTTATTTCACCAGACGCCGTGCAGCTAATCCGCTTGAATCTTGGGAACAATGAATCGCGGAGAGTATTTCTGCGCCGCTGTGGCAAGTTTACCGGAGGTGGCAATGGGATAAGGTCGTCATCAATGTCAAATGATGGGTACGTGGCATCTAAGCTTTCGCTACTGCTTACCGATTCCATACCTCCAACCTCATCGTCTGTGATTGACTCCTCCTCCGTCGGCATTACTGCAGTTGATTGACCGTTCGACTCGGATAACTGGTGTGCTAGCTGTTGTGCATATGTTGGGAATACCCGATAGTAGCAATTCCATGTAACCTCAACCTTTACGCTAAGTAAGTTCCCATTAGGCTGGACGCGGAATTCAGCGCCAAACGCCATAGGTGCTAGTTTTTCAATCAGATCCCGCAAATATTGCGGAGTACCGTCGTCGGCTAAGAGAGGGACTGGGCGAAGACTCCCAATAAAGTAGCGATCACGTGGGACATTTTGCAGACACTCGTCTTCTAACAGTCCTGCAGCGCGACGACAAACCTGTTGAGTCAGATAACCAGCTAACTTTTCTTCTTCAAGTTCATTCCATGCTATTGGAGGCATCATGATTCCTCTCGTTCAAGTTGTCCAAGACTACTTCGCAAATACAGTTCTTTGCGTTCCTGGATTGACTCTACACTTAAAATAAGTAGGGACGCGCGGAAGTCACTAAACGTAAGTCCAAGCTCTTTATCAAGAACCGATGTATCTGGTTCCCCTATCTGCAATGCTCCCACCGCTTCTTGCTGAAGCCAACGATTTAGCCTATTCGCTAATGCAATATGGATCCCCCGGAGTCGACGAGCCGCCTTATCGATTTGGCGGTAGTTATCTCGTACGAATGGCATATCAAGAACGCGGGCAAGGCGACGTAGATCCCCCGCATCTTCAGGACACAACACCTGTCCGGCTAACCATAATCGTAGCGTTTGTGTTGACATCAGTCGGCTTCCCTCACTCTTAAGCGCCGCCAATAGACCATCAAGACTACCACCATGCTGTTGCTTCCATCTGCCATAAGCGTTCGGTAACTCTTCATGCCAGCGGCGGACCAGTGCCAGATGAAGTTCAATTGCGGGGTGGGCATGCACGCGGGCAATAATAAGGTCGTATAGATTCTGTCGTCGCTGACCAACGATGAACAGGATACGGTCGTGCTGCCGAAGTGAACGAACATAGCGCTCCTCAATGTGTGCGTCATTTTTGCCCACGACTACTTGCAACATGTCGTTAACCGCGAAGGTTGCATGCCAACCTCCCTCAAGCTGCAATTCAACGATCGAGTCAACCCAACTCATGTCAGATTGATCGGCTGTCACACTCGATCCGCTTCTCTCTTCTGCTCCAATCTCAGTCGCCTCCATGTCCTCGTCAGCTTCAAAAAGCCGAGTGAGTTCTTGTACTGGATCGAGAGGTTTCCACGGTGTCGTCGGACTTGGCCTTGAAACCGGCTGTACTGTAACCCGTAAATCATCTGCGCCAACCACTATGACACGAGGTGCCATGGTTGGCACAGCATCAAGATCTATGGTCTCCCTAGCTAATTGTGCTAAACATTCTGCTTGATCGAGAGGGGCAGGCGCCACTGCAGCATTCCATTCTTGAACACGATGAAGCAAAGCAAATTTTTGATACGGGTAAAGCAAAATTGCTCCCGCGATTTGGTCAAATAACGGCTCAATGTTAACAGACTGACGGGTACTTGGTAAGCCAACGATAATCGGCGTATATGGTTTGTCCAACGGCAACCTATGGTGCTCATCCGTAGGGTGTGTCTTACCTGTCATTCGTTCACGTTCATACTTAGCATGTTCGCGATGCCAAGCTTTTAACGTTGTTACCCATATCCCTCTTGATCGCAAATCGTGTTCACTAGTGTTGTGGCGCGCCAGTATTCCCAAGATGAAAAGTTGCCTCCGAAATTCCGTTGAAAATACAAGTACGCGAGAAGTATGTTCCTCCCTAGTAGCCGAACAGACACTCATTAGGGCTGTCCACATTGGCGGCTCATTATTAGTGAGTACAGCGTGTACACTGCATAATGCTTCATGTGCCGTTTGCAATAAGAGCAGCGCTTGAGGATAGGTATCTTTGATAGCATCGACAAAATGTCCCAACGTTTGTTGCAATTGTGCCAATGTTGCCGAATTCCAGAAACGATGCACCTCTACTTCATATAAGGCTAAGGGAACAGGCAACAATTCCAGTGCTTGGAGGTAACGCCACCCAATGTTAAGGGCATCGCGAAGTAGTCGTTGGTCGATATTCGAAGATCGTGCCAACTCAGCAAGCGCAGAGTAGGCACGCTGTAGTAATACTGAGACATCGGGGCTCTGAAAGTCGATAACAAGGGGCTTGATGTTCGTCTGATGTTCATAATTCTCCGGTTGCTCGCTCTCATTCTCGATAGTCTGTATGAAGTGATATGCTTTGGGCCATCGGAATACTAAGCCACCTGCCTTGTCAAAATCGTGCACTGCTGCAGCGAGTGGGTTTTGACACCAAGCGACCACAGGCAAATCTAAATGCTCTGCATATTCAAGTAATGATGGCAGCCAGCGGATAGCATCAGTATCACTGCAATCAACTGCGAGCCAAGTCGGTTCAAAATGGTCTATGACTTCGCCGGGATCGGCTGGGCTATATGCACATACGACCTGTGGCAAGGAGTTAGCCAACGATCCTCGGGTGCGACGAGACCGTGTGCTGCGTTTTGAAGGGATCACCGTTGCTTCAGTAGTCCCACGTGCGATTCGATACGTAGGAAACACATTGTCTAGGTACAGATCATGCAGTTTTACTGCACTCAACTGCTCCCGGATGCCAATCGATGTGCCGAAATAGGCAACCTTATTCGGTTCGATGTCTGGATACCTGATCGAATCGAGCGCATCCATTACAAGGCAAGTAGCAAATAGCAATGGTGGGCGATGTAGAGCGCGATCGGGCAAGACTACTAGGAGCCTTTGGTTATTATGCATAGCTGCACAAACGAGACGCGCACTATATAAATCTACCTTGTCGAAACGCGTCGTCAGATTCTCGAAGGCGAAACGATTGTTTTGCCATACTTCCGTAAAGATTGGATCATTGACACGAGGGAGGAGATTCAAATAGGGGACCATCCAGGCAAGATCCTTACCTGTGTTGGACATAGTATGTGCCCTTCCTAGATATCTAGAGCTACGATGAGGTTATACCACAAACAAAGTTTTGTGATGGCTGGAGATGAAGGAGTACGACTTCGCTAGCTTTGTGTCCGTCTAATGTAGCAAGTAGGTCCCTACGTGTTTTATAACCGGCGCGCTGAGCATCTAGGCGCCTTAACCTGGTAATTGCTTTTTGCTGTACCTCAACGACTCGTGCACCCACTAGCATATCTCCATCACTCAGGACAACATAGCTTCCCGGTAATGGAATTCGCTTACTGACTCCCACAACGTGTTGAATCTCTCCTTGCATGACGCCGATAAGCACTTCCGGCTGGACATCGAACAACGGTACATATTGAGGGCGAACAATACCTTGTTCAACTGCTTCCGCATAAGCTTGTCCAGCAAAAATTCGGTGCTCCCAAACACTAGTTAATTGGACCACCTTATCAGGACGAAGCGAGAAGATGAAGTTACTTGCGTGGGGAGCAGCAACGACTACTGTGACACCTAGTTGACGGGCCACCCTTCGAAGTTTGTCTGCTACTACTGAAGCAGTAGTAGGATCTAGGTTACTGCAGAATTCATCGATCACCCAGACATTGCACCCGGAAATAACCAGCTTTGCTAGTTGTGCTCGAAACTGTTGGCCTTTGCTCAATTCATTGAAGCGTTTCAAATAGATATAGGCATCTGACAGACCCACAATTCCCATTAGATGCAAAGCATCATGGACATTATCGACATTAAAAGCGTCAATCAGTGGCTTCTCTGACAGTATTGGTTGGAAAATACCTGGACGATAATTCGACGGTCGTTCTAATATTCCATCAATCTGTAATTCCTCCGGCTTATTAGCAGGCTCCACGAGTCGTTCAAGCAATGTCGTCTTCCCAGAGCCAGATGGTCCCGTGATCAGTACTACTTCTCCAGGATTAATCTCCAGCGACAATTTACGAATATGTGTAGAGATAATATTGTCAGGAGAGATGTTGAAGGCTTGCTGCACTGCATGAGCTTGATGCGTGCGTTCTACTTTCGTGAGGTACGAAACAGTAATATCACGTAACGAAAGTGGTCGGTCTATTTGGTCCACGATCCAGATTGGTGATCGACCAATGTGTACAAGCTGCAATTCTTTTGAGCGCTGGCTAATAAAAGCTTCTGCCTCAGTTGTTAGACCTTTAATATACGTTGGTTTCGGCAATCGAATGATGTCATAAAGACGAGCATAATCTTGTAGCGCCGAATCTGGGGAAAGATTCTGAAGCAAGGTTAGAAGCTCGTCACGTGTTAAGCCCTCTTCATTCATTAAGGCTTGAGCACGTTCCATTCGGTTGGCTTGCTCACGTACGATTCCCATATCACTTTTATGAATAATCTCACCAGAAGCAATTCGCTCTTCATTCTGAAGTAAGTATCGTAAATCCTTGTAGACACGGTGGAGATTGCCTTCTGTTTCACCGATATATGTCATGCCGGCTCGCTCAGAAAAAGGCACGTACTTAAGCATGTCAGCAGAAATTTCAATGAATAAAGGTCGCAATTTTCCTGAATGCCAATGCTTTTTTGCGAATGCTTCAGCATGCTTGATAAGTGTTTGACCAATGCCAAGTCCTCGAAACTCAGTGTGTACAACACATCGAGCAATCCTAACAATGGCATGGATGCAAGTACTCATTGCAACTTTGTCCCATGAACTCCACCTTACAGTTCCATCATCAAATGGGGCGTTCATAAAAGACGAACGGGCTTTGTTCATGTAAAACGTGGTGGCTAATTCGATATATCCAATTACAGCTGGGTACAATGGATGATAGGATCGAATAATAAGGCGGGCGTAGCGCCCAGCTGATGATGCATTACGGTAATGATAATCAGCAAGAGCCTCATACGCCTCAAGTTCATCTTTCGTAGTGATTTCCTTGACTAAAACGTCTAAATCGTATCCTCCAATGTTTATAGAGTCATGCGCCATGTAAGATGGCAAGATTTGAGATAAGCCATTTTTACATTGGACAAATAAACCATTGTCACAAGCAACAACTACGTCTTTTTCAGCGACACATCCAGAAAGTGGAACCGTTATACTGATATTCCCAGGCATAAGTTGAATTGTCTTTAAGCCATCTTTCCACGCGACAGTGCGGCATATATAGTTGCCATGCGGCCGACGACTAACCATGCTTAAATCCTTTCATAAACATAGAATTTCACACTAGAAGATAACCATAGTTCTTATCCACATATCGAGCTTTACTGATTCCTGCTACACTTTACAGAGACTAAATAGGTACTCAACTGAAATATCATATTTTCGCGCCTCCTGCTAGGTATATTTCTTGAGGCTGCCTATGTAGAATTGACCTTTGCCTGATGATCGAGAGTCATAAAGTTTTATATCTTTTGGCAAATTTTGTCTTTCGACTTCGGCTAATGTGTTCTCATAGCGCAAAAATTTAAGACATTTCCCTCTATAACCACAGTTATTTCTCTACGACTCTCGTGTTTTACGGCACGCTCAAGGTAAAATCGATGAAAAAAGTAAGCTATGGCAAACAGAGTCGGGTTTTGTAATAAGCCCGTCTACAAGTGCTTGACTTAAGGTTGACGTGGGGTAGCAGTCCAAGGTCTTGGATAGTAGCCAATAGGCTCGTTGTAGTGGAATGTGCCCATGCCAAATGAGTAGCAATGCAAAGCTGATGAATAGAGGGAGATATATCCTTCATCCTCAAGGAGATGGGTCGCGACAGACAAGCAGGATCCAGAACGTGCGTGACCATGTTAAACCTCCCATTTGGCCGCCCTGCCTAACAGTTAGGTCGTCACGTAACTGTCTATTTCGCGGTTTCACATCCCGAGCCACTCTTAATTATAACATGCCGAGCCTCATCGTCGGGGCGGTGCGATTACTGTCGCGGGTATAGCCGACTTGCTGAGATTGTAGTGCCGACGAGCCAGGCTTGTGAGAGAGCACACTATGTACCGTAAGGACAACTGGAGAGAGAAAACCATGCGGAGTAACACTCGTGGTTTTTCTGTCTATTTCACCCAAACGCTAGCTTTCGGCAACCTCTCCTTATCTCTGCTAAGCCTACTTGCGACCCGTGTAGAAAATGTAGGAAGATGCTTGTGCTAAATTCCGCCGTGCCTCTTCCCTGGCGAAAGTGGACGTGAGTAGCTGAACCCTGGACAACTGCCACGGTTGCTGGAGGCGCGAATTGACCCGATAGGCTGCCGAGAACAGCACGTTGGCATTCAGGAAGACGAAGTCCACAGCCGAAGATCAGACGGCTGGCTTATAGTGTGGAATGGCGGCGGGAGCAAGCCCCATACGACGCACTTCTTCAACAGCTCGCGCGTAATCTTCGGCATCGACCGAATTCGACAACAGGAACTCAGCTTTTCGGTTCGGCGTATAACCCTCTGCTGCTACAGCAACCGCTTCGATAAACGCTGTTGCATCACGGCTATCTTCCAAAAGTTTAGGCGTTTTAGGCTGCATACAGCACATGCCGATCTTGATTGATTGCACGAATGAAATACGGGTTCCGCAACCCGTTGCCCACCACCAAGTCGACCTTGCATTGCAGAATAGCTTCAAGCCGCCGTTGCAGATCAAAAAACCGCCCCATCCACGGCCCGAGATCCGTTCCTGGGACGAATTCCACGAGCACGTCAATATCTGAGTGCTGTGGATCGAAATCCGCTCTGGTCGCCGAACCAAACAACTCCAGCTTCATCACCTTGTATTCATGACACAAAGATCGGATTACCTCCCGTTGAGGTAACGTCAGCGCAATCATAATTACATGACCTCTCAACCCCAGTGTACTCTACCTACCGCAAACCTGCTAGCCCGCGATCCCTGCTACTGAGCGTGTAGCCATTCCGAATGTCAGATACCACTTCGGCCTATACTAAAGCTATGAATGGAGCAAACTTCCGGTTAATCGAGAAGCGTACCCCGTCGTTATGAAAAGTTTCCTGTCTAGAAGCCTGACGAGTAACGGTCAACTACGGTTACGGTCAGGCATGGTAGTATATGGCTGGACCGAACGTACAGATGTACTAAAGGATATGGTGACCCCTTGATGCGATCAATTGAGTTATTCACCGGTGCTGGCGGACTAGCTCTAGGAACGCATCGAGGTGGCTTTCACCATTTGGCGGTTGTCGAGCGTGATCGTGACTCGTGCGATACGCTTCGTCTCAATGTCAAGCGCAAGGATAGTACTGGGGTAGATTGGCCGATTATTGAGAGCGACGTGGCCAACGTCGATTACGCGGTGTATCCCGAGAGCATTGACCTACTCGCCGCCGGAGCACCATGCCAACCCTTCAGCTTGGGTGGTAAACATGCGGGCAACGTGGACGAACGCAACATGTTCCCAGAGGTGTTCAGAGCGGTGCGGGAATTGCGGCCGCGCGCGTTCCTGCTCGAAAACGTCAAAGGGCTCATGCGGGAGAGCTTCGGCCCCTACTTTGACTACATTATCGAGCAGCTCTGCTTTCCGCACATTCAGGTCCGTATCGGAGAAGGTTGGGAAGCACACAAGGCCCGTATCGCTGAACAGCTCGCCTTTTACCTGGTGACCAATCCCTTGCGCCACTCTGACCTACCGGATCGCTCCTACTCTGTCCATCACCATATCATAAACGTCGCCGACTATGGCGTGCCGCAACAGCGCCACCGCGTCTTCATCGTTGGGTTCCGTCTCGACCTTGCAGCGTATTGGGCTTTTCCAGTGTCAACGCACTCGGAGGATGCGCTTCTGTACTCGCAGTACGTTGATGGATCCTACTGGGAGGAACACGGGTTGGAGCCCCGAGTGGTTCCAGAGCGTCTTGTCGTCCGGGTTAAGAAATTGGCGCAGAAACCTAAGCCCGCCGAGAAGCGTTGGCGTACCGTCCGTGACGCACTCAGGGACCTCCCCGAGCCCATCAATTATGAACGGCATCCAGAATTCGATAACCACGTTGGCATTCCGGACGCACGAGTCTACAAAGGGCATACTGGTAGCCCCTGGGACTGGCCTGCCAAGGCGATCAAAGCGGGTGACCATGGGAATCCTGGGGGTGAAAACATGCTGCGTCGTGATAATGGGTCGGTGCGCTATTTCACGGTCCGGGAGTTGGCACGGCTGCAGACATTCCCCGACGAGTGGTACTTCGCGAATTCGTGGACGGAAACCCGTCGCCAGCTTGGGAACGCCGTGCCAGTGAAGATAGCCGAAATTCTCTCGAGACAAGTCTATGACGAACTCAAGCGCCTCACGTTCACGATGCATCCGGAGAGGGTGGAACTCATGGCGTCACTCGGGTAGTCATACTGAATTCGCGCCGAGCTTAATCGTCGTCTGATTGCGCCTCGGCCAATTGATCTTCCGACGATAAGAACGCCGTAGTATCACCGGCCAAGGCATGGTTGATCTTCTCCCATATCTCATCCACTGACAACTCGTTATTTGGCAATGCTGTGGCCCAACGGCGTCCTGGATGAATCGTATCCCACATTGAACGCCGGCCTTTTTCACGCCCTGAACCCGGATCATTGTTACCAAATCCATCGGCTACCACGTTCCATACG
>JACDGP010000082.1 GCA_013821605.1 Herpetosiphonaceae bacterium
ATCCTGGAAATCGCGACACGACATGGCGTGGCCGTAGTCGAAGATAACGCCCACGGGTTATTTGGCACCTATAAAGGTAAACCACTGGGTACGTTTGGCTGTATGGCGACCCAAAGTTTTCATGAAACCAAAAACGTCTCGTGTGGTGAGGGCGGTGCCTTGCTGTTGAATGATCCGCAGTACATTGAACGAGCCGAGATTATTCGCGAAAAGGGTACGGATCGGAGCCGCTTCTTCCGCGGACAGGTCGACAAATATAGTTGGGTCGCGCTTGGCTCTAGCTACCTGCTTTCTGATCTGCTGGCTGCCTTCCTATTAGGCCAGCTTGAAGCCAGAGAGAAGATCCAGCGGAATCGACGCCGTATCTGGCAGCGCTATTGTACTGAGCTGAGCTCCTGGGCCAAGCACCATGGTATTCAATTACCGGTCGTTCCGCCGGAGTGCGAGCAGCCCTACCATATGTTCTACCTGTTACTCCCATCGCTCGACGAGCGACAAGCATTAATTACTCACTTGAAAGACTATGGCATCCTCAGCGTCTTTCATTATCAACCACTCCATTTGTCCCCAATGGGCCGCCGCTTTGGGGGGGCACCGGGGGATTGTCCGGTAACGGAGGATATCAGTGCTCGCATTCTACGTTTGCCATTCTTCAACACAATGGTTGACGACGAGCAGGACCGAGTGATCAAGGCTATCCAACTGTTTAGGTGCTCATGACACCTGTGAGCAAGACTCGCCGCTCGCCAAGAATAGGGCTATGGCAGATTATCAAGTTTGGCGTGGCGCTGCTGCTGGTCGGGTTCGTATTGTCCCGCACTAGTTGGTCGGAACAGGTAGCAGTTTGGCAGCATATCTCGCTGCCCTGGCTGCTTCTCAGCATGGTCGCCTATTATGGGAGCTTGGTTGTTATGGCCCGCCGCTCCTGGGCGCTGCTGGATCAAGCCGTGCCGTTCGGCGAACTGTTGGAAGTGACGATCATTAAAACGGTAGTCACGAATACCATCGCGGATAGTGCCGGCCTCGTATCCTACCTTGCCGTGCTACGTCGACAGCATCGCGTGGCGATCAGCTCGGGCATTGCCTCGATCATCATGGCTCGCCTAGCCGATATAGTGATATTAGGATCGGTGATCGTGGCTGCCGGAGCCTTGGACTGGCATCAGATGGGGATACTGCATGGAGTGACTCTGCTCCTCGGTAGTGGAGCGCTGTTCCTCGGCCTGCTGTTGCTGGCGACAGTTCTGTTTCGCCGTTGGGTTGTTATTAACTTGCACAGATTAAGTTGCTATACACATCTCGACCGTTTTGCTCTCACGCAGCGAATGGTCGTCACGTTAACAACTCTAAGTGACATCGATACTACCTCGCTGCGGCGGAAGATCATACAGGTCTTGGGTTATGCTGTGCTTACACAGGGGCTGACCTTCGCCTTCGCGTATTGCAACATGCAACTATTCCATGTGGCAATCGAGCCCGTCTCGCTGGTTTTAGTCGTTGCACTGAGCCAACTGCTCAGCCTCATCCCCATCCAGGTCCTCGGCGGCTTAGGGGTCTACGATTTCACCATGCTCTATTTATTTGGGCTCTTTGGCCTGACGCAAGCAACAATGATTCCCGTCCTGATTGGACTACGCATCATCTTCTATGTCTATATTCTGATACTGCTCCTCTACCACCCGTGGCATCGTCACCGGCAGCGGCTTGCACAAAGACCGTTTTCTGGCGACAAGCTAGCCCAAGAAAGCCTGTGAACAGTCTACAGGCTGTAAAAGAGTCTATCCCGGCGGGGTGGACGACCAAAGCCGGGTTACACTGGCTGCGCGTGCCGGTGTCGGCCTTACTTCTATTTGGACTAGGGCTTTGGCATCTTGCGGATCCGCCCATGTGGTGGGACGAAGGTTGGACAACCTCGGTAGCACGCAATTGGGTTGAACGTGGATTGTATGGGCGGTTGTTGAGCGGTCAGTCAGCTCCGACCGGTCTAGAAGCCTCGTTTTGGGTAACTGGACCGGTGGCACTATCATTTCGACTGTTCGGCGTTGGCATCTGGCAGGCGCGATTGTTTGGCGTCCTGTGTACCGTCCTTACCCTCGGCCTGATCTATTACCTGGCTCACCGGTTGTATAACCGGGTTGTCGCCGTGGGCACGATAGCGGTGTTGTTACTCCTATCGATTCACCCGCAACTCCATCCATTGTTGATGGGTCGCCAGGTGCTGGGCGAAATGCCGATGCTCTGCTACCTGTTGGCCGGCTATACGTGTCTGCTACTAGCACTTCGTCGCTCAACATGGTTTATTGGTGTTGCGGTTGTATGTTGGGCCGTGGCTGTATCAACTAAGGCGCAGGTCCTACCATTCTGGGCGCTTTCACTGCTCGCTCCGTTTATCTGGACAGTTGTGCAACGCCGTTGGCGAGTAGCAATGCTGCTATGTGCTAGCATATTTGCCACGCTGGGGGGCGTGCAGCTTTTGCTGATGGGGATGAATATAGTTTGGCAGGGACACCGCGTGGCAGCCACATCAGAGTATGGTACGGTGACCGGCTTGTATGATGTGCTGGCGATTGTCCCCACGCTGTTCAACCGCTTGTTCGCGCTCCAAAACGTATTGGTTATTGGCGTGCCGACCCTTTGTGGACTTGGTTATGCTGCCAACAGGTTATGGCACGACCTGCATCGTGATCACACGCAAGTAACGGAGGCTACGATCATCTTACGCCTTGTACTATGGTCAGTAAGCGGCAGTTGGTTAGCTTGGTTTGTGCTCTTATCCGTCGGCGTACCCCGCTATCTCTTTCCAGCGACCTTTATCGGCAGCATCTTTGTAGCGGCTTTCTTGTATGACCTTACGGATCACTTCAACGTCATGACGACGTTGAACCGGGCAATCCAGGGACTATTGCACCAGCGTTGGAATCGGCAAACTGCCGGAGCCTGGCTCGTGCTCTTGCTGCTGATGGAAGCTTTCCCGCTCACCTTGCGCACGATCTCGCATTACTATCTGCACGGCGAGGATCGCTCTGCGCAGCGCGTCGCACAGTTCCTGGATACGATCACTCCACCCCATGCGCTGATTGAAACCTATGAAAGTGAATTGCACTTTTTACTGCATCGCCCGTATCACTTTCCGCCCGATCAAACGCATGTGACCTTGAATCATCGAAGCTTGCTAGGACAAACTGTGACGGTTGACTATGATCCGCTTGCCGCTAACCCAGATTATCTGGTCCTCGGTACCTTTAGCAAAGGCAATAATCTGTATACACCCGTCCTCAAAAGTGGGGCCTTTCGCTTGATTCATGAGGATGGTCAATATAGCGTCTACCAGCGGGTGCGTTAAGTATGCCTGATAGTGAATTGCATATGCACAGACCATTGACTGTAGTCCCGTCAGTGAAAGCATTTTCTGGCCTACAACACGTGCTTTCCCGTTCGGAGTGGCAGTTAGTTGCGATCTGGGCGGTCGTGAGGGTCCTCACCATCCTCTGGGCGTTGCTAATGGCACCTATACGGCCATTGACCCAACGCGAACTACGAATACCAGCGTGGCCACCCTCGCTCCCATGGGACAACTGGTTGGAACGTGTCGTGGTAGCGCCATGGGAGCGCTGGGATGCGGTGTACTATGTTCGCATCGTGCGTCAAGGCTATCGTATCGACGATGGAACAGCTCAATTTCACCCGTTGCTGCCTTGGCTGGCAACGCCAGTTGCCCGTCTGACCGGCCAACCCCTGTTAGCGCTGCTCTTGGTCAGTTCCATGGCTACGCTCCTGCTCCTGCTTGCATTTGAGCGACTGGCGCGCTTGGATCTAAAGCCGGCCGCGGCCCGCACGAGCACGCTGCTCCTCATGTTCTCGCCGCCGGCAGTTATCCTGTTTGCACCTTATACCGAAAGCCTTTGGCTGCTGTGCGCGGTGCTGTGTTTGTGGTGGGCACGGAAGCGGCAGTGGTTGCTGGCCGGAATAGCGGGGGCTTGCGCCGCGCTCGCGCGCCAACAGGGGGTCTTCCTCCTGTTACCTGTAGCATGGGAACTTTGGGAAGCATCGAGACGCGACAAACGGAGCATCAGGCGCGAGTATCGCAACTGGCTGGCGCTGGCGCTCATACCAGGGGGCTTACTGATCTGGTTGACATACCGGGCCATCGCACTAGCGGACCTACAGATCGACTGGAGCCACCCGCAGAGCCTGATTTATTCCCTACTCATCTCGGCGAGTGCCAATAAGGTAGTGCCGCATCAGGCATTCTACCCACCCTGGCAGGCATTCGGGCTCGCACTTGTGAAATATGTTAGGTCGCCCGACCTGGACTTGGCCATTGACCTCCTGTTTGCTGGGGTATTTCTCTGCTTTATCCTGGCAGCCTGGCGCGAACTGCGCACCAGTTATCGCATCTATGTGATCGTGATCGCGTTGGTGAGCTTCAGCTACTATACCGGGCCATTCCACCCCTACATGGGGCTGCCGCGCCATCTTTTGCTGGCCTTCCCGGTGTTTATTGGGCTAGGTATGTGGATCAAGCGCCCCTTGGCGCTCGGATTTACCATTACCGTCGGCGTACTGGGCATGGCCTTTTTTCTGTTTTTGTATGTGCTCCAGATATGGGTTCCTTAACCAACACTCCACGTTATTCCTAGCCAACCCAACTGTCTCGACGTTTACACTCTATGAAGCCTTATCAAGCACTACACTTACCCGACGGCAAGTCTTATGTACTTTCTACATCGTCAAGTACCCTGGATGGTCAAATGGGTCATGAGTGTTGTGCCGTGCTCTACGCCAAGTGTAGTACTCTCAGGCCGCGGTGCATTGAGCGGAGTGTCGGCTGTGAAGTAGGCGAGCACCAGGATCGCGAACAAAAACCCGAGGTAGTTGGTATGCATAAAGCGGCCGGTGAACATGAAGATGGCCAGCACGACTCCATAGCTTAGGACCAAGCGGCGCAAGGTGTTATGACGGCATTGCAATACGATGGTATAGCCGAGCACCGGCAACACCGCCGCCAGTTGTACCAGCATCCAGGGAAACGTAAAACGATAGCCGAGCCCCTGCTGTAGAAAAGCGACGAAGGCGCTGATCCCAAATGTGTTAAGGCCACCGATGGGGTAAGCGTCGGTGACACCGCCGCTACCGAAGGCAATCACATCGGCATAAAAGTTACGCCCATCCAGCAACAGAAAAGGCAGAATGACGGCAGACACAACGGCGAAAAGTGGCCAAACCCGGCGTGTCAACGCCCCCACATGTACCCTGATAGGTTGCTCAGGCAACGTCCACCATTCTGCAGCCAGGTATGCGGGCACCAAGAGCCAGCTAAACTGGCGGGTAGCTACCGCCACGCCGAGCATTGCAGCCGCCGCACGGGTACGTCCGCTACGGCGGAGCGTGAACGTGGCGATCAGCAGGGCTAAAAGAAGATAGTCACTCAAACCGACCTCAAAGGAGTCGACCAGGATCGGATTAAGGGCTAGGATGATGCGCAGGGCATGTCCATCTTCCCATCGGTCGCACAAGCGTGGTGCAAAAACGATCACCAGCACGTATGCCGGAATGAGCAAGATGCGAGCATCAGTCCAGCCGAAAAGCGCCCGCCACACGGGGAGCACCACGGCGGCCAGCAAAAAGTTCATCGGCAGGTGGATCGCGTGATGGAGCGCCGGATTACCAGGGAAGTTGGCCCGCTCGCTCCACAGCTTCATCTCGGTCAGAGCATAATCATAGCCATAAGGACTTTTGCTCTGGAGCAACAGGTTACTGCCGGCCTCGATCTGTAAAGGCCAGTCTATCACGTTTTGGGGATAGGGGCCCCGCACCAACCGGTCATGGATGAAAAAGCCCATTGGCAGCAACACATTGAGCGCAATAATGGTGGTCATCAGCATCGTACAGCGGGTGCGGGCGCGCCGCTTCATGGATGTCGAGGCACTCGGATCGGTTGACCACGTAACCAATACATAGACCAGCACGAGCCCGACAGTGAGCACATACAACAGCGTCGGTTGCCATTGGCCAATTCCGGGAACGATACCGGTGATCCAGCGATCCACATAGGTGAGCAAGAGCAGCAAGATTGCCCCAAGCAACGAAGGAGCGGGACGGCGTTCAGCGACAGACAGATCAAGCATTGCGTGACGGACTCCCATGCATGTTGCATTTTCGAGGGTACGTTGGAGATTATAGTGGAGCGTTAGCCTGCCATCGCCGTCCAGTCGTACCGGCAGCATGGCTCAAAAGTCCTATGACACTCTCATCCACTGCGCCAGTGTCAACAGTGACTCTGCTACAATGTCTCCAAAGACAGAGGAGATCAAGCCGTGCGCGTGCTCGCAACTATCGGCGGATTCGTACTCCTGGGTACGATTTTGTTCGACGCATTTCAAACGATGATCTTGCCGCGTCGGGCTGCCCAAGGGGTACGACTGACGCGTCTCTTCTACCGCTTGAGTTGGACGATATGCAGGCTTGGGGCACGACTGCTGAGTCCAGGCAATCGCCGTGAGAACTATCTGAGCTTTTATGGTCCGCTTTCACTGCTCTTGTTATTGGTGATCTGGGCAGCTGGCTTAGTCGCGAGCTTCGCGTGTTTGCAGTGGGCGCTTGGCTCGCATTTGAGCATGGCACAGGGCTCGCCAACCATTAACACCGACCTGTATATGAGTGGCACAACCTTTTTTACGCTCGGATTAGGCGATGTCACGCCCAACAGTGCGCTAGCTCGCGTGCTAACCGTGATTGAAGCTGGGACTGGCTTTGGTTTTTTGGCCGTCGTCATCGGTTATCTACCAGTGCTATACCAGGCCTTCAGCCGCCGCGAGGTCAGCATCTCGCTGCTGGATGCACGGGCGGGTTCGCCGTCGAGTGCAGTTGAGCTATTACGGCGGCTGAGACCCGATGAGGGCACAGAACCGCTCATTCAGCTGTTGCGTGACTGGGAACGCTGGGCCGCCGAGTTGCTTGAAAGCCATATTTCGTTTCCCGTGCTCGCCTACTATCGCTCGCAGCACGATCAGCAGTCGTGGCTGGGTGCACTGACGACTATCTTAGATCTGTGTGCCTTGGTCATAGTCGGTTGTGATGGCGCGACGGCTAACGTTGCCCAACTCACTTTTGCCATTTGTCGTCACGCGGCAGTCGATTTGTCACAAATTCTTAATGCCCGGCCAGACGGTGCTGCCGCTGAACGTTTACCAGCTGCGGATTTCCAAAAGCTGCGGACGATGCTCGAGCCGGTCGGTGTGTTCCGCACGCCGGGCAGTACACCGGAGCAGCGCGTACAGGAACTGCGTAGGATGTACGAGCCGTATCTCAATGCGTTGAGCCACTATTTATTGGTGACGTTGCCGACCTTCGTCCCGGCGAACGGGGCAAGCGACGACTGGCAAACGAGTGCATGGGAACATGTGAATACCAACTCGCGCCACTAGAGGGTTGAGCGGTCCACACGAAAGGGAGGGCGCAGGATGATGCATACGAATAACAACCGTACAAATACTGCTGCCGAAGAGTATTACACCGACAGTGTCATTATCAAGCAGTTTATCGAGACGGTACAAACGGCGATGGTACACACCGAAGAGCCGGCAGAGCTGGTTGAGCAGCTTAAACCGGCCTTCGGGAAACTACTGCAAAGCGATGGTTGGCTACCTGAACCGTTCGCTCAGCCGTATACAGCTGGTGGCATGGGCGGCGGCATTGGACAGTATCTGCTCTATCGCGCTGCCGACCGCGCGCTGACGCTCTTTTCATTGGTCGTGCCAGTTGGCTCGGCGACGCCGATTCATGATCATCTGGCTTGGGGCTTGGTTGGTCTGTACTGCGGCGAGCAACGGGAAGAGGTATACCGTCTGGACAAACGTAATTTTGAGGACGGAATGGCCCAGCTTGCCGTCACCGCAGTCCATACCTTGCACAGCGGCGAGTTCTATGCCCTACTGCCGCCGGAGGGCGATATTCACCGGGTGCAAACGACGTCAACCGAGCCCTCGATTTCGATTCATCTGTTGGGCAACGACGCGGGTTGCACGCTACGCCATCGTTTCGAGCTTGAGACCAACTGCGTGGCCGCCTTTCGTTCGGGGTATAGCAATCAGCCGTGCATAGAAGAGGAATAGGATCAAGAGCGTCGCAGCGCTGCCGGGATGATACCCCGGATCGAGGCATCGATCAACTCGACCGGATGAACGACCGGTAGCGGGTGGCCGGCGCGCTCCAGGCCATTCATAATTTGCAACAAACAACCGGGATTGCTGGTGGCGATCAGATCGGCCCCGGTCGCCAGTACATGCTTAACTTTGCGGTCGCCAAGTTGCTGGGCCGGTTCTGGCTCGGTTAAGTTATAAATGCCGGCCGAGCCGCAACAGATGGCCGCCTCCTCAATTTCAGCGATCTCAAGGCCGGGGATAGTGTGCAGCACTGCGCGAGGCTGCAGCTTAATACCTTGAGCATGCTGCAGGTGGCAAGCGTCGTGATAGGCGACGCGCAATGTAAGTGGATAGCGCGGCGCGTGCGGCTCCAACTCGGCTAAGAACTCCATGATATCTTTGCACTTGGCCGAGAAGGCCCGAGCACGGGCGGCATAGGACGGATCATCACGCAACAAGTAGCCATATTCTTTGAGTGTCGAGCCACAGCCGGCCGCGTTGATAACCAGGGTATCGATCTCGGCCTTTTCCCAGGTATCGATCATCCGACGTGCCAGCGCCAGCGCATCCGCTTCTTCCCCGGCGTGCACCATTAAGGCACCACAGCAGCTTTGGTCGGGCGGCACAACGACTTCGCAACCTTCGGCGACCAGTACGCGTGCCGTCGCCGCATTAACGCCGGCGAAAAAGACGCGCTGCACACAACCAAGCAGCAAGCCAACGCGGCGGCGCTGCGTGCCATGCGCTGCCAGCTCGCGCGGTAGCCGTGAGCGCAACCCACTGAACGACACCGGCGGCAGGAGCGCCTCCATGGCTTTAAGCCGGGCCGGGAGGAGTTCTAAGATGCCGGAGTGTTGCACGAGCCGGCGTAGCCCAGAGATCTGGTAAAGCCACAAGGGCGCAGCCAGCAGGCGGAGCCGGTTGGGATACGGAAACAGCGCGAACAAGAGGCGGCGAAAGAGCTTATCGGGCAGCGTCCGGGAGTAATGGCGTTCGATCTGTGCACGGGTGGCCTCGATCAGCTTGTCGTATTGTACACCCGAAGGACAGGCAGTGACACAGGCCATACAGCCGAGGCATTGGTCAAAGTGGCGCACGTAGGTACTATTGAGTTCGGCCTGGCCCCGGTTACCCATGTTCATTAAATAAATGCGGCCGCGTGGCGAGTCCATCTCTTCGCCCCATAAGAGATAGGTGGGACAGGTCGGCAAACAAAAGCCGCAATGGACACAGTCGTCGATCAGTTCCGGCGACGGTGGGTGGAATGAGTCGAAGATGGTCGCCTCCATCAGATACCTCCTACAAAACGACCCGGGTTGAGGATGCCATGCGGATCGAAGTGCTCTTTGACACGGCGCATCACGGGTAAAGCAGCAGGGGCTTGGCCCCACACGTCAATCCGCTGCTTGACAGTTGTGGGAGCGGCCAGCACGACGAGTGAACCACCCTGTGCTTCGGCCCAACTGCGCAACAGTTTGAGGCCAACCATCAGCACCTGATCATTGGCTCCCGCCAGCCGCACTGTGCCAACACCAACGGCTTGGGTTACCAACTCCCACTGGAGGCGGAGCGCCGTGGTGAGCCGCTCTACTTCAGCCACCAGCAGGGCTTGCTGAGCAGGCAAAAGACTCATTTTACAAACGACGGCCCCCGAATCACCAGCCCATAATGCTTCCCGGGCTTGCCATGGCACTAACTCGTCCGCTGCCGTTTCTGCTACGCAACCCATAGCGAGGCAGAGGCGCGCAAGTTGCTCGGTCTGAACATTGATCGCAGCGGTGCTCCCCACAAAGCAGATGTCAAGCTGCAGCGGCCTGCCGCTACCAGCACGGAGCTGCATACTGACCGGTACGAGCGTGGAGTCAAGTACGCGTAGCAGAAGTTCATTGGCGAGGGCCGCATTCGGGGCATTAATGGTGACAGTTCGTAGCGCGTGGGGCAGCGGATACAAGCGGAAGGTCGCATCCACGATCACCCCAAGCGTACCGAATGAGCCCGTCAGCAGCTTGGGCAGGTCATAGCCGGCCACGTTCTTAACGACCTTGCCCCCGCTGCGTGCAATCGTGCCATCGGGCAACACAATCGTGATGCCAATGATCAAATCACGCAGTGAGCCATAGCGCAGGCGGAGCGCACCGCTGTCATTCACGGACAGAACGCCGCCGATCGTCGCTTGATTGGGCCATAAGGGATCTAATGCCAGTTGTTGGCCGTGTTCCGCCAGTCGCAGGTTGAAGGCTTCCACCGTACAACCAGCTTGAGCCGAGGCCGTCATATCACCCCAGGCATGCTCGAGCACCTGGTTGAGCCGCCGGGTAGACAGGATGAGTTCACCACCATGTGGCGCGTTGCCCCATCCTTGCTTGGTCCCGCCACCCCGTGGGAGCACATGGACGCCAGCGTCGTTGGCCCAACGGAGGACTGCACTCAACTCATCGACATCGCCAGGCTCAACGATCAGTTGCGGCTGGAGGCCATCAACCATATCGTCGGACGATGTGGCAGAGGCATGCGCCGCACCAACGAGGGCGCTGAGTTCCGCTTGCAGCAACACAGATTGGGTCACGATCCAGGCTCCTTAAAAGAGTTCTGCGATACCGGCGGTTTCCAGGGGATGGGGCTCGTAACGACCCGGTTTTTCGGCACATAGGCGCGTTCGTGGAAATACCTTGTCGGGGTTCGACAAGTGGTAGGGATCGAAGGCGCAACGGACCAACTGCATGGTGTCCAAATCAGGCTCGGCAAACATGACCGACATAAACTTCTGTTTTTCCCGCCCAACGCCGTGTTCGCCGGTAATGGAGCCGCCCGCATCGACACACAGCTTTAGAATGGCAAAAGATAGCTCTTCGGCGACATGCTCCTGACCTGCGATGGTCCGGTCATACAGCACGAGTGGATGCAGGTTGCCGTCGCCTGCGTGAAAGACGTTGGCGACGCGTAGCCCGGCGGCAGCACTCAACGCTTCAATATCACGCAGGACACGCGGCAAGGCAGTGCGGGGAATAACTCCATCCTGGACGATATAATCCGGCGAGATACGGCCCATAGCAGCAAAAGCAGCTTTACGACCCTTCCACACCACCGTGCGCTCGGCCTCGGATTGCGCCAAGCGTAGTTCCCAGGCACCACAGTCACTGCAAATCGCCTTGACCTCCTGCATCAGCAAGTCAACCTCGGCTGTGGGGCCGTCGAGTTCGACTAACAGCAAACCATCACACATCGGATAATGAGCATGGACTGCGGCCTCAGCAGCCTCGATCGCCAAGCGATCCATCATCTCGATCGCCGCCGGCAAGATGCCACGAGCAATAATGTCGCTGACCGCTGCACCGGCCTCGTCGGGCGAGTTAAAGGCTGCCAGCAGGGTTTGGACAGCTTCGGGGCGCTTCACGATGCGGAGCGTTACCTCGATGGCAATGCCCAGCGTCCCTTCTGAACCAACAAAAATACCCGGCAAATCATAGCCGGGTGTATCGAGCGCCATGCCGCCTAATTCTGCTAGTTCGCCGTTCGGCAGAACCACCTTGAGGCCGAGCACATGGTTCACAGTAAAGCCGTATTTCAGGCAGTGGGCCCCGCCTGAGTTCTCGGCGATGTTGCCGCCGATGGTACAAACCGACTGAGAAGAAGGATCGGGAGCATAAAAATAGCCGTGGGGCGCGACACGTTGTGTGACGGCGGCATTAATTACCCCCGGCTCAACCACCACCCGCGCATTAGGCAGATCGACATGCAGGATACGATTGAGCCGCGCCAGGCTAATGACAATGCAGCCATCGACCGGCAAGGCACCACCACTCAAACCGGTGCCGGAGCCGCGGGCAACGAAGGGGATGCGCTCCTCGTGGCACATACGCACCACGCGCTGGACTTGCTCGCTGCTAGCGGGGAGTACAACAGCGGAGGGCATGACCCGAAAGTTCGTCAAGCCGTCGCATTCGTAGGTGCGCAGTTGATCGGGCTCCACAATCAGCCCGTGCACGCCCACAATGTCGCGCAGTTCATCAATGATGCGGTTTTTCATGCTCGTTCCTCAACTATGAGTCACCAGGGGCTGGGAGCACTAGCATAGTATACGGTATTTCAGCTAGCAGCGTGCTGTGGGCTAACACTTTGCAAGGTGTGTGGAGTAAGGTATGCTTTCCACATCGCGTTAATTCCGAGGTATATAGTAGAAGGAGCCTGAGATGGATGGCGATATCAACATTACCGGACCGCTCAGCGAGGCGTTTCGCGAAATTTTGACCCCACAAGCACTCGATTTCGTAGCACAGCTCCACCGTCAATTTAACCCAACGCGCGAAACACTGCTCGCACAACGAGCCGAACGTCAGGGAGCGATCGACGGCGGAGATTTGCCGGGCTTCCTTGCCGAAACGGCGCATGTTCGGGACAGTGACTGGCAAGTCGCACCGGCACCTGCCGACCTACAAAAACGTCGAGTTGAGATTACCGGGCCGGTCGAGCGTAAAATGATGATCAACGCCTTGAATTCTGGGGCCAGTGTGTTTATGGCCGACCTCGAAGACTCACTCGCGCCATCCTGGGAGAATGTGATTCAGGGTCAGCTCAACTTACGGGATGCGGTACGGGGCACGATTGAGTTTACGAACCCCGACGGACGAGTCTACCGTCTCAACGAGCAGCCTGCTGTCCTGATCGTCCGTCCGCGGGGCTGGCACTTGACGGAGAAACACGTGTTGGTCGATGGCCACGCTATCGCTGCCAGCCTGCTCGATTTTGGGCTGTACTTTTTTCATAACGCCCACGAGTTGCTGCAGCGCGGTAGCGGCCCTTACTTCTATCTGCCGAAGATCGAAAGCCATCGAGAAGCCCAGCTATGGAATGAGGTCTTTAACTCGGCACAGGATCTGCTTGGCATCGCCCGAGGCACGATTCGGGCGACGGTGTTAATCGAAACGATTCTGGCGGCCTTCGAGATGGACGAGATTTTGTATGAACTGCGAGAGCATGCCGCTGGCCTGAATGCCGGGCGCTGGGATTATATCTTTAGCATGATCAAGAAGTTGCGTAACCGGCCCGGCTTCATGTTGCCCGACCGCGCACAGGTGACGATGGCCGTGCCGTTTATGCGCACCTATGCCCAACTCCTAGTGAAGACGTGCCACCGGCGGGGGGCACATGCGATTGGCGGCATGGCCGCGTTCATTCCGAGCCGCAAAGACCCGCAGGTCAACGAGACAGCTATGATGAAGGTGCGTGAAGACAAAGAGCGCGAAGCAAATGATGGCTTTGACGGGACCTGGGTCGCGCATCCCGATCTCGTGCCTCTGGCCATGGAGATTTTCGACCACATCGTAGGCGACCAGCCGCACCAAAAAGAGAAGCTGCGCGAGGATGTACACGTCAGCGCTGATGAATTGATCGACGTCGCCATCCCCGGCGGTAAGATAACGGAAGCCGGTGTACGAAATAATGTTAGTGTTGCGTTGCAATATCTCGACTCATGGCTGGGCGGCAATGGGGCGGCGGCTATCTATAACTTGATGGAAGACGCAGCGACCGCTGAGATCTCGCGCGCACAAATCTGGCAGTGGACACACCAGTACGCGCAGCTTGATTCGAGTCAGCCTGTGGATGCTGCCTTGTATCAACGCATCCGGGATGAGGAACTGCACAAACTAGGCGGCAAGGAGACCCGCCACTACAGCCAGGCCGTCGCTTTGCTTGATCAAATAGCCTTAGCGGACGATTTCGTGGAGTTCTTAACGCTGCCGGCGTATAGCCTTTTGGACTAGCGCTCCAGCCTTATGATACCCGTGGGCGGGGAGCGGACCTGCCCACGTTACTTATCAGGCTTTCAGCCAGCGTTGGACCTAATTGCTCTAATGCCTGGAGGTTGTGGACCGGCAAAAAGTCGTCGACATAGGGCAGGGCAGCTTGTAGGCCACGGGTTAGTGGTTGGTAGCCAGCGCGGCCAAGTAGAGGATTGAGCCAGATCAGCCGATGGCTGGTACGCTGCAAACGCCCCATCTCGCGGGCCAGAAGGGCGGGATCGCCCCGATCCCAGCCATCGCTAATCAACAGTACAATTGCGCCATGACCAAGCACACGCCGGCCCCATTGCCAGTTAAAGGTCTTGATCGCGTCACCGATGCGTGTGCCGCCGCCCCAATCTACGACTACGTTGCTTACCAGATCGACCGCCTCGTCGATATCCCGATGTTCAAGAGCACGGGTGATACGCGTGAGACGGGTGCCAAAGACAAAGATTTCGACATCACGCAGCCCAGCTCCGACCGTATGAACAAACTGGAGCAGGATACGGCTGTAGCGCTCCATTGAGCCGCTGATGTCGCACAACACGACCAGGGGACGCTGCTTCCAGCTGCGTTCTCGGCGTAGCAGCGTAAGGACTTCGCCACCGTTCCGTAGCGTCTGGCGCAAGGTGCGGCGCGTATCGATACGCCGGCTGCGCCCCGCTTGCCAGCGGCGGGTCGGTCGTAGCGCCATGCGGTAGCGTAACTGCGCGATTAGTTCACGTGCGCGGTCGAGCTCGTCGCCCGTAAAGTGGGCGAAGTCTTTGTGGCGCAACTGCTCACTTTGGCTATACGACATCTCGATTTCGATTTCGTGCTGCTCGTCGGGTGGCCGATCCTCGTCCTCCATACGCTGCGGACGTGGGCGTTGCAGGCGACGCGGGATTTGCAGCTCTTTGACCGGAGTGTCGGGCAGAGCAAAGCCACTGGGGTTGCCTTGGCGCTGAGCCGCCCAGAAAAACTCCCATGCTTCATCGAAAACAGGCAGATCTTCGCGTCGTCGCACCAGCACCGTGCGGCAGGTGTGCCGCACGTCTTCGCGCTGCCCCAGCTCAATATATACGAGTGCAGCTAACAGATCGAGCATCTGGCCTGGAGCGATGGGTAGACCAAATTGGCGCAACAACCGGCCAAAGGCCAGCAGGTGGTCAAGAAGGTGATGATCGGTCGTTGGTAGCATGAGCGTGCGCTGGGACTACCAGCCCCAGGTACCGGGATCGCCTTTGAAAGGGCCGACGATCTCGCGCGTAATCCAGCCGCCATAGAAATCGCCCGGCTGCGCGGTCACCCGTTCACCATCTACGCAACAGCGATCCATTTTACTGGGATAAAATGCCAGATAATCACGCAGGATCGCATAGCGCGGGGTCGGATCGGGATAGGACCAGACGGCTTTAGTGGCCCGGCGTCCAGCGACGATCACGGTATAGTAGATCGCCCGCCCCTTCCATTCACAAATCGTGGCACCCGAGGCCCGCTCTAGGTATTCCATACGCACATCCTGAGACGGAATATAATAGACCGGTGGATGGCTGGTTTCTAAGACCCGTTGCGCGCGGTGGCTATTGGCTATGACCACACTGTTGAAGATGATTTCGATGTGTTTGGACGATGGCTCAACGCGGGGGGGTCGCGGATAATCCCAGACAGATTCCTGGCCCGGTCCCGGCCTGATCAGTTCCATCCGTTGCATCTTAAATAATCCTCCATCCGTCACATACGATGCGGGTCAGCTTACCTGCTCCACGAGTGTCTGCAGCCCACGCTTGCGAACCACCTCCATGTCGTCCTGATACTTGAGGATCGCACCCAGGGTATCGTCAACTGTTTCTGGATCAAGCGCAGTACGATCAAGGGCAGTTAATGCCGCCACCCAATCCAAGGTTTCAGCAATGCCCGGCAGCTTGTAGAGATCCATGGCCCGCAGTTCGTGGACGAAGGCCACGACCTGCTGGATCAAACGCTCGCCGACGCCCGGCAGTCTGCCTTGCACGATGGCGATTTCTTTCTCGATAGAGGGATAGGCAATCCAATGGTACAAGCAGCGGCGCTTGAGCGCGTCGTGAATATCGCGGGTGCGATTTGAGGTCAGAATCACGACCGGCGGCTGGATCGCGCGAATCGTGCCCAACTCCGGGATCGAGATCTGGAAGTCGCTCAAAACTTCCAGTAAAAAGGCCTCGAACTCGTCATCAGCACGATCCAGCTCATCGACCAGCAGAATTGACGGCGGGCCATCCGCCGTGGCTTCTAACGCCTGCAGGAGTGGACGCCGCAACAAAAAATCTCTGCCGAAAATATCATGCAAAGCTTGATCCTTGCCTTCGCCCTCAAGTTCGGCGGCGCGCAGGTACAGCATCTGCCGTGGGTAGTTCCATTCATAGACCGCCGTCGCAATGTCAAGCCCTTCATAACATTGCAAACGGATCAAGCGTCCCTGCAGGATATGAGCCAGTACCTTGGCCACTTCGGTCTTGCCAACACCGGCTTCGCCTTCGAGCAGCAATGGCTTTCGTAGCTTCAAGGACAGGTAGATCGCAGTAGCGAGCGGGCGATCAGCAATATACTGCTGCGCTGTCAACGCTTGTTGTAGTGCATCGATAGAGACGAAACCGACCATGCAATTCACCTGTAATCAGAAGCATACAAGCGCAAAGATACAGCTAACGCATCTTTGCGCTTGTCCAAAAAAAGCGGAGCGTTAGCGTGCCTGCTCCATCGCCTTGTGTAAGGCCCGGCGGGTCAAGACACGCGTCAGCTGCGCCCGGTATTCCTCCGAAGCTGACATATCACTGAGGTATTCGAGGCCATCACCCGCCTTTTGGGCTGCAGCGTCCACCTCGGAGCCGCCTTTCAGGGCATCCTCAACAGCATGGGCACGTTGTGCCTTCGGCCCGGCACCCGTGACCGCGATGCGACAATCGCTCACCTTGCCATCTGTAGCCAAGTGCACCATGACTGCCACTCCGACAATCGCGTAGCCGGAGGCCGGATGTTTGAACTTCTCGTAGGCGCTGCCCATCCGCGCCGGCATTGGCGGGATGTTAATCTCGGTGAGAAGTTCATCAGGAGCGAGAGCTGACTGGAGCATTTCGACAAAGAAATCGTCAACGGCAATGCTCCGCTCTCCTTGCGGACCGATCGCCTTCATCGTGGCATTGAGTGCCAACACGACCGCCGGCATGTCGGCGGCGGGGTCGGCATGCGCGACCGATCCACCGATCGTACCACAATTGCGGACTTGTGGATCGCCCACTTTGCTGGCGCAGTCGGCTAAAATGGGCAGCCGTTGAACGACCTCCTGGGAGGTTTCTAACTCACGGTAGGTCGTATACGCGCCAATGCTCACGCCACCGTTGACATGAATACCCTTGAGTTCTGGAATCTTGCCAATGTCGACCAGCATTGATGGAGTGGACAGATGCAGCTTCATGGCCGGCAGCAACGAGTGACCGCCGGCCAGGACTTTCGCGTCGGGATTGGCCTGGAGCAGCGCCACAGCTTCGTTGATCGTCGCAGGTGCGACATACTCGAAATCATTAGGAAACATGACCATTCCCTCCGTTGCGTTCGTGAATCGCACGCCAGACCTTTTCCGAGGTGTAGGGCATGTCAAGGTGTTGAATGCCCAAGTGCTGTAACGCATTGACGACCGCGTTCGAGACGGTAGCCGCAGCGGCAATGGTCCCTGCTTCGCCCGCACCCTTCACACCCATCGGATTGACCGGCGAGGGTGTCTCGGTGCGATCAAGTTCGTAATGCGGCACCATATCGGCCCTGGGAATCGCATAATCCATCAACGAACCGGTCAACAGCTGACCATTGTCATCGTAGACGGCGGCCTCGTAGAGCGCCTGAGCCATGCCCTGGGCAATGCCGCCATGCAACTGACCATCAACGATCAAAGGATTAATGACCTTGCCCACGTCGTCAACCGCGATATAACGCAACGGTGTTACCTTGCCGGTATCGGCGTCGATCTCGACGAGGCAGACATGCGTGCCGAACGGGAAGGTGCAATTCGGCGGATCATAGTAGGTCGTCTCATCTAGGTAGGGCTCCATACCCGCCGGCAAATCATAGGCGACGTGTGCCTGGAGTGCGATATCCTGAATCGTTTTGGCGGAGTCAGGGGCACCACGGACCGATGCTTTGCCATTCTCGAAGATAATATCTTCTTCCGCCGCTTCGAGCATATGTGCTGCGAGCTTACGGGCCTTGTCCTTGATTTTGCTAACACTTTTGAAGATGGCAGTACCGCCGACGGCGGCCGAGCGCGAACCATAGGTGCCATAGCCAAAGGGGGTACCCTGCGTATCGCCATACTCGACGATCACGTCTTCGTACGGCACACCTAACTCATCCGAGACGAGCTGGGCAAAGCTGGTTTCGTGGCCCTGGCCATGGGGCATAGAGCCAGTGGTCACGACCACTTTGCCCGTCAGGTGGACCTTCACATTGGCGCTTTCCCATAAGCCCGCGCCCCAGCCCTGACCGGCGAGGCCAATCCACTTGCTTGGGGCGACACCGCAGACCTCTACGTATGTGCAGATGCCTAGGCCTAATAGGCGGCCCTCCTTACGTGCATCAGCCTGCTCCTGGGCAAAGTTCTTGTAGCCCGCCATTGCCAGCGCTTTGTCGAGCGCCGGCTCGTAGTTGCCGCTGTCATAGGGCAACATCCCGATGCCGGTATCATAGGGAAATTCATCCGGCTGAATGAAATTGCGTCGCCGTACTTCGGCAGGGTCCATGCCCAATTTTTGCGCGAACATATCGACGGCCCGCTCAATCACATAGGCGGCCTCTGGACGTCCCGCACCACGATAGGCATCGACCATACTGGTGTTGGTGTAGACACCGTCGACTTCGACAAACACATGCGGGATTTTGTAGACGCCAGCGACCATGCGCCCATAGAGCGTCGTTGCAACACCGGGGGCGATGGTCGAGCAATAAGCGCCCAGATTCGCATAGGTATGTACGCGTAAACCGGTAATCTTACCGTCTTTGGTACCAGCGATTTCAAGATCGGTGATATGGTCACGGCCGTGTGTGGTTACCGCGCAACTTTCACGGCGCGTCTCGACCCACTTCACCGGGTGACCGACGACCTTGGCGGCATACAACGTCGAAGCCATCTCGGGATACACAAAGATTTTGGCTCCGAAGCCGCCGCCAATATCGGGCGCGATGCAGCGCATCTTGTTTTCAGGAATACCCAGCACAAAGGCGGTCAGTAACAGGCGATGGACGTGCGGGGCCTGTGAACTCATCCAGATCGTATACTCACCCGTTGCACTGTCGTAGCGGGAGATATAGCCACGCGTTTCCATGGGCGTCGGGATCAGACGCTGATTGAGGATGCGTTGCTTGACCACGACCTCGGCCTGCTCGATCGCCTGCGCGGTCGGCTGCTCAGCACCACAGGTCCAGTGCATGACAACATTATTGGGAGCGTTTTCATGGAGCTGCACCGTGCCAGCTTTGGTGGCCGCCTCGGCATCAACGACCACGTCAAGTGGCTCGTAGTCGACTTCGACCAGATCGAGCGCATCATGGGCCACATAACGATCCTCGGCCACCACCAATGCTACGCCTTCGCCAACGTAGCGCACTACATCTACAGCCAAGGCTCGCGGCGTATTAACATTGTTCTGAACACCACCGGCGGCCCAGGCGCAGGGTAAGGGATTTTGCTCCTTGGCGATCTCGGCGCCAGTGATCACGGCGACAACGCCGGGATGGGCCTGCGCCGCAGCGACATTAATATTTTTGATGCGGGCATGGCCATACGGTGAGCGCACGATCGCGGCATACAGCATGCCCGGCAGCTTGATATCGTCAAGGTAGTTGCCCTGGCCCGTGATCAGCCGCGGATCTTCGCGGCGCTTGATTGCCTTGCCAACCATTTTGCCCGGTGCTTCGGCGGTCGTCATGACTGTCCTCCCTGCTGCATGGGTGCATCTTCACTAGCACCGGCATTCTCACCTTCCCAATCCGCCACGGTGGCCGGTTTTTCGGGTGTACCATCATCACGACGGGGGTGCTCAAGCTCGGCGGGAGTTTCGGGGGATTCCGGCTTGGTTTCTTCGTGCATGGCGTCACTCCCATTGCTCTGAGAGCCACCATACCCTAGCGACTGGCCATGACCGTTGTTTTGGGCGGCGTATTGGATGGCCTTGACAATATTCTCGTAGCCGGTGCAGCGGCAAAGATTGCCTTCTAGGGCGTGTCGGATCTCATGCTCACTAGGATGCGGATTATTTTGTAGGAGGGCCGAGGCTGACATGATCATGCCAGGCGTGCAGAAACCGCATTGGAGGCCATGCATCTCCCAAAAGCCCTGCTGCATCGCACTATATTGGCCATCGGTCGCTACGCCCTCTATTGTCGTGATCTGCGCCCCGTGGGCCTGCACCGCCAGCAGCGTACAGCTTTTAACGCTTTTGCCATTAACATGCACCACACAGGCACCGCATTGCGATGTGTCGCAACCGACATGCGCCCCCGTGAGGTTGAGTTGCTCACGCAAATAATGCACAAGCAAGAGGCGTGAGGGCACATCGTGATGGTAGGTCTTGCCGTTGACCGTGACCGCAATCTCCACTGAGACCTCCTTTGGTCGAACCCGAACATTGGGCAATGCTGCCACCAGGCAGTTGTGTTAGATACGATGGGATGTTACTCCGTCTCTTGATCATCCAGAAAGGCATCAATAAGTACGTGGGGCATGACGCGCGGCCGCATCGTGGCCGCATCAACCCAGATCCATAGTGCTTCGGCGGTAACGACCAACTCCGGCGCGCCTTGCTTCCGCACCTCATAGCGCCGGACCGCTCGCGGACCCCGCATCTCCTGGATCCACGTTGTAAGTTCAAGCGTATCGCCGGCTACGGAAGGACGCAAATACTCCACTTCGAGCTTGCGTAACACAAACACGCCGCCGATCTCGGCATAGCGCGGCAGGTCGAAGCCGAGCGACTCCGAGTGCTCGAAGGCTACCTGCTCTAGATAATGCAGGTACACAGCATTATTGACATGGCCCAGCGAGTCCATCTCATAGTGGCGCACCCTGAGGCGGGTGGTAAAGGTGGCCATTGCTCAGGCGGCCCGCTCGGCCTTTTGGGCGAGCGCCTTTAAGCCTTGATTGATCAAAAGTTTGCTGGCGCCTTCGATCAGACGTTGGCCAACGCTCGCGATCGGTCCACCGACTTGCATATCAGCATCGTAGTGCAGCGTGGTCGTCTCTGGAGAAGCAGCGACCAGTGTGATTGTGCCTTCGCCCTTGACATGCCCTGGTCGACCGCGTCCTTCGCCAACCAGCCGGTAGCTACTGGGAGGATCGATGTCGGCCATGCGGATTGTGCCGGTGTATTCACCTTTGATCGAAGCAACGCCAATCTTAGCGACACCGTGATAGGTATCAGGCGCGGTCTGCTCCAACGACTCGACGCCCGGAATGAGCGTACGTAACGCTTCAATATCGTTGAGCGTTGTCCACACTCGTTCACGCGGGGCATTAATGGTATGCGAGCCGGAAAACTTCATCCAAAGTCCTCCATACGTATGAGCCTGCGGCGGCTCAACCATGCACTATTTGTGTCGGCGTTGTGCGTTTATCGTACTCCACATCCATAGGCCGCGTCAAGCCCAAAGTCAACGGAAGTAAAAGGATGCCGCCATATGAAACACGACGCCAATGCAATACGTAGGGATCAAGGCAAACTGCCGATGCACGCCAGTTTGCCCATAGAGGTTATGATGCAAGAAGCGTCAGGAGAACTTTCTGTGACCCAATATACAAACGGTGGTCCGCACGGGGGGCCGATGATTGAGGCGCTTGGCCTCCAAAAACGCTATGCCGATACGTGGGCGGTCAAAGGCGTCGATCTCCAGGTCCAGCCGGGCGAGATTTTCGGTTTTCTCGGGCCAAATGGGGCCGGCAAGACGACCACGATCAAGATGCTGGTAGGCTTGTTGCGCCCCTCACAGGGCATCGCGCGCATCGACAGCTATGATATTCAGCGCGATCCGCTGGCGGCCAAAGCCCGCATCGGCTATGTGCCCGATCAACCTTACTTGCCTGAAAAACTAACGGCGCGCGAATTTTTAAGCTTTACAGCCGGCTTATACCAGCTTGACCGCAAAACAGCACGGCATCGCGGCGAGGAGCTACTCAAAGTTTTCGATCTGCAGGATCGTGGTGATGAGTTGATTGGTGGTTACTCGCATGGCATGCGCCAAAAGACGGCCTTGGCCGGGGCGCTGTTGCATAACCCCAAGGCATTCTTTCTGGACGAGCCGACGGTTGGCCTGGATCCGCGCAGCGCCAGCTTGATTAAAGTCATCTTGCGCGAAGTAGCAGAACGGGGCACGGCCGTTTTTATGTCGACCCATATTTTGGAGATTGCCGAGCGGATGTGTGATCGTGTGGCAATCATTAACGGCGGTCAGGTGATCGCAATCGGAACGATGAACGAATTACGGGCGGGCCAGGGTGACGTTAGCTTGGAAGATATCTTCTTGAAACTTACGGGCGGTGCTGAAGAGGCACAACTCGCGGCAGCATTAGACTGAGGGCTACGTATGTCAGTATCTGCTCCCCCACGGCGACCTATTAGCTTGTTGAGCGCGGTTGGCGTACTGGTACGCGCCCAGCTGCTGATCGCGCGCAATACCTTCTGGCGCGGCAAGATCGGTCGAAAACTACTGCTCGTGGGCGCGGTTGCCCTGATCGCCTTCGCGGCGTATGGCATTAATCGCTTAATGCATGCGCTTGTGGGTGGCCTGACCAGTCCGGGCTTCGTTAGCGCCCTACAACGGGCGGCACGAGCTAATCCAGGAGCGGGCATTCCGGTTGATCTCAAGCCTTTTTTGACGACGGTGCCAAGTATCATTTTCTTCGGCACGCTGCTACTCCTGGTCCTGACCAGCTTCAGCACGGTTCTATCGTCGCTGTATCTCGCCGGTGATATCGACATGCTCGTGGTAGCACCGGTACCGATGCGAGCGGTATTCGTCGTCAAGTTCTTTGGGGGACTACTGCTGCCGTATCTGCTGCTATTCGGACTGCTTGGCCCGGCACTGCTGGGCTTCGGTCAGGGTTTGGGTTATGGCGCGGCCTTCTTCGTCACAGCCCTGCTAGCGTTGCTGCTCTTTCCTTTATTACCGATTGGCATCGGGACGCTGCTGGTGATCCTGGTGGTGCGCGTGATTCCGGCGCGCCGTGCGCGTGAAATGGTAGCCGTGATTGGTGGGCTCGTCGGGCTCGCGTGGTATGTCCTCAGCCAGTTCACGCGCGAGTTTAGCCGGCGCGTGGCGAATGTCCAGACATTGAACAGCCTCCGACGCCTCGATTCGCCGCTGCTGCCCTCGGCGTGGGCGAGTCGCGCCCTGCTAGCGGCGGGGCAGCATGATTGGCCGACACTGCTCATGTATGGTGGGCTGTTCGCCATCGTGTCATTAGCGATCTTTGGCGGTTGCCTGCTGCTTGCCGAACGGCTGTATTACATCGGGTGGTCCAATATGGCGGTGCAGGGCGGTCATGCGCACCGCCATAAACGGGCAGAGCAGAGCGAAGCGGTTCACGCGAGTTTGTTCGATCAACTCTTCGCCTTCTTGCCGCAGCAATCGCGCGCAGTCCTGGCCAAGGACCTACGCGTCTTTCCGCGCGATTTGCGCAATCTGCAACGTTTGATTTTTCCGTTGGTGATCGCCATTATTTGGAGCATCCGGTTGATCAGTAGCGCACCGGCAAGCCGTAACCTGGGCTTTGGCGCGGGAATTTTCGATAGCCTGGCAGGTGCCGGCATTAGCTTTTATATTTGCATGACGATGGCAGGCGCGCTGGGTGGTGCCGGCATTAGCCGCGAAGGCAAAGGGTTCTGGCTGTTACAGGTCGCGCCGATCAGCGCATTTCGGTTGCTGTTGGGCAAGCTCGCGCTTACGTACCTGCCCTTCCCGTTGATCGGGACGCTCTTCCTGGCCGTCTTCACGGTGTTACGGCACAGTAGTGTACTCGTCTTTGCCGAGTCACTCCTGCTGATTCTGGTGGTGGGTCTGGGCACCAGTAGTCTCACCCTGGGTATTAACGCGGCCTTTCCACGCCTTAACTGGGATAATCCGCAACGCCAAACCTCGTGGCGAGCCGGCGTGTTGACGATGGTGTGTTATCTCGTCTACCTTGGTATTGCGTTAGGTGTAGCGGTCGGCTTGCCGCTGCTCGGGCAGATTATGCCGCGTTATGCGGTCGCGTTTACTATTGGAGGTTGGCTACTCCTGCTGGGGGTGACCGCATTCACAGTGTGGGCAGCCCTGGCATTCGGCTCAGCCCGCGTCAGTGAGATGGAGGTGGCGTAGCAGGTATGTTGGAGGAGGACTATATCGACGAAATGGACAGAGAAAGAGGAGGGTTTTGTGTAGTTTCTAGCTGCGGCTTGAAGTTGCCCCCACCTCGCACAGGTCTCCCGGAATTATTGGGCTTTGCGCGATTCGGTCCAGGGCGACCAGTACAGATGGAATGAACGGTAGCACATCTTCTAGCTTATTTGATACGGCGTGTATAACCACGAACGCTAACGGGAACTGCTGCAAGTTTTGCTGGAAGGGAATGTTATGATCGGTCGTGAGAAATACATCATAACCCGAGGCGACCTCTCGAAGCAGTGCACCGTTCTTTGTGCTACGTAAGGCCGTGTCTGTAATATGGACGAAGTGATGGCCAACTAAATGTCGCATGAGCTTTTTGTTGACACATTCATCAACAAACACATTCATATATGTGCAGTTTCAAGCATCTCACTGACACGTCGCAAAAGCTCAATGATCTGCTCGGTTTCTACGCGCGGGTATCCTTCCTGAAACTCGTGAATAGAACGTCCGGCCATCAGTTCCTCGATTAATGCCTGTACCGGCACGCGTGTACCGGCAAATACTGGCGTCCCCCCCATCACCTCCTGGTCGCGTGAAATGAGGAACTCCTGCAGCATTACCTCGCTCGATTGTGGCATAGCATTCTCCATTCGTGCAATTATAGCAAGCTTTCCGTGAAAATGATGAACTCTGCTACAACAACGACTCCTGTTGCCATGAGCGAAGTTCGTGCTCACGAAGCTGGTTCGCACGGTTGATGTAATGCACGAGCACGTCCTCACGTTCGTGGCCGAAGCGCAATTTTAGCTGCTCAGGATCGACTCCGTCGACCAGCTGCCAGACGGCCGAGGTATGGCGCAACAGCGAGGGCGTTACCTGTTCGGGAATACCGGCAAGTTCGCGATACTTCTCGCACAAAATGCGGACCATGCGCTGCTTAATGGGAAAGACCTGCGGCCCCGGCTCCTGGGCCAGCCACGCTTCGAGCGCAGCTTGCACTTCCAGGGTCATGGGCACCACCCGGCCGGCGACGTACAGCAAGCGATGGTCGATCTGCGAGCGGGCGAGGGCGCAAACCTCGCTGACACGCAGCCCGCAGCCCAGCAGGATCTGAAACAGAGCGTGGTCGCGGGGGCTCGGCTCGGTGACATGCAGCAGCGCGGCAACTTGAGCGCGGCTTAGGGTTTGCGGCAATTCATACTCGTGCATGGGATGTTCAAGCTTATCCACCGGCGATTCGGGGATCAGCTTTTCGCCGGCCACAAAGCCAAAGAATGCAGCCAGTGTCGAGCGTTTACGTGCTAACGTCGCGCCGGTGGCCTCGGCTTCTTGTAACGCGGCCAGCCAGCGCCGCAGATCGCTCGTCCCTGGAACGTCGCTCCCACGGCCTTGGGCAATCATCCAAGCGCGCAGCTGTTCGAGATCACGCAGGTAACCATGAATCGTGAGCGGCCTGCGGTTCGCCGCGCGCAGATGCCGTTCGAATTCTTTGAGCGCAGGCGTCCACCAGCTTTGCATCGGCACTCCATTTTCGCACATCTATTCTACGACGACGGCTCAA
>JACDGP010000083.1 GCA_013821605.1 Herpetosiphonaceae bacterium
ACCTAAGACGACCAAATCACCGGAGCTAGGCCGCGTAGGTGGCCCTAGAAGCGCTTGATCAGGGCTACTTCGACCGATGACATGGGATAGAGTGGGCAAAACGTCCGCACGTCCCGCACTAAAAGATGATGGAACGCAGACGTTTTGTCAAGCCCGAGAGGACGAGGGAATTCTGCAAAGCTCTCAAGAGGGGATTAAAACCTCATAAACTCCGTCTGGCCCTGCGGCTGGACGTAGGTCAGGTTGGCGGCTCGATCGTCCTCGCGGTGCTAGGCAATGATGTGTTTGCGTTGCTTCTTAAACAATTGGGCGATACGAAGCAGACGTTGGCCGAGGTCGTGGTTGGCACCTTGTTGTTTTTTATCGCCCTGAGCGCCAGCTTTTGGATGTTGCTCCGAGCATGGCGGCCTCCGGCATCGATCGAGCTGCCACTTGAGCAACAGGCAGAGCCACATGCCGGATTGGTTTTGCTTGTGAGCGAGGGGCAGCAGAAGAGCGTACGGGCAGCAATTGATTGTCATACACATACGTGAGTAATGCTATCCAGTAGGCTCAAACGGTGCGAGGCGGTTTAGCGGTGATTGTGGATAGTACGGGTGACACAAATCCGGTATCGTCTTTCGAACATTTGTTTGCATTTTCCAGCTATTTGTGGTATAATATGCACCATTCGTTCTTGCCCTGCGGCAGGTCGGCCGTCCTTACCAACCCACGGCGCATGTACCAAAACACATGCCGCTTGCTGTATCAGTACCATGTACCAAAACCAAGTTCAGTTGTACCAAAAACTGTAGTCCCTGTACCAAAACTGGGTTCAGTTGTACCAAAAATTTCGGCTGTGGCTGTACCAAAAACTGTAGTCCCTGTACCAAAACTGAGTTCAGTTGTACCAAAATCCTGGTACATAGACCACACCGCAGTCCCGCTTGTTCCTGAGATCGTATCCGTTCAGGTGGTGGGGAGGAGGGTTGGGGCAGGGAGGCCGGCCCAGGAGCGCTGCACCGCGTCGGCGAGGAACGGCAGGAAAGGCTGCTGCTGCTGCTGACAGGTCGTCGTGACCGTCAAGATCCGTTCGACGAAGCGGCTCCCTTCCACACTCGCCGTCCCATAACAGCCTTTGCGCCACAGCACCGCCGGACGTAGCGCCCGTTCCGCCGCGTTGTTCGTCGGCTCGACGCCCTCCTCCCGCACAAAGGTCCATAACGCCGGCCACGTCAGCAGCAGATCCCGACAGAAGCCCCGCGCTTTTTCCCACGGCACCGTGTCGCGTCCCTCCTCCACCAGCCGCCGCACCTCCGCCTGAATGGGTGCCATCGCCTGCTGCAGGGCAGCCCGATCCAGCGCACCACTGCGAAAGCGGTGCCAGGTCGTAAAGAGGCGGTCGAGCTGCGTCATGGCCGCGTCACCCCACACTCCGACCGGCCCATCCCGCTCGCGGAAGAACTGCCACTCGCGTTTGAGATGTGCCCAACACAGTTGCCGCTGCGTCACAGGCAGGTGGGCGTAGGCACTGTACCGATCCGAGCCCACAATGCCGCCAAAAGGGCTCCCGATCAGCGCCTCCAGCGCGGCCCGACTGCGCCTAGCGACCTGGAAGAGGGTGGCTACCACCGTCACGGCCACCCAGAGATAGCGCTGGCGGTGGCATTCGTGCCAGGGTGTTTCGTCGACATTGGCGACCGGTTGCGCCTGGACGGTCGTCTGCACGGCGTCGTAGACCGGGGCGAGCGCGTGACTGACGGTCTGATAGAGCATCGGCACACTGCCCAAACTGATCGGCAACTGCCACAGGTCGGCCAGCAACTGGACGAGATCGCGCGTACTCACGCGGTAGCGCCCATGGAGGAGGGCCAGCAGCGCCACGAGGTGCGGCCCAAAGCTGCCGGGCGGGACCTCCGGCGGGCGCAGCGCGCGCACGGGCGTCTGACAGTGGGGACAGGTGACGGTCGGAAACTGATGTTCGGTGACCGTCGGCACCAGCGGCGGCAGTTCCCAGACCTGCTGGCGGAGGACCACGCCGGTCAGCGGCAGGTCGCTCGGCACCGCCTGCTGGCAGTGCGGACAGGTGATTGGTCGATGGACGACGAACTCCGTGACCTGATCCGGCGGCAGGAGGGGGCGGTGCTGACCTGGATGACTGGGTTGTGCGCCCGCTTTGCGTCCGGTGGGGCCGTTTGGTGGACGCGGCGGCGCACTGGGCGGATCACTCGATGGCGGACGCGACGAGTTGCCAGAGTGCTGGTTGAGCTGCGCCTCTAAGACAGCCACCCGTTCCTGGAGCGTGACGACCTGCTGACGGAGCAGGAGGTGCTCGGACTGGAGCTGGGTCCGTAAGGCGTGGACGAGGGCGCGCACGGCGGGCGGCGTGGTGGCCCAATCGAGCGGGGAGATCTCAGGCGGCCGACTCAACTCATCCATGCGGGTAGTTTCTCGGATCACCAGCACGCTGTCAAATCGGCTGTTCGTGTGCTACCCTACGGTCGCTCCGCAGGAGGGGCCTGAACGGATACGCAGCGATATACTAATAATTTACATTCTCACCGCTCACTGCCATGATCTTGAAGAACGTGCGCTTCCCGGCCGCCACCTCAAAATGCCATGATCAATGGTGCCTTCTCTACCTTCATTATAACGTAGCCGTCGCTGAAATAAAAGGGGTCACGACCTGATGTTTTCGGAGCTATTTTCCGCTACCTTGTGCTTCTACAATCACCAAGGAGTTGTGGCACGATGAGTTCCTATGTGCTTGGTTTTCAGGACATTGATAAAACAAAAATCATGGTTGTTGGGGGTAAAGGCGCGAACCTGGGGGAACTTTCCAGGATTGAAGGAATACGCGTACCCGATGGCTTTTGTATTTCTACTGAAGCATATAAAAGAAGCATTGGGGAAACGTCGTCGATTAACGAATTACTTGATCAGTTATCGCTTTTAAAGGTGGAAGACCGGGATAAAATCGGTGAACTTAGCGGTGAGATTCGCAGGGTCATCGAAGGGATAGCTATCCCTGACGACATTAATGAAGAGATCACCTGCCTCCTCTCCAGCCTTGGTGAAAAAAATGCCTATGCAGTACGATCCAGTGCAACTGCAGAGGATTTACCGACGGCCTCCTTTGCAGGCCAGCAGGATACGTATTTGAACATTATCGGAAAAGAGGCAATCCTAGAGCATATCAGCAAGTGCTGGGCATCGCTATTTACCGAGAGGGCAGTCATTTACCGCCTTCAAAACGGCTTCGACCACCGTAAAGTCTACCTGTCTGTGGTTGTTCAGAAGATGGTCTTCTCGCAGGTGGCAGGAATTTTGTTTACTGCCGATCCCGTCACTTCTCATCGGAAAGTGGTATCCATTGATGCCAGCTTCGGACTTGGTGAGGCCTTGGTCTCCGGCCTGGTGAATGCTGATAGCTATAAAGTGCGTAATGGCAAGGTTATCGATAAGAAGATATCCACCAAGGAGTTGGCTATTTATGCCTTAAAAGATGGTGGTACAAAAGAACAGGAGATTGAGACTGAGCGGCAGAACAGGCAAGCGCTGACGGATGAGCAGATTTTACAGCTTGAGCGCATGGGCAGAACGATCGAAGAACATTTCGGCCGCCCCCAGGATATCGAATGGTGTTTGGTTGATGAGACATTTTACATTGTCCAGAGTCGGCCAATCACGACGTTGTTCCCGATCCCTGCAGCAAATGATCAGGAAAATCACGTTTATGTATCTGTTGGTCATCAACAAATGATGACCGATGCTATGAAACCATTGGGCTTGTCGTTTTTCCTGTTAACGACGAGGGCGCCCATGCATACAGCTGGTGGACGGTTGTTTGTGGATATCGCGCATCAACTGGCTTCGCCTGCCGGCAGAACAGTGCTAATCGATGTCCTGGGAAAATCCGATCCGCTCTTCAAAGACGCCCTCCTGACCATCATAGGGCGGGAAGATTTTATCAAACTGGTACCAGATGAGGAGAAAGAACAGAGTACCGGTAACCGCAATCAAGGTAGATCGCCTTTGGACTATCAAACGCAAATCGAATACGATCCGACACTCGTTTCTGATTTGGTTAAGAGTAATCAAGCATCGATAGACGAGTTAAAACATAACATCCAAACGAAATCAGGAGCAGATTTATTTGATTTTATCCTGGAAGACATCCAGAAATTAAGGGCGATTATGTCCGATCCGCGAAGCTTTGGCGTTTTTATGACTGCTATGAATGCTTCATCATGGATCAATGAAAAAATGAAGGAGTGGTTAGGCGAAAAAAACGTGGCAGATACGCTTTCTCAATCTGTACCCAACAATATTACTTCGGAAATGGGTCTGGCGTTATTGAATGTCGCAGATGTAATTCGCCCTTATCCGGAGGTCATTGAGTATTTACAACATGTAAAAGATGATAACTTTTTGGATGATCTGGTTAGGTTTAATGGTGGACAGGAAATCGAAGACGCTATCTATGCGTATCTCAACAAATACGGGATGCGCTGTGTCGGGGAGATCGATATTACGAGAACTCGTTGGAGCGAGAAGCCAACCGCCCTTGTTCCCATGATTCTCAGTAACGTCAAAGCCTTTGAGCCTGGTGAAAGCCAGCGGAAATTTGAGCAAGGACGACAGGAGGCCTTGGAAAAAGAACAAGAGCTATTAGGTCGCTTGAAGCAATTACCGGATGGTGAGCAAAAAGCCGAGGAAGCGGAACGGATGATCAACCTTGTCCGCAATTACATCGGTTATCGCGAATATCCGAAATACGGCATGATTAATCGCTACTTCGTTTATAAGCAGGCGTTACTGAAAGAAGCCGAACAACTTGTACAAGCCAACGTTATTCATGAAAAAGAAGATATATACTATCTCACTTTTGAAGAATTTCGCGAAGTTGTACGGACAAATAAACTGGATTACCAGATCGTCATCAAACGAAAAGACGAGTACACATTATATGAAAAACTAACTCCGTCACGTGTTATCACGTCTGATGGTGAAATCATTGCAGGCAAGTACAAGCGAGAACATCTCCCAGCCGAAGCGATTGTAGGTCTGCCTGTTTCTTCCGGAGTTGTCGAGGGACGAGCACGGGTCATCTTAAGCGTGGAAGATGCCGAGCTGGAAGATGGAGATATATTAGTCACCGCCTTTACTGACCCGAGCTGGACACCATGGTTTGTATCCATCAAAGGGCTGGTCACCGAGGTTGGTGGACTGATGACCCATGGAGCGGTTATCGCACGTGAATATGGCTTGCCAGCAGTTGTCGGCGTAGAAAATGCTACTAAACTGATCAAAGATGGGCAACGAATTCGCGTGCATGGAACAGAAGGGTATGTAGAAATTCTATAATGGGGAAGATGTTGTCTTCCTCCTAGGAAGCTAAATAAAGGATGAAAGCTAGGAAGGCGGCCCAATGACCTCAAATCTATGCTATAATACGCTCCTCGAACGATACGGTTCGCTACGCCCCCTCACATCTTCAAAATTCGTGCTTGACATCCCCGTGTACCGGTGGTACACTGCACTTTTGCAAAAAACATAGGCCGAAAACCCGAGAACGGTCGAAACATAGATGTAGGAGACGTATGAAATTGAGGGATAAGGCTACGTCCACCGCTATAGTGTTGGGAGCGTCCGTTCGTACAGTGTTATATGTTCGCGCCATTGGGCGCATTTTTCATTAGAGTAGGGAACTTTCATTCGACCGTGCTCGGATGTAGCACTCCTTGGTGAGCGCTGCTCCGATCAGGTCGTTTTGTGTTCCCTGGTGTGCAAGGAGTCAACATGCCACCCCTGATTGAAACCGTTGTATTGCAGCCATTGATTGCCGCTGGTGAGCACACCAACGACATGCCGATGCCTCGTCCCGAGCGGCGCACGTATGCCCGCATCCAGGATGCGATTGAGGTCCCTAAACTAATTGAAACGCAAATCGACTCCTTTCAATGGTTTCGTGAGCATGGGCTGCGCGAGTTGTTCGACGAGATTTCGCCGATCGAAGACTTTACCGGCAAAAACCTGGCCCTATCATTTCTAGATTATCGCTTCGATGACCCGCGCTACGACGAATTCGAATGTCGTGAGCGTGATTTGACGTATGCTGCACCGCTCAAAGTGCGAGCGCGACTTCTGATCAAAGCCACGGGCGAAGTCAAAGAATCCGAAATCTTCATGGGCGAATTCCCGCTCATGACCGAAAATGGCACCTTTATTAACAATGGCTCCGAGCGTGTCGTCGTATCACAGCTTATTCGTTCGCCTGGCGTGTACTTCAAAGACGAGCGCGACCCCACCAGTGGTCGTGCGCTGCATAGCGCCAAGCTAATCCCGAACCGAGGTGCCTGGCTTGAGTTTGAAACGTCCAAGCGCGATATTTTATCTGTCAAGGTTGACCGCAAGCGTAAACTGCCTGTCACGATCTTGCTCCGCGCGGTGATCGGGTTGTTTAGTGACAAGCCGCTTGACGAGTCGGGGCTGGATGAAGAGGTGCTTGCACTCTTCGAGAGTGTTGATACAAACCATGATCACCGCTATGTCTCGGCAACCCTGGATAAAGATAATACCAAGCACGCCAAGGAAGCCCTGATTGAGCTCTACAAGCGTCTCCGTCCGGGCGACCCGCCGACGATTGACAATGCCAAGACGCTGCTCGATTCGCTGCTGTTCAACCCACGCCGCTATGACCTGGCAAAGGTGGGACGCTATAAGCTGAACCGTAACCTGTGGGAAAAATCACAGCGTCGTACGCTTGAGATCGAGGCTCCGACCGATCGCGTCTTGAAGCCCACCGATCTGTATAAGATCGTTGAGCGCATCATCGATCTCAACAACGGCATTGGTGAGCCCGACGACATCGACCACCTCGGCAACCGCCGCGTGCGTACCGTCGGCGAACTCATTCAGGCCCAGTTCCGTATTGGTATGTTGCGCATGGAGCGCGTGATTAAAGAGCGGATGTCGCTGCAGGAGCCCGAAGCTGCCACCCCTAACGGCCTGGTTAACATCCGGCCAGTAGTTGCGGCGATCCGCGAGTTCTTTGGTGGCTCCCAGCTATCGCAGTTCATGGATCAGGTCAATCCCCTCGCTGAGTTGGCCCACAAGCGCCGTATCTCGGCCTTGGGACCAGGCGGCTTGAGCCGTGATCGTGCGGGCTTCGAAGTTCGCGATGTGCACCACTCGCACTATGGTCGCATCTGCCCGGTTGAAACGCCCGAAGGTCCGAACATTGGTCTGATCGGTGCCATGTCTACCTTCTCGCGTGTCAACGAGATGGGCTTCCTGGAGACGCCCTACCGTAAGGTCTACAAGACCGTCGACAATACCGCCGCTTGGTTAAGCCGGGGCCTCCTGGTCAACGACGTACGCGACCTACGTACCGGTGAGCTGCTGGCCACGCGCGGTGCCAAAGTTGACAAAGAGATCGCCCGCCATATTGTGGTTGGCCTGTTACGTGGTCAAATCTTGCGCGAGGATATCAGCGACCCACGCTCCGGCGCAACAATTGCCGAGTCGGAGACCGAAATTACGCGCGAGTTGGCCGAGCAGATCGCTGACTTGCCGATCAAGAAGATCGATATCCGTCCGATCGTGACCAACGAGACCGACTACCTGCCCGCCGACGAAGAAGACAAGTTCATCGTGGCTCAGGCTAACGCCCGCGTCGATGAAAACAATCGCTTCGTCACCGGCTTGGTTTCCTGCCGGCAGGCCAAGGACTTTGTCGAGGTTACGGCTGAGCGTGTCGATTATATGGACGTGTCGCCCAAGCAGGTCGTCTCGGTCTCGACCGCGCTGATCCCCTTCCTTGAGCATGACGATGCCAACCGTGCCCTGATGGGTGCGAACATGCAACGCCAGGCTGTGCCGTTGCTCCGTCCCGACGCGCCGATCATCGGCACCGGTATGGAATACCAGGCCGCACGCGATTCGGGTCAGGTCGTCGTCGCCAAAAAAGATGGCATTGTCGAAGTGGCCAACAGCCGCCAGATCCTTGTGCGCGAAGACGACGGCACGTTACGCACCTATCCGTTAATCAAGTTCATGCGCTCGAACCAGGATACCTGCATCAACCAGCGCCCTGCCGTCGTGCGTGGCGAGCAGGTCCGCACACGCCAGGTCATCGCCGACTCTTCGTCGACCGACAATGGCGAACTCGCCTTAGGCCAGAACGTCTTGGTTGCCTTTATGCCCTGGGAAGGTGGTAACTACGAAGACGCGATCCTGGTTTCGGAGCGGCTGGTACGCGAAGATATCTTTACCTCGATCCACATCGAGAAGTACGAGGTCGAGGCGCGTCAAACCAAGTTGGGCGACGAAGAAATCACGCGCGATATTCCCAACGTTGGTCAGGACTCGCTCCGTAATCTTAATGACGAAGGCATCATTTATGTTGGTGCCGACGTCAATCCCAATGATATCTTGGTCGGCAAGATTACCCCCAAGGGCGAGACCGACCTAACGGCTGAGGAGCGCTTGCTCCGCGCCATCTTCGGTGAAAAGGCACGCGAGGTCAAAGACACCTCGTTGCGTGTACCTCACGGTGTGCGCGGTAAGATCATTGACGTCAAAACCTTTTCGCGCGATGACTCGCCCGATCTACCGGTCGGTGTCAACAAGATGGTCCGCGTTCTGATCGCCCAGAAGCGCAAAATTAGCGCGGGCGACAAGATGGCCGGTCGTCATGGCAACAAAGGTGTCGTCTCGCGTATCCTGCCGATCCAGGACATGCCTTTCTTGCCCGATGGTCGCCCCGTCGATATCATCCTCAATCCGATCGGTGTGCCATCGCGTATGAACATCGGCCAGATTCTGGAAACGCACCTCGGTTGGGCTGCCGCTCGTCTCGGCTACAAGATTGCCACGCCCGTCTTCGACGGTGCGAACGAAGCGCAAATCCAGCAGGCCTTGCACGACGCGGGTCTGCCACCCGACGGCAAAATCACCTTATACGATGGTCGTACGGGCGAGTCCTTCGATAACCCGGTGACGGTCGGCTATATCTATATGTTGAAGTTGGCTCACTTGGTCGAAGACAAGATCCATGCCCGCTCGACCGGTCCATACTCATTGGTGACCCAGCAGCCGCTCGGCGGCAAGGCCCAATTCGGTGGCCAGCGCTTTGGTGAGATGGAAGTTTGGGCCTTGGAGGCCTATGGCGCGGCCTATATCCTCCAGGAGATGTTGACCGTCAAGTCTGACGACGTAAACGGTCGTGTCAAAACCTACGAAGCAATTGTGAAGGGCGAACTGATCCAGGAAGCTGGTGTACCCGAGTCCTTCAAGGTATTGATTAAAGAGTTACAGTCCCTCGGCCTGTCGGTCGAGGTGTTGGCCGAGGACGAGACGGCTATGGAACTCAGCGAAGACGCTGGTGACGATCTGAGTACCCTGGACGGTATCAATCTGTCGGGTATGGAACGCGGCGAGTTTTAGGGAAAAGGTGGTGCGTGGGCAGGAATGGCAATAACGGTCTTTCCTGCCCACGTCATGCGTAATTATTCGTCGCTATGAGGAGCGTGAGATGCCCGAAATTAATGATTTCAATGCCATTCGTATTAGCCTAGCATCCCCAGAAGAAATTTTGAGTTGGTCGCGTGGTGAAGTCACCAAGCCTGAAACAATTAACTACCGGACACTCAAGCCCGAGCGTGATGGTTTGTTCTGCGAAAAAATCTTTGGTCCGCAAAAGGATTGGGAATGTTTTTGTGGAAAATACAAACGTGTACGTTATAAGGGTGTTGTCTGCGATAAGTGCGGCGTCGAAGTAACGCGCTCCAAGGTGCGCCGTGAACGTATGGGCCATATTAATTTGGCCTCGCCGGTTTCGCACATCTGGTTCGTTAAAGGCACACCGAGTCGCCTGGGTCTGCTGCTCGATATCTCGCCGCGCAACTTGGAGCGTGTGCTGTATTTCGCCGCCTACATCGTTACCGATGTAGATGATCTGGCCATGGAGCAGCTGCGCCAGCGCTTACGCGCCGACTACCAGGTTCGCCGTGCCGAGCTCGAAGGCAAAGCGCGCGGTAAAGGCACCGACGCCAGCACCCGTGCTACAGAAGAGTTGGCCCAGCTTGAAAGCGCTCTGGCGACCACCCAGAAGCGCATCAAAGAAGAATACGAGGAACAGCAGCGTGAGCTCGAGGATGAAGCTCAGGAGCTGCATGACCAACTCGAAGAGCTTATGAACCTGAGCGCACCCGAAGATCTCCGCTTCCGTGAGGTCGTCGTGGCCGAGCGCGGTGAGCCCATTAGCGAATACCACATTAACCGCCTGGATGAACTCCTTGGAGCCGAGATCGACCGGTTACGCGAGCGCCGCGAGCAAGAGCTTAATGACTCTGATTCCTTGATTGGTGCCGAGCGTGACCAGCGCTCGTTTGTAGCCGAACAAAATCGGACCAAGCTATCGGATGAAACGCAGCGTGAGCTCGAAGTCCTGGTGCGTGAAGAAAAAGATAAGCTCGACCGCATTGACGAGATCAAGCTGTTGCGTATCTTATCCGAGTCAGAGTACCGTGGCATGCGCGATCTGGCACTTGGTACCTTTCGTGCTGAAATGGGCGCTGGTGCCGTGCGTGGTCTGGTGGGCCGTGTTGACCTGGATGCTCTTGCGGCCCAGTTGCAAGAAGAGATTCAGATCTCCTCTGTCACCTCCCAGAAGCGTAAAAAAGCGACCAAGCGCTTGCGCGTCGTTGAGGCCTTCCGCAAATCCGGTAACAAGCCTGAGTGGATGATTATGAAGGTGCTGCCGGTCATTCCACCGGATCTACGCCCCATGGTCCAACTTGATGGCGGTCGTTTCGCCACGTCGGACTTGAACGATTTATATCGTCGCGTCATCAATCGTAACAACCGTCTCAAGCGTCTCATGGAGTTGAACGCGCCCGAGATCATCGTACGTAACGAGAAACGTATGCTCCAGGAGGCCGTTGACGCCTTGATCGACAACGGTCGCCGTGGCCGTGCCGTCTCCGGCAAGGGTAAGCATCGCTTGAAGAGCCTGAGCGACATGCTCAAGGGCAAGCAAGGCCGCTTCCGGCAGAACTTGCTCGGCAAGCGTGTGGATTACTCCGGTCGTTCGGTGATCGTGGTTGGGCCAACGCTCAAGCTACACCAATGCGGTCTGCCTAAGAAAATGGCACTGGAGCTCTTCAAGCCCTTCGTCATGCGCCGCTTGGTCGAAAAAGGTCATGCCCACAACATCAAGGCTGCCAAGCGCTTCGTCGAACGTATCAAGCCCGAGGTCTGGGATGCCTTAGAAGAGGTTATCAAAGATTATCTGGTGTTGCTGAACCGCGCCCCATCCTTGCACCGCCTGTCGATTCAGGCCTTCGAAGCCGTCTTGATCGAGGGTTCAGCGATTCAGTTGCACCCGTTGGTCTGCTCGGCCTTTAATGCCGACTTCGACGGTGACCAAATGGCCGTGCACGTGCCCTTGTCGCGTCCTGCGCAGCAAGAAGCCCGTATGCGCATGCTGTCGCGCTATAACCTCCTGTCACCGGCCCATGGTGAGCCGATCATCACCCCTGCACAGGATATCGTGTTGGGTTGCTTCTACCTGACGCAGGTCCGTCCCGATGCTCTGGGTGCCGGCAAAATCTTTAGCGATGTCGATGAAGCGTTGCTAGCCTATGACAACAAGATCGTTTCGCCTCAGGCTCCGATCATGATGATCCTTGACGACTATGTTGTTGGTGATGAAGATCAGATCACGACCCCTGCCAAGGAACTGCCCTCTGAAGACGGTCGTCCGCGCATGTTGGTTGAGACCACGGTTGGTCGTATCTTGTTCAACAACGCGATCCGCTTCCCTGACGAGCCAGATCCTGGCGAGAATGGCTTTCAGTCTCCGCTCCACTTCCGCAACCGGCTAATCAAAAAAACCGGCTTGAAGGAAGTGATCGCCGACTGTTACCGCTTCTATAGCCGCTCGGAAAACCTGGCGGGCGAGGCGCGCGAAGCTCTCACGGCCGAATACCCACAGCTCAGTGAAGAAGAGCTATTGCGCTTTCATGCCTCCGACCAAACTGCCATGTTGGCCGACCGTATCAAGCAGTTGGGCTTCAAACACTCGACCCTGGGCGGTATGACCTTCTCTGCGGCAGACGTAGAAGTGCCGCCGACCAAAACCGACATCTTAGAGCGTGCTGAAGGCAAGGTGAGTGACATTGCCAAGCAGCATCGCCGCGGCTTGATTACCGAGGACGAGCGCTACCGTGGCGTTGTGGAAGCCTGGCAAACGGCGACCAAGGATGTTACCGAAGCGGTCAAGCAACATATCAATCCTTTCGGCCCGGTTTCGATGATGCAGGTTTCTGGTGCCCGCGGTAGCATTGACCAGATGCGCCAAATGGCCGGAATGCGTGGTTTGATGTCCGACCCGACCGGCAAGATCATCGAACTACCGATTCGTTCAAACTTCCGCGAAGGCTTAACCGTCCTGGAATACTTTGTATCCACGCACGGTGGTCGTAAAGGCCTCGCTGATACTGCCCTCCGTACCGCTGACGCCGGCTATCTCACGCGGCGTTTAGTCGATGTCGCACAGGACTTGATTGTCACCGTAGACGACTGTGGCACTGAGATGGGTATGTGGGTGCTGGAAGCTGACTCTGATATCGTCAAAGCACCGATGTATGATCGCGTTGTCGGACGTATGGCGGCCTTGCCCGTCAAGCATCCGGAGACCGGCGACATCTTGATCGAGCGTAACGACGAAATCACGGAAGAAGCTGCACGTACGGCCGTAGCTGCAGGCGTCACGGCCATCTTCGTCCGCAGTGGGTTACTATGTCGTGCCGAGCACGGTGTCTGCCGTATGTGCTACGGCCGCAATCTTGCGACCGGCAAGCTGGTCATGATTGGCGAGGCCGTCGGTATTATTGCGGCGCAGTCGATCGGTGAGCCCGGTACGCAGCTTACGCTCCGTACCTTCCACACTGGCGGTGTGGCTGGTGAAGACATCACTCAGGGGTTGCCGCGTATTCAAGAAATCTTTGAGGCGCGTTCGCCCAAGGGCAAAGCATTACTGGCCGAGATTGATGGCACGATCGAACTCATCAAAGAAGAAGAGTCACGTCGTATCCGCGTCGTCTCGAACCATGTCTTTGCCGACGAGCAGCTCTTGCCCGCAGACTACCGCGTGCTGGTCGAGGCCGGCCACCAAGTAGACTTTGGCACTCGCTTGGCCGAGTCCAACCGCTCCGATACCGATGATCAGCCGATCATCGCACGTACTGCCGGTATCGTCTTCATCGGCGACGGTACGATCACCGTTCGCAATGAAGACCGCGAAGAGCGTGAGGTTGTGGTGCCCCACGGTTCGCGCATCCGTGCCGGTATCGTTGATGGTGCCACCGTTACGCTCGGTCAGCAGCTTACCGAGGGCGCAATCGATCCTCAGGAAATGCTGCAGGTCTTGGGCCGTGAGGAGGTCCAGCGGTACCTCGTCAACGAGGCGCAACGTGTCTACCGCTTACAAGGCGTGCCGATCAACGACAAGCACGTCGAAATGATCGTGCGCCAGATGCTACGCCGTGTACGGATTGAAGACTCGGGCGACACTGACTTGCTCCCGGGTGAGTTAGCTGATGCCTTTGAATTCGTGCGTATTAACCGTCGCGTCCTGGCTCAAGGTGGTGAGCCCGCACTGGCAACGACGTTGCTGCTCGGCTTGATCAAGTCGGCCTTGAACACCGACTCCTTCCTGTCGGCAGCCTCGTTTCAGGAAACAACACGTGTCTTGACCGAAGCGGCTATCACCGGTAAGGTCGACTATTTGCGTGGCTTGAAGGAGAACGTCGTCATCGGCAAGCTAATCCCTGCCGGGACTGGCCTTGCACAGCGTCGCTTGCTCGCTGCCAACGAAGTTGCAGCTGACAATGCCAAAGCTGCTGCCATCCTAGCCGGGGCGGGCGTACCGGCCGCTGCTGACGCCTCGACGGCTGGTGGTCCAAGTATGACTGAGGACCAGTTCAGTGCCCTAGCGGGTACTGTCCTGCACAACACCGAACTAGACGATTTGATGGCGCGCGAGCAGGACGCCCTAGCGGCTCGCTTCGACCGTGAGGGCGATGGGCGCGCCCCGGCCGGTATTTATACCGATCCGGAGCCGCTTGACGAAACCGATCTTAGCTACCTCTTCCCCGATAGTGGTGCTAGCGACGACGTCCCCGCCGAGATCGACGGTCAATTTGGCCCGGTGAGCGACGATCCGTTGACTGGCGACGGCACATAACCTGTCGTTGACAAAGCAAGCGGGCCTTGGCAACTGCCGAGGCCCGCTTTGACGTATGCCCTACCTTCCTCTCGCCCTGAAGTGGCAGTCCCCTGCTAGGCCAGCCGCCGAGGCTTCAAAAATTCTTCAACTGATCGTCAACTCGTTGTTTGCGCTCAGCGGCAGCCCGCGCCTCCGCCTCCGCTTGAGTGACATTCGCCGCACTGGGCGTCGCCGAGCCATGTCGGTGCGTCAACACATCGATCTCTTCCGCTGCTTGTGCCTTAGCGACTTCAAGTTGCTTGCCGCCAATCTCGGCACCACGCCGAATGCCGCCCCAGGCAATCATAATCACATCCATCAACAACACGCCCAGCACGTTAAAAAAAGCCTCATACGGTGACCAGGCGAACTCGACATATTTGGGATGAAACACGGTAGCGAACAGCGGCGATGTCAAGAGCTGCAGCACCAGGGCCACCAGATAAGCAATAATAAACGTCCGCACAACATTATGACGTGGTACCACCGAGATAACCCGTGGGAACCAGTGTGCGAAATAGCGGATCACGACGTTGAGTAACGCAAAAGCAAAGCCGACGAAGAGATGTAGCACTGCTTGATTGCCCAAGGTGTAACTTGCAATCATATTCGATCCGGACAAATTCCTTTGCCCGCCTCCTAAGTGGGAGCCCTTGCTCCCACATCTTGTTGCGGCTCTGCCGTTACCGGCGCTGCCGCCGTCTCGACAAAGCTCTGTACTAAATACGGAAAATTGGCCTCAAGGTAGCGCCGTTTTGCCTCGCTATAGCTCGGCCATTCCATTTGCACGATTCCGGGGTGGTGATGGATCAGCAGCGCATAGTCATAGGGCACAAAGCGTGTCAACAGATGCACCATCACATCCGCATCGCGCGTGGGTGCCGAGAGCGCCCAGCGTGCGGCCACCGATAGCCGCTGTACATCAAAGGTAGCCCCAGCGTGCAAGCGTTTCACTTCGCCATCCAGTTCCCAATAAAGCTGTGGCAGAGCGGCCTGGGCCGTCGCATTCCGTGCGATCTGCCGCCGCCGTTCGGCGTCATTCGGGGCGTGTTTCGCTTCACCCGCCACCAGCAATGCTTCCCGCTCCAAATCCACAAGCCGCTTCTGCAACAGTGCTTCCTCCCGAACGTAGTGTAGCAAGCCCGTCGCGTGCAACACATCAACCAACGCCGGATTATCAAGCTGGAGCGGTGTCACCGGCAGTTGCTTGAGTCCATCGTCCGCCGATGCTGTAATGACTAGCGCATCCGTTTTGCGAGAGCTAGGTAAGCGTAGCACATACACATCGCCTGCAACATCGGCCCAAACCGAGCCAATTTGGAGTATCAGCTCGGGTGGTAGTGGCTGTCGCCGCGGATCGCCCACCTCCTTAACCAGTGCCAGCATCTCGTCAATATACTGGTCATCAAGAATCCGCGACTGCTCATGGAACCCTGCTGCGCGCTCTAGCAGCAGCCTTGTTTTGCCGATTGTGTCGCGCGGTGTCGTCAGGCGCGCTTCAACCTGTTTGATCGCTAGAACGTCGACTGCGCTACGGCAAAACGCCAAGCCACTATCAAGCTCAACGACCACCGCCTCGGCATCGATCAAATGCAGCAAACTCTCCTTCGCCTGCAGATACACTTGCTCGATTAACGGCGACTCATACGAAAAGCGTCGCCGGATCAGCGGTGCTTCCGCCTGATCCGGCGACAGAATAATGCCATACCGTAGCGCATCCGCCCCCAGGTAATTCGGGCCGTGCAGTGCTGCCAGTTGCGGGCTCCAGCCCATCCGGTCGATGCTGAATTCTGTCAGGGGGCAGTTGAGGTCACAGGCTGAATGTAACGCCTGCGCGTAGCGTGTGGCGAGTTGACCCGTAACCGCAAAAAGTGGACCGTTCCATGGTAGCTTGCTCATCGTCGCTTACTGTCCACCACTCCGTTGGGCTACAAGCGTACGTGCTGCCACTTGTGCCTCCAGTTCGCTCGCCATCCGCGCGGCTCGCTGCGTCTTCGCCTCGGTTACATACCGCTGCTCGGAGTTGAAGTACTGCTCCAACGCCTCGGCGATCATCTCGCCCGTGATAGGTCGGTAGAGCGACGTCAACAAAGCGACCTTCTCGTCGTATGGCTTCTCAAGGTATAACGTTGGATCCGTATACCATGTTTCAGGGATATCGAAATTGGCACTTTCGGCCAGCAGGGTTTGCGTTACGCTTTCAATGGGACGACCCGTGAAACGTGGGTCTTTGCGCTTAAGCTCGACGCATAACTCGCCGATTTCTTGCCACGAGATGCTTTTTCGTCCGAGCAAGCGATTAGCTAACATCGCTTTGGCTCCCCCAGGAGGTGTCGCTGTTGCTTTGTTGCTGTTGGCGATTGCGTCGCCGCTGACCTGGATCAAACCGTGCTGCATCTGTCGGGCCAGCTTGATCTGCGCCAGACGCGCATAATCCTGCCAGCTTTCTGGTCCATCGATCAATTCGCGCTGGTGGAATCGTTGGCGTAGCGCCGAATCGGTCGCAGTCGGCTCATTGGTTGCGGCATAGGTCTGGGCATTGCCAACATGCTTGGTAAAGGCCCCATCCAGGAACTGCATCGTAATGTTCAGTACATCCTTGTCGGCTCCTCCCATCCCGGGATCGCCGCGCGACAGCAGCAGCAGATCGACATCATCAAAAAAGACCAGTACCAATGCCGAACGGTCACGTACCAACCCCAGCTTTTCATTCAGCAGTTTGCCGGTTCGGCCATAATATTCGTCTTTGATGCTCGGATCGATCTGGACAAAGTGCGTTGGCAAGCTCACCTGCTCGCTCCGCTGCTGCATGCGCGTCATCGCCATGCGAAACAACGATGTTTTGCCCGTCCCTGGGAAGCCATCAAACAGCACAGTGCTCGGCAGCCCGCCTAACTCCAACACCGGGTTGAAGCCCTGTTTGGCATCATACAGCGCTAGGCGATCAACATATCGCAGCAAAGCCTGCTTGGCCGACGAATTGCCGACGACCTGTTCCGGCAGCACCGGCGTCCATTCGACTTGCGGGGCTTTCACTTGTGCTGATGATGTAAAGCCCTGTAGCTGGAGCTCCCCTACCCTGATCGCCCGCCCCTCAATTTGCGCCAGCAGTTCATTGGGTAGCTGCTCACTATCGGCCACCATCTGGTCGCGCGCCGCGCCGAAGTAGTCACGTGTCAAGCTAACTACATCGTCGGCACGTTCAACCACTAGGCTATCCGTCCCCGCCCTCTGCGTCAGTACCCTGAGGTAAAACGAGAGCAGCGTCTTAAGATCGTCATCAGTTCCCAGCCCAACCTTAAAAAACGTGCCCGCGGGCTTGGGAAACGATGCGAGATTCTCACCGCCGGGTACCGGTAGCTCGTGCACGACCAGTGTCGCCAGGCCGAACAGCGCATAACTGCTCAGAAATACCGTCTGGTGCACATCGACCGTGGCACTCAATTCTTCATACAGCTCGTAAAACAAGCAGAGCCCGCGCCGTAGCACATGCAGCACATGATTAACCGGCTCACCCAGCAAATAGCCTCCACTACCTAGCAGCTTGCGCAGTTCGGTTACCAGATCATACGACACGCCGCGCATCGGGATGTTCTGCATACGAAATTCTGCATCCTGGCGGTGCCGCTCAAGATCGGCATCGGTCACGGGATGTACATTGTCCTTGGTCGTCATATCACTATCCTATGGAGTGCTAGCACACGAGATCGCCATCCTTCGACAGCCCATAGACCGCGCATACGTTGCCATCTTCATCCCGGTCTCCCAGCTGCTGCTTAATGCGCAACGGGACCAGCAGCGCGGTCGACTTGATCGACGGGCCGGACGCCATCGGTTCCCGGCCCAACAGCTTATCCATCGTCGAGCGCTGGAGTGCCTTTGTCGTCGTCACACGCTCAGTCGTGCAACGCAACATCCACGGTTCAGCATCCTCGGCTACAGCGAAGGCTTGTTGAATGAAATCGTCGTTCTCGGTCCAGCGATGGTAGTATGGGCCTATCGTCACGCGCTCGATGGTTTGAGGCACGATCCAGCCGGCGTCGTTACACAGTCCGATCATTTCTTGCAGCCCGTGGCGTCCGTGCTCGAACTCCTGCACCAACCCGCGTAGTTGCTCAACGCCCCCGCTCACATGCCAGCCGCCGCGTTCAACGAAATGCATCGTCGCGCACTCGAACAGATTGACACTGCGGACCACTCCGGTCCAGCTGATGGCAAACACATGATCGTTCCCCACCGTGCTGATTTGGACTGGCTCGAAAACCCGAAAATCGGCGACGATCGGCGTTGCTGCTAGCCGCACCATATACGCGCGCTGCAGCCAAAGAATCTGCTGCTTGACCGGTCGCTCGCCGTGGAAAATAGCCTCGATCGCCTGCCCGCTCAGCATCTCACGTTCTGGAATCTGCTCCAATTGCTCCTGGGCATGTTCACAATCATCCTGTAGCTGCCAAAAATCCTTAAAAGTTGGCATACCGGACTCGGTCGGGTCGATCGTCAACGGCACCGGCTCGACATCCAAGAGTTGCCGGGCGTGCTTCAGCGCCATCACCATGACTGTGCCGCGCAGTTCGTGCAAAAAAGCGTGCGTTGCCTGGCTAGCTGCCTGGCTGATCCGTCCTTCCTTCTGCTCTTCGCTGATCACCTTGCCAAGCCATGTCAGCCGCTCACCCAGCCGGTCACAATAGCCGACGACAGCTTCATCGGGTAACTGGCGCTCGGCTTGGCCGGCTCCTTGGGCCTGTAACGGATGCCGGTTGATCGTCACGGCCTAGCGCTTCTCGGCATATTCTTGCTCAAGCTGCGTCATCCGCGTGTCAAAGGTATCGATGATTGACGACAAATGATCCGTGTACTCCTTCAACTTCGCATCATCGATCACCTTATGCTCGGCCCGGTCGGCCGTTTCCGCCAGAATGCCCTGGACCTGCTCGGTCATCATCCGCGTCGTCGAGTCGGCAGCATAATTCATCGATTTGTCGATCGTCGAGAAACCTTTGATTTCCAGCGCCGTTTCCATGATCTGATAAATGCCCTCGAAGACCGTCGTCAGGTTCGCGATCTTTTCCTGCGTCTTGATCTTGTTCTGCGACAGCGCTGCCACGGCCTGCTTAAAGCCCTCCATATGCGCTCGCACGATCGGCTGGGCTTCTTTAGCGTTCTTCAGCACCTCGAAATACTGCGTCTCATTGAGCTTCGCCTCGTCTAGCTCGCCCTGCTTGCGGGTGTGCTCGGCTTGCAAGGTGGCATAGCTTGACTCATCGGCTACCTGGATACGCCGGTCAAGCTCGGCCAGTTCACCCTCCAGCCGCTTCACCTCTTGCCGCCAGTGTTCATACTTCGGCTGGTTGTCAACGAGTTTCTGCGATAGCTCGATATCGGTCTGCTGCAGTTTGCTATACACTTCGGCATTCTTGGCAATCGTCGCATTGAGTGATTCGACGGTTCCGCGCGCATAGGCCAGCACCGAGCGCATGGAGCCCTCAACATTCTGATCGCGGATGCGCTTAACCGCCATCTGGCGCGCCATCCGTTTATTAAAGCGCCCAACCAGCTTTTCCATACCGCGCGCGTCTTGCAAAGTCGTGACATTGCGACCCAGGTCATCAAGCTCATGTGTCAAATCTTCGATCAACGTTTGCAGGTCACCTTCGTACTGCCGCCCGTTCGCAATGGCCGCATCCAGCTTCGTCAGCTCCCCAACATTGGCCTGCTTACGCTGCTTAATATCGGTCAAGCGACTTACAGTCGTCTCATACGTCGACATCGTTGAGTCAAGTTCTTGTTCGAGTTGCAGCTCCTTGGCGCGGACAGTTTTGAGTTTCGCAGCTTGTTGCTTGCCGCCCTTCGTGCTGCTCAGCATATGCTCGTCGATCATCGCTCGATCATCCTCTCTTGTTCCCGTGTGGAGGTTGCATTGGTGCCCGTGGATCCCATCTCCGGATACTGTACGTAAGGCGCGTGCCTAGGTTACAGTGCATATACCTTGACTCCTGCATGCCGAAAGCTTGTTGGACGGTTCGGTCGTGGGCGAGAGTATAACACTGCCCCGGTGAGTAACGCAGGAAATACAAAACGGCACCCCACGTCCGAATGTGAGGTGCCGCTATCGAATACTGGCTACTCTTCTTCTTTGAGCCAGCCCCGCTCGCGGGCGATAAATTTGATCGTCGCGTCATCCGGCGGGTACAAACCGGCCGCTTGATAGGCATATGCGAGCAAGGCGGCCCCGCCGACTAAACCGATGAATGCACCAAGCAAAAACAAAACAACCTTCATCATTAATACTCCTTAGCGTTCACAATCATACCGGAAAGGAACCCGGCCCGTCAACGCTTGGTGCCTCAAGAATGCCCCGCACCGGCCGGTTGCTCTGGCATCGGCGGTGTACTATGCTCGTCTTGTGCATAGGGGTTGGGTTTACCTAACAGCTCAAGCGCTTCCCCAGCCACGTGCTCCGGCGTAAGACCGTAGTGCTTGTAAATTTCTTTATAGGGTGCTGATGCGCCGAACCCGTGTGTCACGCCCACAAAGCGCCCGTTCATACCGATATAACGATCCCAGCCTAGCCGTACTGCTGCTTCGACGCCCACTCGCGGGGTAATCGCGGGCGGCAGCACCTGATCACGATACGCTTGGTCTTGTGCTTCGAAAACATCCCACGCGGGCAATGACACGACCCGCGCGCGTACACCCGTCTTGTCGAGTAGTGTCGCCCCTTCCATAGCCAGTTGGAGCTCCGAACCGGTGCCAATTAAGATGACTTCGGGATCGGCGACGTCATGTACCACATAGCCGCCACGTTGCGTGCCACTGGCCGCCTCATTAATACTACGATCCAGCGTTGGCAGTGGCTGTCGTGACAGGATCAATGCCGTCGGGCCCTGCGTCTTGTTGACTGCCATGCGCCAGGCTTCCGCCGTCTCGTTCGCATCGGCCGGTCGAATCACCGTCAAATGTGGTATTGCACGCATCGCTGCCAGATGCTCAACCGGCTGGTGCGTCGGCCCATCTTCGCCCAGGCCCACCGAGTCATGCGTGAAGATGAAAATGACGTGTGCTTCCATCAGTGCTGCGAGCCGTACTGCCGGTCGGCTATAATCGCTAAAGGTAAAGAAGGTGCCGCCATACGGCAAGAGGCCGCCATGCAGTGCCATGCCGTTCAACGCGGCACTCATCCCATGTTCCCGCACCCCGAAGTGAATATAGCGCCCCGCATAATGGTCAGGCTCCAGGTCCGTCGCATCTTTGGGCTTGGTGTTATTTGAAGGTGTCAGGTCCGCCGAGCCACCTATCAGCTGCGGCAGCTTGCCGGTGATTGCATCGATCACCTTGCCCGAAGCAGCGCGTGTCGCGACCCCTTTCGCATCGGCCGGAAATTGCGGGATCTCAGCGTCCCAGCCTGCCGGTGCCTCGCCGCTCCACATGGTTACCCACTCGGCGGCTAGCTCAGGATGCGCTGCCTGGTAGCGCTCGAACAGCTCGTTCCATGTTTGCTCATGCTCCGAGCCCTTCTGAATTGCTTGGCGCATAAAGTCCCGAACGTTGTCGGCAATGTAAAAGAATTGGTCGGACGGCAGCCCTAAGCGTTCTTTCGCCAGCCGCACCTCTTCTGGGCCCGGTGCATCACTATGTGCCTTGGATGTCCCCTGGCGGTTCGGCATGCCATAGCCGATGATCGTGCGCGTGATAATGATCGACGGACGGCTCTGCTCGGCTCGTGCCGCCTGTAACGCCGCGTCCACTTCTTCCATCTTTTGACCGTCGGCATGTAAGACCTGCCAGCCATATGCTTCGAAGCGTTTGGCTGCGTCGTCATTCAGTGTGAGTTCGGTTGGACCATCAATACTGATGTGATTATCATCATACAACCAGATCAGTTTGCCCAACTGGAGGTGACCGGCCAGTGATGCTGCTTCGTGCGAGACGCCTTCCATCAAATCACCGTCCGAGCAGATCACATAGGTGTAGTGATCCACCAGCGGCAACTCGGGCTGGTTGAACTTGGCAGCTAGATACTGCTCGGCTAGTGCCATACCCACACTGGTCGCGATGCCCTGTCCCAACGGCCCCGTCGTCGTCTCCAGCCCGGGCGTCAAGTGCACTTCGGGATGCCCTGGGGTCTTCGATCCCCATTGCCTGAAGCGTTTAAGCTCTTCAAGGGCTAGATCATAGCCGGTCAGGTGCAACAGCGAATAAAGCAGCATACAGCCGTGGCCTGCCGACAATACGAAGCGGTCACGATCCGGCCAGTGCGGGTTATGCGGATTATGATTGAGATAGCGCGTCCACAGCACGACGGCCGCATCCGCCATGCCGAGCGGCAAGCCTGCATGGCCTGACTCGGCGGTTTGAACCGCATCCAGCGTCAGTCCCCGGATTGTATTCGCCGCTTGGTGATCAACTGCAGTAAACTCCATCGTTCCTCCCTAATCTATAACGGATGATTGTGGTATCCACCGCAAGGGACGAGCCTTGCAGAATCGCTTGAACAGCGCTTGACAGCCCGATCCTAAGCCGCTATCATAGCATATTAACCCGTTCTCTTAGCATATCAGAGCAGGGAAGTATAGGCACCGCATAGGGCCTATACTGATGAACCTTAACAATTGAATAATCGAGGAGGACAAAACATGTCCTATGTACTCGCAGTAGTCGTTGGACTGCTAGTGGGCGCAGGGACGGTCTATCTAGGATTGCGACCGCGCTGGGTTGACCAACAACGTCAAGCCGAAGTGGAAGCACGTCTGATAACCGAAAAAGCCCAGGCCGAAAGCAAGGAGATTACCCTCCAGGCTCAAGCGGCTGCCCTGAAAGCACGCATGGATGCCGAAGCCGAACTCCGTGCCTTGCGTGCCACCCTTCAAAAGCAAGAAGAACGCTTACATCAGTCCGAAGAGCGCATCCAACAAAGCGAAGAACGGCTGGTGCGAAGCCAGGAAAAAATTGACCGCAAACTTGATGAACTAGAACGGCGTGGCCAACAGTTTGCGAATCGTGAACGCCAGATCGAACGGTTGCATCGTGAGGCTGAAGAGCTTCGCGGGAGTCAGGTGACCGAGCTTGAGCGTATTGCTGCTCTCACGGGTGAGCAGGCGCGCGGTATCATTCTGGCGCGAGTCGAACAGGAAACGCGCGACGATTCGGCCCGCATTATGCGCCAGGTCGAACACGAAACCAGGGAAGAAGCTGACAAGCGGGCGCGCAAAGTTATGGGCATGGCCATCCAACGCTTGGCTTCAGATTATGTGGCCGAGATTTCGGTATCAATGGTGCCATTGCCGAGCGAAGAACTCAAGGGCCGTATTATTGGACGCGAAGGACGCAACATCCGCGCGTTCGAGCAAATGACCGGTGTCGACATTATCGTCGATGATACGCCGGAAGCTGTTACTTTGTCCTGTCACGATCCGGTCCGCCGTGAGGTGGCACGGGTCGCCTTAAATAAATTGCTCAAGGACGGTCGCATTCATCCCACCCGCATTGAGGAGGTTGTCGAAAAAACGCGTCAGGAACTCGATAGCATCATGCGTGAAGAAGGTGAGCGTGTCGCCTTTGAAGCGGGGGTGCAGGGACTGCATCCCGATCTGATCAAAATCATGGGCCGCCTAAAATATCGTACGAGTTATGGTCAAAATGTGTTGCAGCATTCGCTCGAAACAGCCTTGCTTGCAGGCCAAATGGCGGCAGAACTCGGCGCGAATGTCCAAGTCTGTAAAAACGGTGGGCTGCTACATGATATTGGCAAAGCCGTCGATCACGAGGTCCAAGGCCCGCATGCCCTGATCGGTGCTGATCTGGCACGGCGGCTTGGTCGTTCACCGGCCATTTGTCATGCGATTGCTGCTCATCATAATGAGGAGGAGCCACAAACTGTCGAAGCTTTCTTGGTCGCGGCGGCGGATGCGATATCGGGTGGTCGCCCCGGCGCGCGGCGCGAGTCGCTCGATTTATATATCAAACGACTGGAAGCTCTGGAAACGGTCGCGACCTCGTTTCCCGGCGTCCAACGCGCGTTCGCTATCCAAGCTGGGCGTGAAGTACGTGTGATGGTCCAGCCCGACTCGCTTGATGATTTAGGCAGTATGCAACTTGCCCGCAATGTTGCCAAGAAAATCGAGGAGAGTTTACAGTATCCTGGGCAGATCAAGGTCACGGTGATTCGCGAAACTCGTGCTGTCGAATACGCACGTTAGGTGAGGTTATGCGATACTTGGGGAGAGTGATAGGGGACTCGAGATTCGAATAGAAGGAGAACCGCCGTGTCTAACTCAAACAAACCATCTCAGGACGGTTTCGTCTCTCCCCCCGTGGAGCTAACCGCTCGCCCCCCAAGTACTCGGCCGCATCACGATAATGCTGAGGTGCTGAAGGTCAGTAACCGTTCACGACCGAGTGCCGTCGCCGGCGCTATTGCCGGTGTGATTCGCGAGGTGGGGACAGCCGAAGTTCAATCGATTGGTGCCGGTGCGACCAACCAGGCGATCAAAGCCGTGGCCATCGCTCGTTCCTATTTACAGGAAGAGGGCATCGACATTGTGTGTGTGCCGTCTTTTATCGACGTCGCCATTGAGAACGAAGAGCGCACTGCTATTCGCCTTTTTATTCAGCGGACGACCCCCTAGCCCCAACTGCCCGCCCTGGTCAAGGCCAGAGCGGGCACTTTTGTTTAACCATCCGCAGCCCACCACCTATGCCCCACTAATCACGCCTCCAAGTACCGTTTGAAGAAGCGGATCATGCGCTGCCAGCCATCGGCGGCTGCCGCATTGTACCCATGCGCGCGTGTATCGTTCATAAAAGCATGTCCTACCCCAGGATATATGATCACCTCGTGTGGCACGTTCTGTTCGCGCAGCACAAGATCCAAATGCTCGCGTGCCTCGGCGGGCATGCCTTGATCCTCTGCCCCGTAGAATGCTAGGACAGGGCCGGGAAGCTGGCGCAGTGCCCCCATTTGCTGGATAATTGATGATGCTCGCGTCTCCCATGAATATCCCTCCCTATAGCGACATTGCAGCAACTTACGCACCAAGCTGTAGCACACCCAGCTGCTGCGCACCCAGATGCCACGAAACAGCGTGGTACAATATTATTCAACGAGTGGTTACGCTCAGGAGGATAAAATGGCTGGGAAGACCGTTGCCGTTACCGATAGTGATTTCGATCAGCAGGTGCTGAAGTCCGAGAAGCCAGTAATGGTCGATTTTTGGGCACCTTGGTGTGGTCCCTGTCGAGCGGTCGCACCCGTACTCGAAGAGCTAGCCGGCGAGTACGAAGGCAAAGTAGTGATTGCCAAAGTCGACGTTGACGCAAACCAGCGCTACGCCGGGCAGTATGGTGTCATGGCCATTCCGACGATGATCATTTTTAAGAATGGTAAGCAGGTCGATCGGATCGAAGGTGCTGGGCCAAAGTCGATGTACAAGACCAAGCTCGAGGCTCACGTCAAGTAAATAGCACTTCAACGTCGTGCAGGCCCGGACTCCCTAGAGTCCGGGCCTGCTTTATGCCCGTGCCGCATACAGTACTGG
>JACDGP010000084.1 GCA_013821605.1 Herpetosiphonaceae bacterium
CCTCTGGCTACTTCAACGACAAATACCTGCTGATTGCAGTGTTGTTGGGGAGCATGGGCATGGTGTTCTATGTGGTCGACCGGCGGGTGCCTGAGCGCTACGACCTGAGCGACCTGCGCTGGCCGGCAGCACTGGGGATCGGTCTTGCCCAGGCCGGCGCGCTTCTGCCAGGCGTATCACGCGCTGGAGCAACTATGACGATGGGCCGTGTGCTAGGGCTGGAGCGCGCCACCGCTGCCCACTTCTCGTTCCTGATGGCGACGCCCATCACCTTTGGTGCGGGGCTGCTTAAGCTGCGCCACCTACAACGGACTGCGATCACGCCAGCTTTCTGGCTTGGCATTGGATTGGCTTTTGCTGTCGGCATGCTTGCGATTAACGTCTTGCTACGCTTTTTACAGCAGCGCGGCCACAGCTTCCTGCCCTTCGTACTGTACCGCTTGGCGCTGGCAGCCGTGATCGTGCTCAAGCGCGTTGCGGAGCGCGGCTCAACGACGCATTAGACTTTACCCCAGGAGGCCAGACCGGTGCGCGTAAGGGCGAAGCGACCTTCCTCGGCGCGTTGCCGGATCGCGCTATACCAGGCTTCAACATCTTCAGCGGGAAACTCGCCCGTAGCAAGGACTAGATCGACATGCCGGCGGATCAGTTCCAAGGTCAGCGGCGAATCATAGGCATCGGTGATCCGCTCAAGATAGGGGATGGCAGTCACACCACTCAGGCCCATCTCGCGTAGCAGATCTGGCAACTCAACGCCGATATCGGGCCGGTAATGGTTGTCGACCAAAGCATGATGGACCGCATCGGAGATCGGACCATTATCGTCTTCGATCTCCCATTGGCTGAAGGTCCACTCAAAAGCACCGATCATGCCGCCCCGCCGCGTTACCTGCATCATCTCATCGATCAGCACCTCGGTGGGACCGACATGGGTGAGCAGGCGTGAACAAAAAACGGCGTCGAAGCTGCGGGGGTGGAATGGTAAACGACGACCATCGGCTACGCAAACATTGGGCTCGGTGGCTGCGGCAACGAGCCCGTAATATACATCAATGCCGGCCAGCAACGCTGTTGGGCCGACATATTGGCGTAGCATGGGGCCCCACAGCCACGGACCACAGCCCACCTCTAGTACAGCCGCATCAAGATGCAAGTTGAGACCGTCGAACAGTTGGTGATGAATGGCCCGCATGCCCGGCAAGCGTGCGACCTCACGTAATTCGTGAGCTAGCCCTGGCAGATCTTCCTCAGGAACGACACCCCACTCGTCGGCTACTCTCTGCATCTCTTTGTTCAAGGTGCCTCCTCAGCTTCCTTGTTTCGAGTCATGATCGCTTCCGACTCCAGCCCGCAACCAAGTGGGAACTCGTTCCCTGTGCCCCACCTAGTATAATGACTTGGAGCAACTCATGCAAATTTCAGCTTATTAACAGGAGCGCCGATGCCCGACCAGCCACAGACCGAACTCACACATCTGGATGCGCGTGGCCAAGCACACATGGTCGATGTGAGCGCGAAAGCTACGACCGAGCGGTTGGCGATTGCCAGGGGCAGCATCGCAATGCAGCCCGCCACCTTGGCTTTGATCACCGCTGGCGAACTACCCAAAGGCGACGTACTGGCGACCGCGCGGATCGCCGGCATCATGGCCGCCAAACGTACCAGTGAGCTCATACCGTTATGTCACCCACTCTTCTTGAGCGGTGTCGCCGTTGAACTCATGCCGGATAGCGCCAGCAATACCGTGCAGATCGAGGCGCGCGTTCGCAGCACCGGCCAGACCGGCGTCGAGATGGAGGCGCTCACCGCCGTTTCGGTCGCCGCGCTCACCATCTATGATATGTGCAAAGCTGTCGAGCGTGGCATGCGTATTGGCGACATCCGGCTCGTTCAAAAAAGCGGGGGGCGTAGCGGTGACATAAGCCTAGAATAATTACCCGGCACTCATTTAGCGCTGCAAAGTCCGCCGGAGCGCGCGTACATGTGCTGCCGCTAGTGCCTCCAGCCAGCCTGTGTCACGCAGCTGCTTGGCCTGCGAGCCGTTGGACAGAAAGGCCGACTCCGACAGCACATTAGCAGCGCGCGGAAAGGTCCAGCGCACCGGTGCCACATCCGCCGGATGGACGCCAGGCGGATAGCCGGCATCGCTATAGCCGAAGCCCCCGCCGGTCGTTTGCGCCAGCTCCTGTGCCAACTGCACGGCGAACGGATCGGCCGGGGCCATCGGATCAACCAGCACTTCGACGCGTGTAAGGTTCGGATGAAGGAGATTACTATTGAAATGCAGCGAGATCGAGCGACCCTGATCCGCCGCGTTATCCGGTCGGAACAGCAGCACATTAGTAAAGCGCACCCGCGCGCCCAACGACACAAAGCGATCTGTGCGGCGCGTCATAAACACACGCGCACCCTGCGCCTGCAGCTGCCGCGCCAGCCGCTGAGCCAGGTCAAGCGTCAGCACTTTTTCGTTCAGACGGCTGCTCCCTGGATCAACACCCTCGTCGTCCCCGCCATGGCCCGCATCCACCACGACCATAATGCCGGACAGCGGAGCAGACGTCTGCCCGTGCACTCCGGTCACCGTCAGTACCCCGGCCACCAACGCCGCCAAACCCATGCTCCGCACCATACTCCTCATCCCTCAGTCCTCGCTCCTCGTTCCTCGCACCAGCGCTTGACGCCTTCGAGTGTGCGTTGGGCAATAAACATCACGAAGAGCCGGCCGACGACCAGTTCATAGAACAAGGCGACGAGCGGGTTGCGCTTGTGTAGCGCATGGTCGATGATCACTTGTACATGACCATTGGGCAACGGCGTGATGTGCCAGACCACCTCCATGCCGCGCGTGATCCCGCCCACATGCCGGTAGCGCACCCGGCGCTGGGTGGGCTCATTCCATTGGATCGAACTCCACCAGGTAGGGTACCGAAACGCGCCAAAATCGCGGTTGGCCGACATCTCGACAACCTGCACATCACCGCCTTGATAGAATGAAGTGACATAGCGGTAATGCGGCAGGATCGCCGGCCAATTAGTGGTCTGGCTGGCCGCCTGATAGACCAGCTCCGGGTCGGCGTTGATTACGATGCGATTCGCAGTATGCATGCCGATTCACTCCTTTATTGGCCGCCGACGACCAGTTCCCACAGACCGCGTGGGTGTAACAGCTCCCAGGCTGGGACATAATTCCCGGTCACGCCGACCAGAGTATGGCGCAATGAGCTGGTAGCCAGCCGCGGGGCTAAGCGGTTGATCAGCCAGGGGCGGCTGGTTATGGCGTACACCAGCCGCTCAACGGCCCACTTACCCCCGAAGGCCCGGCGGCGCTGGCGCAGGTAGGGTCGTAGTGTAGCCTCGGAGCAGTCGTTGATTTGCAAGGCATGGTCAGCGACTGCGGCGACGAGCTCGGCCCCACGCAGCGCAGTATAGATACCTTCGCCGGTGAATGGGTCGAAGAAGTCGGCGGCATCGCCTACCAGCAAAGCCCCGGAGGCAATCACGCGGCGCGCCTGCACTGCAAATGGTCCGGTCGCCCAAGTCGGTGAGACGGCAACTGCTCCTTCGAGTCGCCCTTGCAACTGCGGAAAGGCGCGCAACTCACGGTCCAGCGTGGCTGCCGGGTCACCATCAAGTGCTAGCGTTCCGGCACGTGCGACCAGCGCCACATTGGTTTTACCACCGGGCAACGGGCCAAGGCCTAGATAGCGGTCATGGCCCAAGATCATCTCGCCACAGGGGCCAAGGCCACCAATGCCCTGATAATAGGCGACCAGTGCGAGCCGCCGTGGGCCACGGTGCCGCACGCCACCCATGCGGCGGGCGACAACCGAGCGCAAGCCATCAGCACCGATCACCAGGCGGGCGGCAATATCGTTGGTCGTGCTATCGCAGGCGACGCGCACGCCAGTGATAGCTGCACCGTCCCGTAGCAGATCGACCACCCGCACGCCCTGCCGCACCTCAACGCCCGATTTGGTGGCGTGCGTCAGCAGCACGGCATCAAGCGTAGCCCGCTCAAGCGCGAAGCGCGTCCCATAGAATGAACGATAGCGCCGGATAAAGCCGAACTCGCCCCGGAAGGCAGCACCATTGGGGGCACGGACAACAAAGCCGGCCTGGCGGATCAGGCCGGCGGCCTCGATCGCCGGTAGCACGCCCAGCCGCTGGAGCACCTGGGCAGCCTGTGGACTGATCGACTCCGAACAAGGCTTGGTGCGGGGAAAGTGGGCTTTGTCTACCAGCAGCACCCGCCAGCCGGCCTGCGCCAGCAAGGTCGCCGTCGCTGCGCCGGCCGGTCCGCCTCCAGCGACTACACAATCATAGGAGCCTTGAGCAATCATACCTTAACGTTGTATCACTATTTGGATGCATGTTGATCCATGGTCAGCGTATAATTGACCTTAGGCCAGTATGCAGACGTGAACATGCATGGTAAAGGAGCGAGGTCCATGGATCAAGTGCGCATATTAATTGCCGAAGATAATGAACTGGTGGCCCTCACCCTCGAAGAACAAATCGTGTCGCTTGGCTTTGCCGTGGCAGGCGTTGCCCGCAATGGGAAAGAAGCGGTGCAAATGTGTGAGCAACTGGGGCCGGATGTGGTTTTGATGGATATGCAAATGCCCGAGATGGCGGGAGATGTGGCTGCTAAACTCATCACCCAGCGTTGTCCCCGTCCCATTATTATGTTGACCGCCTTTTCAGATGCCGATCATATTCGTCGGGCTGAAGCAGCCGGTGCACTGGCCTATCTGGTCAAACCGATTAATCCGGAAGAACTGCCGGCCACGGTTGATATTGCATTGGCACGTTTCCAAGAGCTCGATACGCTGCGCCACAAGGTGACAGCACTGCAAGACACTATTGACTCGAGTAAGCTGATCGAACGGGCGGTCGGGATCTGGATGAAACGGCTCACGGTCGGTCACGACGAGGCCAAAGCACGGCTGGAGAAACGAGCAGCAGAACGACACGTGAGCGTGAAAGAAATTGCGCAGGCGATTGTTGATGCCGAGTCGTTGCTCAGCTAGCTTGACGCATCAGCCTTGGGACGCGTATAATTGGCCTATGTTGGGCAGGGGCGATGTGGCTTGAAAGACAACGGCTGGAACTATTCGAAGGGTGAACGGGCGATGCAGGCGGCGACGCTGCACATCGCCCGTTGTGTTTGGACCGAGGAGCAACCAAGCATGTGGCCCAATCGTTTCGTAGTAGCTTAGGAGGTCTGGTTATGCATTCGGACTTGATCGGCAAGATCGAAAAGGCGAAGCGCTATGCCCAGGAACCCGAACGCGTTGCGCTCGACACCCTTACCGCCCATTTTCGTGGTGGTAGCAGCGATCATGTGATTACGCTGCACGAGGATCATTGGGCCTGTGATTGTAACTTCTTCAAGACCTGGCACACCTGTAGTCATGTCATGGCCGTGCAGCGTATGCTGGCTCCCATGTTGTCAGTGCAGGCCAAAAAACCGGCCGGCCCTGACTATGTAAGCGAAGAACTACTCCAAGCAGCGGGGTAGCCCCTGGTACTGCCCTTGAACATCGCCCCGCGCCCCCCTTTGATTATTGCACATCGCGGTGCCTCGGTCGATGCACCCGAAAATACGCTTGCCGCCTTTGCGTTAGCCGTGCGTCAAGGCGCGCAAATGATCGAGTTAGATACTCGGCCGAGTGCTGACGGCGAACTCGTTGTCTTCCACGACGACACCACCGAACGCTGGAACGGTCAACCGGAGTTGATCGGCACGTTGCCGTGGAGCCAGTTGGCGCAGTTGGACCTGAGCGGTGAGCGTATTCCCAGGCTTCGTGAGGTTTGTGACTGGGCACACGTCACCGGGATGGCGTTGAATATCGAGATCAAGGTCCCAGGCATCGAACTGCAAGTTGCCCAGCATATCGCCGCAGCCCAACTCAAGGAACAGGTGATTGTCTCCTCCTTTTATCCCCAGGCGCTCCGCAGCTTGTATATGATCGATCCACAGATCAAGCTAGGGGTATTAATGGGCGTGCGCTCACTGCGACCACGTATTCGAGCACGCGAGGCCTGGCCGTTATGGACCCTACGGCATCTTCATGCTTCTAGCTGGCATCCGGCCGTGCAGTTACCGTTTCTGCCACGTATCATACACGCCGTCCAGCGCCGGGGTTACACGGTTAATGTTTGGACTGTGGATGACCCGGTCCTACTGCGCCAACTGATCGCTGTCGGCGTTGACGGCATCATCACCAACCGACCGTCGGTGTTACATGACATCATCGAGAGCGAGCGGATCGTGCCCCAACGACCGGCACGCTGGCGCCGGCCCCGTTAACTCGCTTGACGCCACCTAACCACACGATCACGACCACGCGCCTCGTTATCCGGCCCTGGCAGCGCACGGATCTCGATGCTTACGAGCGCTGGCCGCCCTTCGCAGATCAATTGTTAGCGATCTTTAATCACGCGCCACGTAGCAGCCTTGAACTCGATTTGGAATGGGCCGCTGCTCAACTGAACCCGAGCCAGCAGTTCTGGACAATCGTCACGGACGGTACCGTGATCGGCCGTATTACGCTACGTGCGCTTCCGGATGAGACCGGCTCCGGACAGCTTGGTATGCTGTTAGGAGCACCTTATGTTGGCCAGAGGTTTGGCACGGAAGCCCTTGTTGGTTGGCTCCAGGCATACTTTGGTCGCTGGCAGATGCAGAGCGTGACGCTCCACGTCGCCTGCTGGAACCAGCGGGCTCGTCATATGTATGAACGCGTTGGCTTCGCGGAGGTGCGCCGCTACTGGCAAACCGCCGGCCTACCGGCCGATTACCCCTTTCTCCATGAGCCACAGTACGCGCCCCTCGCCGCCTGTTTCCGCTGGAGCCAGACAGAACTCTACGCGTCCTGGACCGAGATGTGCCTGACACGTAGGCAGTGGTCACCGAGCGTAGCCCAGTAAGCATTCAACCAGCCACTGCCTGTGGCACAGATCCTCCTATGTGGCCTTCCGCTGGTACAATATGTGCATGTCTAGCACGCCCGATTTCCTTGCACTACGCCGGGAGCAATTTCCGGTCACTGAGCGCTATATCTACCTGAATCACGCTGCTTTGGGGCCTTTGCCGCGCCGGACCGCTGATGCTATGGCGGCCTTTGCCACCGACTTTCGGGATCGTGGCGTGCTGGCCGAGGCGAAGTGGACGCCAGCGATTGAGCGCACACGCGGGCTCATTGCCCAACTATTGCATGTGGCAGCCGACGAAATTGCCTTTACGAAAAACACGAGTCAAGGCCTATCGATTGTCGCCAACAGTATCCCTTGGCAGCGGGGTGATGTTGTCGTTACAATACGTGGCGAATTTCCGGCCAATGTGTATCCGTGGCTAGCTTTACGCGCGCTGGGTGTCCAAGTCCGCTTCGTTGAGCCACGCAATGGGCAAATCATGATTGACGATGTACGTCAGGCCCTGCGGGGGGCTCGCATGCTGGCAATTTCTTGGGTTCAATACAGCACCGGCTTCCGCATCGACCTTGCGGCGATCACCGCACTGTGCCGGGAAATGCATGTGCTTCTGTCGCTAGATGCAATCCAGGGGGTAGGTGTCTTGCCGCTGGACCTTGCGGCGACACCGGTCGATTTTTGTGCCTTCGGCGTACAGAAATGGCTTCTAGCACCGCAGGGCGTAGGTGTCCTATATGTGAACCGCGCGGTACGGGATCTGCTCACACCTGCGAACGTAGGTTGGTTGAGCGTCGCTTGGCGGGACTATGCCGCCTTTGATTATGAAAGCCCATTAATGGAAAGTGCCGGGCGTTACGAAGAAGGAACGCGTTCACTGGTCGGGCTGGCGGGGCTGGAACAAAGTTTGCAACTGCTGTTGGCGGCCGGCCCGGTGCATATTGCTGCCCAGGTAGCAATATTGACCGACCGGTTGGCAACGGCGCTCCACGAACGTGGGTATCGCATTTTGACCCCGCTGTTGGCGAATCATCGTTCTGGCATCCTCACGATTGCTCACCCGCACACTCCGGCGCAAATCCTGTTTGATCGTCTACGCGTAAGACGGATCGTGGCCGCGATTCGCGAAGGTGGTGTACGCATATCACCACACCTTTATAATACGTTGGATGAGATGGATGCCGTGGTTGAGGCGCTGGATACCGTGACAGTCACATCATAAAGCCTGTACTCTGGGAACGAACCAAGCATGATAACGCAGAGCAACAAAACGATGTGGACGATGGGCAACCTCTTGATGCTCATAGGTGGGTACCTCCTGCTCTATGTCGGTGGCCTGTATGCCGATGAGCAATATAATTTGTGGGCAGCAGATGGCAGTAGTTCTATTCCGTTGCCATCGGCCGCCTTTGTCGCTCCCACGCCATCACCAGTCGCTGCACAACCGACCGTCACGCGTGCGGCACCGAGCGTAGCCCCCGCAGCCCCACTGCCCGTACCCAATGCCCGCGCTGATGTCGCGCCGCATGAACGACTCCATATCCAACTTAACAATCCGAGCGATAGCCGCGAACTTAGTTCATCGGTTCCTCAGGCGGCACATCATTGGGGTGATAGCACCATTACGCGGATCTCCATTCCAGACATTCAGCTTGACCGCAAGGTTCAGCAAGTCGGCTGGCATCTGGAAGAGCAAAACGGTGTCCAGGTAGCAGTCTGGGACGTTCCGAAGTATGCAGTTGGTCATAATCAAGATACGGCGAACCCCGGCGAACCCGGCAACATTGTACTGACCGGCCATAGTGGTGGCTCAGCGTATCCGTTCAACTATTTGTATGAGGTGCTGGTGGGGAGCAAGGTGCTGATCTGGACTAATGATCAGCAGTTTTCGTATACAGTGAGCGACCGTGTGATCGTTGACGAGCAGGGACCGACCGTTACCGACGCCCAACGGCGCGAAAACGCCCGCTATATCGAAGAAACACCCAACGAGCAAATCACCATGGTTACCTGCTGGCCCCTGAACGGACCACTCAAGTTCACCCAACGGATGATCCTCCATGCCATGCCGGACCACGCAGCCTCTACACCGTTGCCTCAAGGCTCGCCACAGACACCTTAACGACGTGTGGTTCTGCGTGGTCTTGTTCTTGCAAACGTGCCTAGAACCGTTATGGCTAGGCATACTATATGGTTGTGCTGGTGGTTGACGATGAAGATACAATTGTCCAACTCCTGTCTGATATACTGAGCGACGAAGGCTTAGAGGTCGAAACCGCTCTAGATGGGCGTATAGCACTCAAGAAGTTGCGCGGTGGGCTACGACCGGGGCTCATGATCAGTGATGTCATGATGCCAGGCTTAGATGGCTGGGGGCTATACCGAGCTTTACGCTATGAATTAGAGCTGGGTAGCATCGGAGTTATTTTGATGAGTGCCGGTCGTAACCGGCCCCAGCATCTTGATGATCCCGCTACCCGCTTCATCACCAAACCCTTTGATGTCGCCGATGTGCTTGAGGCCGTCGAGGAACTTCGTCCGCACTAACCGTTAGTAGGCGATACATATGCGTATTTCGGCAAAAACGGTGTATGGTGTTCGGGCACTCTTGGACCTCGCGCTGCATATTGATCAAGGTCCAATCCTGAGTCGCGATATTGCCCAACGGCAAAACATCCCCGAAACCTACTTGAATCAGCTCGTGCTCCAACTCCGGCGCTCAGGTTTAATCACGAGTGTACGTGGGCCGCATGGTGGTCATATGCTGGCCCGACCGGCTGGAGCCCTTAGCGTACTCGAAATCTGGGAGGCACTAGAAGGTCCGCTGGTGGTGGTCACCGATAATGACACTGACGGTAATCAGGCGCGAGCCGATGCCGTGCTCAATGGTGTCTGGGATAGCCTACGTATTACCATGCGCCAAGAACTGGCTCACACGACGTTGGGAGACTTGTCCGAGCGACTACGCTCGGCGCACAGCGAGTTAACCTACGAGATTTAAAAGTGCTGCATCGCGCTTGCGCCACCAATCTGAGGAGTGTAGAATAAGCTGAGCAGTGAAAGCAATGCTATGGGTCGAGCACCGCAGGCTGCCATATTAATATTTTGATCCCGCCACCCTTGGTGCCCTATGCGCCGAGGGTGGCTTGCTTTAATCCGGTCTGCAAGCGACCAAAGGAGAGGCTGCTATGGAGATCATAATCAAAAGTCGGAATGGCAAGCTTACCGAGGAGGAACGCAACTACCTGGAGCAAAAGCTGCAAAAGCTGCAACGCTATAGCGATGGGATCGGCCTGGTCATGGTCGAGGTATCACGGAGTCAGCAGCATAATGCGGGCACGACCCACATTACTCAGGCGACGCTACAAGGCGAGCATGGCGTGATTATTCGGGCCGAACAGCGTGATAAAGAGTTCGGAGCCGCTGTCGATGCCCTCCATGATCATTTGCAACGTCAAATGACACGCTATAAAGAACGTCACTTCCGGCGGGGTCAGCCGGAGCGAGGACAGGGATCCACTCCAGCACCAGTGGTAGTGGAGGCTACGTCGAACGTTACCACAGTGAGCGATGAGAGAGCACCGCGGTTGGTCAAAACCAAGCAGTTCCGTTATAAGCCGATGGACCATGACGAAGCCATCGAGCAAATGGAACTCCTTGACCACGACTTTTTTGTTTTTACTGATGCGGCCACCAATCAAGTAAGCGTCGTGTACCGCCGTAAGGACGGCGATTATGGCCTGATCGAGCCGGGTCCTGAGGCTGAAACATAACGGTCGCGCACTTTAACCCTGTTCGACAACGCCGAGGTCGCATGGTAAGATAGCTGCCAAATCACGAGAACGAGGGGCCCGGACGAAGGGAAGGGCTCAAACAGGGAAAGCCGGTCAAACTCCGGCGCAGTCCACGCTACTGTAAGCTACGGTTGACATCGCCAAGCGTTTTAATGTCGCCGCTGCAAGCCAGAATGCCACCCTCGTTCGCCTATAGATCACTCCTGCGCTGGCACAGGTCTGTGATCGAGTGCTGCTTGAACGCGCTCGATTCCAGAGGAATCGAGCGTTTTTATTTGCCGGCACGTACGTATTGGAGGAAAGAGGCAAGATGTACATGCGCAAGTTCACAATCATGCTGGCATTACTCCTGGCGGCACTCCCTACGCTGGTCCTGCACGCCCAAACTCCAGGTTCTAGTCCGGCCGTCAACCGGGCGATCGCCTACATCCGCACGCAGCAGCAGCCCGATGGTACCTTTAAAGGCTTTGGTGCTGGCTCGACAGCCGATGCAATTTATGCTCTGGCTGCGGCGGGATTGCAGCCTGCTGCTTTCAAGAACGGTGGTGCTTCGGCCTTGGCGGGACTGCGCAAGCTCGCGCCCGAGGCTACTAAGCAGACCGGCTTGGCCGCCAAGTTCTTGCTGGCAGCAGAGTTAGCAGGGGACGACCAGCTGGCGCAGACGATGCGCCAAGCCGTGGCAGCGGCCTACACACCTGCGACCGGGCTCTTCGCCAAAGATCCCACGAGCCAGGCGCTAGCAATATTAGCCCAGGCCCCCGATCTAAAGGATGCCCCGGTGCCAGCGGCACCACTGCGGGCGCTCAAAGCCCTGCAATTGCCGGATGGCGGCTGGAGCTTCGATGGCAGCGCGGCGACCGGCAGTGATACCAATACGACAGCGTTGGTGCTGCAAGCCTTGAGTGTCACCGAAGGCGGTAGTGCCCCTGTACTCAAAGGTATTGCTTACCTCAAAGCGCAACAAAACGCGGATGCGGGTTTCCCATATTCGCAGACCTCGCAGTACGGCCACGACAGTGATGCTAACTCCACAGCGTATGTGATCCAGGGCTTGCTCGCCGCTGGCGAAGATCTCCAAAACTGGGCGCGGAACGGCAAAACTCCAATTGACCGCTTGCTTGCATTTCAGAATAAGAGTGGGGCTTTCCGCTTCCAGGACACGCAGCCAGCAGATAATGCCGGTGCGACCTATCAGGCAGTACCCGCCTTGTTGACGCAAACCTATCCTTATGTAGGGATCGCGCATCCCGGTGTAACAGGGCCGGTCGTGGCGACCCCCAGCCCGGCACCTCATGCCACTCCCACGCGCACGCCCAAGCCGCCGACCCCCGCTGGCGCTCCGGCGCAGTTACCAAATACCGGGGCAGATGACACACGATGGCTGCTCCTAGTAGTCGCAAGCGCACTGCTTATGAGCGGCTGGAGTAGCACGCGCCGTCGGCACAGCTAGTACGGCACATGTGGGCAGCCCGAGGTAAAGTAGCCTTTTGCTGCCCAACCATGTATGCAATATCGCTTATTAGTTGTCTTTGGCTTTGCCGCTGTGGTGCTGGCCGGTAGTCTGGTTGCTGCAGCACCACAACCGGCTGCTGCCTCCCATCGTGCTGGTATTGTGGTGCAATTCGGTGATGGACACGTGGCAACCGCTTGTATTGCCTTCGCCGGACCGTCCATTAGCGGCTTTGATTTGCTGCAACAATCCGGTTTACAAATCGTAGCGCAGACCGATGGTGGGAACGCACTGGTTTGTAAGATCGATCAGCAAGGCTGTACCTTTCCCAACCAAGCCTGCTTATGTCAGTGTGCGGGCGGTACAGCCTGCCGCTATTGGGCTTACTGGCATCTCAACGCTGGCCACTGGCAGTTCAGCACGCTGGGCGCATCGAGCACGGAGGTACAGTCTGGTGGCGTCGATGGTTGGGCGTGGGGTGGAGGATCAGTGGCGAGTGGCTCACAGCCACCACTGATCAGCTTTGATCAAATCTGCTCGGCTCCCGCACTCCCCACCACAGTGCCGCCTACCCGCTCGCTGCCGAGCGTAACCACGGTTCGTACTAAGCAGCCCCCACCGTTGGTGCCAACGCGACCAGTCATTCTACCAACTGCCAATACGTCACCACCGGTGCTGGTACCGACCCGACCATTGCTCCTACCGACGGCTAATACATTGCCGTCAGCGACGGAGAACAGGCCTCCGGCCCTGACCTTGATTGCACCGACAGCCACCATCGCAGTAGCGACCATGCCGCCATCGACGAGCAGTGCGACAACGCCTTCAGCCACTCCTATCTCGGTCGTAAACAATACGACGCTCCCGACCGCCAGGCCGGTCGAAAGCCCGATTACGCTTGCAACGACGCCACCGGCAGCAGGGGAGGTGATCCAACCCGCGAGCGGAACACTAGCAAGTTCGGGTTGGGACAGTTATCTTGTCTTCGGGATACTGTTTATCGGTCTGCTGTTGGCAATCATCCTCGTCCGGCGGCGGCAGGCATGACCGGCGTGCAAGCACATACAGTCGTTTGGCTGGTACGGCATGGGCAAACCGACTGGAACCGTGAGCGGCGCTATCTGTCGTATACCAACCGACCGCTGACGCCCTTTGGCCTCGCACGGGCCGAGGCCATGGGTTGGATGCTACGTCGCTTTGCTATCTCGGCCGTGATCAACGCTGGGCTTGAGCATACACGTCAAACAGCAGCTGCCGTGCTGCACCAGCAAGCCTATCCAGTCTCAATCAGTGACGATGCGCGCTGGGCTGAAGCACATTATGGTCGTTGGGAAGGATTAACCTATCCGGAAGTCAGCCATCGGTTCGCGACCGAGGCAACGGCCCGTTTCGCTGATCCCTGGCAGTACGCACCCCAAGGTGGTGAGCCTTTGATGATTGTGCAGGAGCGGGTCCGAGCAGCTTGGCACGATCTTGTGCGCGAACATAGTGGTGGCAAAGTATTAGTGGTCGCCCATGCTACACCGTTGCAACTCATCCTTGCCGATCTGCTGGGCTATGATCCTCAGCGCTACTGGCAGGTACGGCTTGAGCTCGGCAGTGTCACGACCATCGACTTGTATCCCTCAGCCGCGATTCTACGCATGTTGAACTGCTTACCTCCACTGCGCCACGCATAGTAGAATGGTATAATCGAGAACAACAAATTGTCCTGTTGGAAGGAACTAGTACTCATGCCCGCACAGTCACGCAAGTCTTCGAGCCGGCCGACCCGTTCCCAGCGCCGGGCTGGGACAGCGCCGGTTCGCCATTTCGCCTACCCTGCTACAAGCACACCGACGAGCGCGCCGGTTGCGCCGCGCCGTTTTTATTCGGCTGAGCCGGCCCCGGTCGACTACACTCGCGAGTTTGGCTTCGTACGTCATGATCTGCGCCGTATCCTGATCATTGCGGGCGTGCTGATCATCGTGATGATTGCACTGGCCTTGTTCAAGCTCCCGTTGTAATTGTTCATATGACGCTGCGCACCCAATCCAAGGCTGCCAGGCTGCAACAGATCGAACACAAGCTGTATAACACCCCGCAGGGGTTGAGTGCCGTTGAGCTAGCAGCCTATTGTGGCGTTGACCGGCGCACCATCTATCGCGACATCCTGACGTTGGAAGAGGTTGGTGCGCCGATTTGGCAGCTTGATGGTAAGTTTGGTTTGGAGCGCGGTCGCTACCAATCGACGGTGCGCCTTAATCTGAACGAGACGGTCGCACTGTATTTCGCCGCACGCCTACTGGCGCATCACTCCGACGAAAATAATCCATCGGTCGTGAGTGCCTTGGAGAAAATTGCCGCCTCGCTGCCTAACGAGACTTTAAGTAGTCACATGTCGCACGCTGCAGCGGTGATCAAGGCTAAGCCGCTCCGTGGCAATTACATTCAGATCTTGGAAACATTGACGCGGGCCTGGGCTGACCGGCGTTTGGTGCGCATTTCCTACTGGGCTACCGATAGGCCCGAAGCACAGGAGCGCGTGATCGCGCCTTATTTCCTGGAAGTGTCACGCTCGGAGCCGGCCTCGTATGTATTGGCGCACGACCGGCTGAGAAATGCCCTGCGCACCTTTAAGGTCGAACGCATTCAAAGCGCCACGTTGCTCGACGAAGAATATACGATCCCCGACGACTTCGATCCGTATGCCTGGCTGGATGCCTCGTGGGGCATCATGGCCGAAGATCCGGTCGAGGTACGGTTGCGCTTTACGCCTGCTGTAGCACGGCGGGTGCGCGAAAGTGTGTGGCATCACTCCCAGCAGCTCACCAACTTACCCGATGGCGGCTGCATCCTGACAGTATCGGTCGGTGGCACGCGCGAGATCAAAAGCTGGGTGATGAGCTGGGGCGCGGATGTCGATGTGCTCGCGCCCCTAGAACTGCGAGCCGAGATTGCTAACGACGTCGCGCGCTTAGCCGTCCAATATCGATCGGATACGCTGCCCACCTCCACAAACTCATTCGTCGTCGCCCAGACGCACTAAGCGCTTGTTGCTCCGTCCAAGTAGATGATGCAACAGATTCATCATGGCATACAGCTCCAAGGCGAACGGGAGGTAGCCCAGGAAGCCGGGCAGCGGCATCTCAAACAAATGTGGACCTTGGTCGAAGCCGGGCACATGGTAGATCCATTTGGGAAACGAGTGGTAGTTCCACATCTCCCAGAAAAAACCGCAGAGCAACGTCCCGAGCGCGAGCGCAATGACTGGTCGCCAGTCACCACGGCGCAGCCAGGCAAACAGCGTCGGTGCGCCCAGCCAGACATTGAAGGGCTCTACTAGGAAAAACAAGACACCCCAGACCAGTGGATAGGCATAATGTGGAAAGCGCACCGGCAGGATGATTGATAACACACCAAACACGAGCAAGCTCCAGAGCACGACCGGTGTTGATGGAACCGGCCACCAGAGCCGCAAGCGCCGCAGCCAGGCAAACGAGGCCACCAACTCGCTGCTTTCCATCACCGCCGGCAAGACCGTTGAGAAATTAACCGACGCCAGCGCCAGATAGCTCCAGAAGCCATAGCCTGCCGTACCAAGATACTCCCAGTTATGGACGGCAAGATTAAGGAGTTCGAAGGCCCACCAAAAGGGCATCGAGAGCACGAACAGCAACGTCCAGCGACGCGGGCTCTGGCTCAAGATCGATGAGCCGCGCCGGATCAGCACCAGCCCATCCATGGTGAGAATATAGCCCAACCATAGTGGGAAAAACGTATAGCGACTGATTGGCTCCCAGTGCGACCACGCGAGCGGCCAGGCTAGGGCGATCAAGCCTAGGCCCACCGTACACTGGCGTGGCCAACGACGGGGGAGAGGCATAGCTACTGACGACATCATATCTCCAGGCTGCGGGGCCTTAGATAGTATTCTAGCGAATTTTCATCACATTGCTGGTCGTATTTGCTCAATCAAGGCCATCAGTCGCTGATGGTCGTCACGCAGCAAGGTAGCTAGCTGACGTCCCGCAGTAATGAGGAAGGCATAAGGATCGGTATGGGCCTCGCCAGCCTGGCGCAGAAAGGCGCCGATCAGCTCATCGGACGGGAGATCGCCCGCATACAAGACACTGCGCAGAAAATCAAAACGCTTGGTAAAGCGCACCAGTTCATCGGCATCACAGGTATAGACACTATAATGAACCGGAGGTGGCTGGGCAGGTAGATGTTGGCGGATCAGAGGACCATCGCAATAGCCAACCGTTGCAGCCATAAATTCGGTCTGCAGGACCGCTTCCAAGTCGGGATTGGCAGCATAGATGTCGCCATCATACATCCCTTCACGTCCCCGTACCACAGCACGTCCGCCTTGCTCAGGACTACCGGTATGGATCGCGTAAACCAAGCCGTATGCTGAGCAACTGGTACGACCCTCGGCGCGCACCAAGGAGCCAAATGCCGGCGCAGCCAGCAGTTCGTAGCTGCCAGCCGTAAAGGTGGTCGTTGTTGATTCGATGATTTCAGCGATACGGGTCATATGGTGCGGACTATACCATACTCGAAAAGAGCACTTAGCAAGCAGATGGGGTTGCATGATCCCATTCTCAACGCGGCTCCTCTATACTCTCGGATGCAACTTCGACGCGGCTTTCGCTGTCGTTTGGAGCGGGATGTCAGCTTGGACTAGCAGACGCTCGATTAATGTCTGCAAGTAGCGGCGGTCGTCGTCATGGATCACAGCTTGTTCGTGGGCACGCTGCACGACAGTGGGATAGCCCATACCCCGCCGGGCCTGGTCATAAACCAGGGCATGCACCAGATCGAGCTGGCCACCTTCGGCGACCCATGCCGGAAACTCTACGCGTGCTACCTCGCGCCCAATCTTGAGATAAAAGAAATGGATCAGATGCACGCCATAAAAGTTGACATTGATCTGTGATTGGGAAGCAAAGAGTGCTGATCGTTGGCCCTCCATCAAAGTGTCTGCGAAGAACTGGTGATCCACGATACCGTAAAACGGGTCATCGATACGCTGCGGATAGCGCTGACGCCAACTGCGTACATCACCGCGCACATGCAACAAGCGCACCAGCCCGGTCACTTCCGGTGAGCGCGGCTGGCTCATATATGAGACCACCGGGCAGGGCAAGGCATGCATCGTTTCAAGATAACTGAGGTAATCACCAAGGAAGCGGTTTTGCAAAAATGAGTCGAGGCCTTGCAGCGACCAGCGAATGAGGGTGCCGTCCTGGATTGCCAGCCGTGGCAGCTCTTCGGGCAGTGACAAAGCGACTTCGGCTAGCGCTAGCCCCTCGCGGAGATCGCGCTCGGCAGCTAGGACCGCGCCTTCGACCGCATATTCACGACCGGTCTTGGGATCCTGAATTGTAAGCTCATGCGGTAGGTAGCCGAGTGTGGGGCGGCTCCCTGCACGGAACGCAGGTTGTGGACCGTATTGAATGACGACCGTGCCAACGTTGACGATATAGCAAACCGCGTTGCCGTGATAGTCTACGTCAATCTGCGAGCCATCAGAGGCAGCCACCGTGTACGCCTCCGGACAGAGTGGCAGATCATGGCTCAGGTCCATCGGTTCCAGTGGCTTAGCCAGCAGGAACGGACTGTGAGCAGTTTCTTCCTCCACCGCTTGCTGCCAAAACTCCCAGTCGGCCGCCTGTTCGCGTAGCAACTGCCGCGCTAGCTCGACCCGATCGGGAAACTGGCGAAGATTGTCGCGTAGCATAATGCTCATCGCGCGTACATCGCTGCTCAGTGCTAAGACATCAAGTGTCATGTCATCATCTCTAAAGAAGTAAAGTCCCTCACCCGTCGTAAACGGGGACGGGCAGGTAGTTCATGGTGCAGCGAGGACCTGTAAGGCCCTAGGCGTGTTCAATACGCGTGATCCACTGCTGGGGGTTGCGGATCTCGGTCATGGTCGGCAAATTCTCGGCACGCTGCCATACTTTGGTCGCGAACTCGATGCCACGTTGCTTGACGACGGCATCAACAAATTTCTGGCCCTCCGCATATTGCGCCATCTTGAGATCCATCCCCGTGATGCGGTTAAATAACTGCTCAGCAACCGTCCCCCGCCCTTTGCGCTCTTCGATACGCTGCTCGATGCGTTCGAAGTCGGGTAACACATCTTTGCCTATAGCATTCATGATATGGTTCGAGTAGCCCTCAACCAGCGACATGATCGCCTGCAGTTCATTAAAGAGCGCACGCTGGGTTGGTGTCTGAATCATCTCCATCCAATGTTGACCTTTGCCCCAGTTCTCCATGATCCGGGCAATCAGCGGGCCAACGCCACCCCGGATCGATTGCAACTGACCGTTCAGTTCATCGAAGTATTTACGTAGCAGGCCATTGAAATGTTCACGCACCCACGGATAGGCTTCGAACTCATAGGCGTGTGTGGTTTCGTGCAGCGCGATCCACAGGCGAAAGTCATGGGCATCCAGCCCTAGCTTTTCCTGAATCTTGGCAATATTCGGCTCAACAAAATATAGCGCACCGGCAGTGGGCTCCGGTGCTAGTAACGACAGATCATACTGGCCCAATACTTTACGTGCCAGGATACCTAGCAGCACGCCAACCTGGACGCTCATGACCCGTTGGTTGATACCGGCTGCAACCAGTGCACCAACCGTATTGGCGGTCGCATTACGCCGGTAAATATCTTCAATAAAGGTAAACAACTCGCGGAAATTGGCGATATTGGCATCAAGCCATTGCGCACGGTCGACAACCTCGACCCGTTCGACCGGCTGCGGCAGGGCTACACCCAGGTAGCGCTCGATCAGTGGCTCCGAGTGGCGCACCATCTCGGTATAGTCACGCTGGGCCTCAGCGCGGTGGTGCACGGGTGCCTGCACATTTTGCGAGGTCTGGACCGCGATCCGACGGACCATATCCCAATTGATCAATTTAGTTTCACCGGCCGTCGTGGTTGGGCGCTTGCGGCTGGCGACGTAGCTGTAGCCGAGCCCAGCGACCGCGCCAGCCAGTAGGATCGTGCCCAGCCGTTTAACATCGTTATTTGCTCTTCGTGGCATCTTCCCCTCAAATCCACCGCTCATGCTGTCCACAGTATGCTCCGGTGCTTATTTAGTAGCGTGTACGTCCTTCGCCAACTCGGCGGGTGATTTTGCGCTCGTCGAGATGTTCAAGCAATGCCAGCGCATATTTGCGGCTGGTATCGAAGGCGTCGCGGAGCTGCCCGACGGTGATCTCGCCCTGTTCGACCAGCGTCCGTTGCACCCATTCTACCAGTTTCGTATAGGCCTCGCTGCCGAACAACACATCCGGACTCACTCGCACCAGTTGATTGGTATCGGTCAAAAAGGCGATGAGTTCTGGTCCCAACACTTCCCACTCGTTCCGCGCGGGTGGACTGTAAGGAGTACGGGCAAAGCCTTGTAGCATCAGCGTTACCTGCCGCTGCTGCGCAGGCGTAAGCTGCGGTGCAAAGTTTGGCAAATGGGCCAACGTTTCCGTTAGTACGATCACCCCCGCATGGGCTGCCCGCGCAATGACCAAGTTAAAGATCCGTGCATTCGCCAACCCTAGCTTCTGGCGTAACGACTCTCGCGCCATCCCTACACGTAGAGGGTACGACGTGTGATAGCTCTGTAAGGTTGCAACCATGGCGTTACCAAGTTTGCTCCACTCTCCTGCGCCAATAACAAGCGTGCCGGACGTGATAAGTTCCTCCTCGCCAAGTATGATAGCCTCACCAGCGGTCACCAGCTCTCGTAGCGCCGTCTCGGCAGTTGCGGGTACCAGCCCGCTTGCTTTAGCCACCATGCTCCAAGGTTGAGCGCCACCGGTTGCCAGTACCTGAGACAACTGCTCAGCCGGGGTGCCCTTCGCCAGGGTTTCCAGCCCATGGATGACTTCGGGCCGGAAGCGGCGATGGCGCAGGGGATAAACGTCAACGATGCGCCCGCCGCCGATCGTACGTGAGGGCGACGGCAACCGGATAATACAGCGATCACCACGAACGGCGGCGATTGGGGCCTGGAGGCGTAGTTGCACCCAGCCACTGGTGTCCGGATCGAGCACCTCACGATCAAGCAGGGCGACCGAGCAACCAACTTCGGCGGAGCCGATAAACACATCCACCGTGGTGTTATGCTCCAACGGGGCGGCATCCCCAACCAGCCGCAGCTTGAGGTCAAGCAACGTCGTCGGCACAATCGCGCCCGGCATGGTCAGTACCTCACCGCGCCGTACTGCCTCGACGCTGACCCCGGTCAGATTGACGGCAGTACGGGTGCCCGGCAGGGCTTGCTCGGTCTTACTATGGCGCGATTGGAGGCCGCGAATGCGGCCGCGTTGCCCCGAGGGAACCAGCTCAACCTCCTGCCCGACGTTGAGTGGACCATCCAGTAACGTCCCTGTTACGACGGTGCCGAAGCCACCGATGGTAAACACGCGATCAACCGGCAGGCGGGGCAGACCACGGGCAACCGTGCGTGACGGTAAGCTAGCGAGTAGATCGTCCAGCGCCTGCTGAATGCGATCAAGACCCAGACCGGTACGCGCTGAGACCGGGATGATTGGTGCATCGGCGAGCAGTGTTCCTTGCAGCCCGTTCCGGACCTCCTCCTCGATCAGCATGAGCCATTCATCGTCGACTAGGTCGCACTTGGTCAGCACGACCAGGCCGTGCTCGATCTCCAACAAATCAAGAATATGGAGATGCTCCTGTGTCTGGGGCATAATGCCTTCGTCCGCAGCGATCACCAGCAATGCCGCGTCGATGCCACCTACCCCGGCCAGCATATTTTTGATAAAGCGCTCGTGACCAGGCACATCAACCAGGCTGACAACGCGCTCGGAAGGCAGTGTTAGCCAGGTAAAGCCTAGATCAATCGTCATTTCGCGGCGCTGCTCTTCGGAAAGTCGATCGGCCTGCATACCGGTCAGGGCCTGGACGAGCGTCGACTTCCCATGATCAACATGACCTGCTGTCCCAATCACATAATTCATCTGCATGTCCCCGTATCCGCATCATTTTGAGAGTGTTTCTCACTTTGTGAAATATTTCGTTTGACGCTGCCTAGACCGTCCCCTATACTACGACAGGTGATATATACAGCCTAGGCTGTATATATGCGCACGTATAACTATACTCGTTCTCGAGCTAGGAGCTGTTATGCGCATTCGGTATCTCGTGGTTGGTCTGCTACTACTGTTGGGCATTGTCGCTCAATCGTCGCAAGTTGTGGCTGCGCCACGCTTTGCAGATCCCAAAGCGGATATGCGTGCGCTAGACGCCAAGCTCGTGCCGGTCCAACAAGCTCTAGCCGCCAGTGACTGGGCACGAGCGCGGAGTGCGTATGCTGCGTTTGATAGCGGCTGGCTTAGCGCAGAAGACGGTGTGCGGGCGTCGTCCATGACGAGCTATCGTGCTATTGAGCAGGCGATGGGCGATCTTAAGTTCGCCCTCAAGCAAGAGCCGGTCAACGTTGCGAAGGCGAGCGCTGCCTTGAATGCCCTACAGCAGGCCGATCAGGAATTTTTGAGCGCTGGAACGACTGCGAGTGCGCCGAGCAGCGATGCTCCAACACTTGCGTCGATCTTACCACAGCTTGACCAGGCACAAGCTGCACTGAAGAGCGGCAATCTTACGGTGGCTCAGGCGGCGATAAATGCCTTCCGTACGGCCTGGCCAGATGCGGAAGGTGTTGTCAAAATCAAGGATGCGGCGGCCTATGCGCGGACCGAGGATCTACTCCCGGTTGCCGCTCATGCTTTGGCAGATGGCAAGCCGCAAGTGGCGCAACAGGCCTTAACCGAATTACAAACAACGCTGACACCTTTTGCTACAGCTAAACTCACCTATACCGTTTTTGACGCAGCGAGCATTTTGCTCCGAGAGGGGTTGGAAGCGCTGTTGGTGATCGCAGCATTGTTGGCTTTCCTTACCAAGTCTGGCAACGCCGACAAGCGGCGCTGGATCTGGGGTGGTGGTATTTTAGGCATCCTTTGTTCGGTGGCGACGGCCGTGGCTATTTATGGACTATTCCGTACCTTTGTGACCGGCTCAAATCGTGAGTTGATCGAAGGAGTGACTGGTCTGACTGCTGCAGGCCTGCTGTTCTATGTTTCCTACTGGCTGCACTCGAAGACCAATATTGGGGGCTGGCAGAAGTATCTGAAGGATCGCACGAGCGACGCGTTGGCACGTAGCAGCTTGATTAGCCTCGGCACCCTGGCATTTTTGTCAGTTTTCCGTGAAGGTGCCGAAACGGCATTGTTTTATATCGGCATCGCACCTTCGATTGCGCTCCACGATCTTTTACTCGGCTTGTCGATTGGCATGCTGACACTCATGGTGCTCGGTGTACTCATTATCGGCCTGGGAGTTCGTATTCCCCTCTCGCAATTCTTCCGCGTTGCGAGCTTGCTGATTTGGTATCTTGGCTTCAAGTTCATCGGCACCGGGCTCCACGCCCTCCAAGTTGCACGGGTGATTCCTGCAACCGGATCCAGCCTCTTGCCATCGTTGCCGAGTTTGGGGTTGTATCCCACCTGGGAAACGACGGTCACCCAACTGGTGCTCATCGTGCTGGCCTGTGTCATCGTCATTACGATGCGTGTCACACACTCAACGGCTCGGAAGCACCAGCCCGCACACGCATAACAACTTCAATCCATCTGTTAGTAGGTTGCTATGCCGAAGTTCATGGCAGCCAGGAACCCTATGCGCATGAACATTCTCTATCTTTGGCTAACCGGGTGGTGTCTGCTACTCGTGGCATGTGGCACGCCGGGTACGACTGCGCCTGCAAGTCAGGCAACGATCCAACAGTTATCACCCACCGTCGCAGGTATTGTCTCGGACGCCGCCATTCGTACAGGCATGCAAACACTGGCGACGAGCGCGACGGGAGGGATCGTCGCGGCAGCTACTGCCGGCAATAAAGAACTGACCAAGCAGGGCTTTGATGCATTTGAAGCTACGTGGTCAACCATCGAAGATGGTGTGAAGAGTCGTTCGCCCGATAGTTACAAGGCAATTGAGCAGGCGATGAATGATTTACAGGATGTGGCGCTGCGGGCCGATACCATCGACCGGACGGCGGTGCAAGCCAAAGGAGTAGCCTTGACCAAAGCGCTCAACGACTTCAGCACTACACTTAAGTAGATTGTGGCAATACTGCTCGCGGCCCTTCTCCGTCCGCCTAACGACGCGCCGTATCGCCGACGACGTCGGTGTCGTATCGCGCCATAATCTCCGCCCCCTGCGCCGGAGTCAGCGGCCCCGAGGTGTTGATTGCTGCGGCCATTTCGTCGAAGTAGTGGATGTAGCGGTCGGGGGTGAAGGTATTGAGGAAGCGCGCCGGCGTTTCCCCTGGATTACGGAACGTGTGCGGCACGCCGATTGGTGCGAGGACCCATGCGCCGACGCCGACCCGCATCGTTTCGCCACCCACCGCAAACTCGATCTCTCCTTCGAGAATGTAGAAGCCCTCCTCGTGCGCGCGATGCACATGAGGTAGCGGGCTGGGAGCATGCGGTGGGATCGTGAATTCGGCGACTGCTAACACTCCCCGCGTGTGCGTCCCATCTTCCTTCACAGACAACCGTACAGGACCCACGGCAAGGGCACGACCAGCACCACGTTCCAAGACGATAGCGTCCATGCGTTTTCTCTCCTTTATATAGCCATCAATGAGGGCAAAGGTGGCGGCGGGCTGTTCGATCTGCGGGAGGTGTCCGGCCGCCTCGATGATCTCATAGCGGGCATCGGGGAACGCAGCGGCGTAGGCGGCACCATAGGCGGGGGTGACGATGCGGTCGCTGGCGCCCCACACGACAAGGGTGGGGATCTGGATGCGGCCGAGGCGGCGCAGGAGCTTGGGGTCATGCATGTAGGGGTCGCCGGCGATGGCGCGCATGGTGGCCATATTGGCCTGCTGACGGGCGGCCTGCCCAGCGGGAAGTGTGGCAGGGGCGGCATAGAAGCGGTCGGCATCGTGGAAGGAGTACTCCGCAAGTCCACGGGCGTCGAGGGCAAACACGTCGCGGATAGACTCGCCCGCGACGTTGATGCCGCCCGCATCGATCAGGATGAGGCCGGTTATAAGCCCAGCACCGTCGCGGAGCGCCATTTCGGACCCGATCCAGCCGCCAAGAGACGAACCGATGACGAGGACATCGCGCAGATTGTTGTCCTCCAGGTAGGCCAGGTAGGCCAGGGCGAGGTCCTCGACCCCGGTGACCCACGCGGGGCGGGCGGTGCCGTTCCAGCCCGGATGGGTCGGGGTGATGGTGTGCATGGTGTCGGCGAGGTGGGCGGCGATGGTGGCAACGGTGAACGGGCCGCCACCGCCATGCAGGATGAGGACGGGGCGCCCAGTTCCCGCCTCGGCGATAGTGAGAGCCAAGTCGGGGCGGAGGGTGACGGTGCGAGTGGTGGGCGTGGTCATGCGTTCGTTCCTTTCGAAGTGGTGCTGGTCATGAGCAGACACATCGCTAATCCTCTTCGTGAGAATAGTATATTACAATGAGATAATAATATCACCATGTTTGTGAATGCGCAAGAGCAGGTACGCGACGCATCGTGGTACAATTGTTACATGACACAACGAGCAGGACGTGAAAAACAGAAACTGCGCACCCGCAATGCCATCGTCGCAGCGGCTCGTGATCTCGTGATCCAGGGGCACCTGCCGTCGGTGGCGGAAGTAGCTGAGGCGGCGTTGGTCTCGCCAGCGACTGCCTATCGTTATTTCCCGGATCAGTTGAGCCTGCTGCGCGCGGCCCTGCAGGACGCCCTGCCCCGTGCTGAGGAGATCGCCACTCCCATACATGATGAGACCACCGAACCGGCTGAGCGCATTGCCCACGCAACGACAGCCTTCCTGCGCCTGACGCTCAAGCGCGAGGCGCTCGTGCGGGCGGTAATGGCGCTGTCTTTGCTGCAATCGCTGGAGGCACCAGCAATGCGCCAGGAGGCAGTCGCGCTTAGACCTGGGTACAGATTGGCCTGGATTGTGGAAGCGCTCGCACCACTCAAGGGGACGATCGACGCGGATGAGTTACGCCGACTGACGAGCGCGCTCGCAGTCGTCATGAGCAGCGAAGCGCTGATCGCGCTCCAGGATGTTTGCGGCCTCGATGCAGACACGGCAGTCGACATCTGTACATGGACTGCGCATACTCTCGTGCATGCGGTTGTCGGTGATCATACCGGGGTCGTTGGACAACAGGGGGATTAAAGTACGCTAAGCAGGAAGCGCAGGACAGGACTCATGACCGCGTCGGCCACCACCATCACATGAAAATGCCGGCCGCCCTTTCGGCGAC
>JACDGP010000221.1 GCA_013821605.1 Herpetosiphonaceae bacterium
CGGATGGGATCGAGCGACCACATTGTGGGCAATTCATTTCTCTATAACTCCTGCGGGCAATCAACTGCTCGCATCATCGGAACTCACTGTACATGGGATATTACGTTCGCACCGGTCCAAAAGTTGCACTTTGGGCGATCAGCTCACTGGATCGGGTAGATTACTTAGCTCCTTGTTTTGAGGTGAAACTATGGAACTTGAGGGGAAATGGGAGCCGGTGGGCTCGGTAACGATTAACGAGATTGAGCAATGTCGTTGGGAGCCCTATACGCTGGGCGAGCGCGAACTGCTGCGCCAAACTAACCTGTATTTCGATACAGCCGAGCATGCCCTGCGACAAAACAAGTACGCCTTGCGCTTACGTAACGAGAACGGCGAATTGATCGTCACGCTGAAGGGTCCGAACCAGGGCAGCGCGGGCATTCATCAACGGCTGGAAGAAGAAGCACATACAACAAGCAACGATCCCGCATCCTGGCCATCCCAAATCATGGATCGCCTCAGATCACTCATCGCCGGCAAAACGCTTGCGCCATTCCTACGTATCGAAAACGAACGGCAGGCCTGGCCGGTGTTGCGCAATGGTCAGCTGATCGGCGAGCTAGCACTCGACACGGGGACAATCTTCGCAGGTGAGCAGCGCGGTCCAATCCATGAACTGGAATGGGAACTGAAAGGCGGCTCGGAGGCCGACTTCCAAACGCTCTATGGTATGATCGGAGCCATGTTACCGCTAAGGCCGAGTACGATCTCGAAGCTGGAACGCGGACTGGCCTTGCTTGAGCATACGCCGGCCAACTAGCTTAATCCAGAAGGAGGCTCCCATGCCCGAGTCCCCCGCCCTTTTACCTACATTACCACCGGCGCTTGCTGCGCTCGCGAAGCTACCACCTATGACCGGCCTGGATCTGCTGGCCCAAGCCGGGCGCGTGGGCATAGCACGTCACGCGAAGAGGCTATACGGCCATCATGATGATGTGATGCGCAGTAATGACGATGAGGCCGTGCACCAGATGCGTGTAGCAACGCGGCGCATGCGCGCGGTACTCGCTACGACGGAAGAGGTCTTCAAGCCGAAGGCACTCAAGCCACTCGCGAAGCCGCTACGACGGGTAGCTCGAGAACTGGGCGTGGTGCGGGATGGGGATGTGTTTCTCGCACAGTTAGGGGCCTATCGCAATACCCTGCAGCCCGAGGAGCAGGCCGACTTCGACATTTTCGTTGAGCGTACCCAGGCTGAACGAGACGCAGCGCAGCTCGCCCTGCGGCATGAGTTAGCGTCCAAGCACTACCAACGTTTGCTGGATGAACTTACGACCTTTGTCACGCAGCCACTTAAGGATGTCGTGGCAGATGATGACGGCCTGCCGATCCTGGTCCGCCATCGGGCGGGAAGTGCGTGCTGGAGTCGCTATGAGGCGGTGCGCCGTTATGAAACAATCCTGCCCACAGCGACCAGCGAGCAATTGCACGCCCTGCGCATCGCCGGCAAGCATCTACGCTATACCCTGGAACTTTTCGAGGCACCACTTGGTCCCGAGGCTGAGACCTTGCTCAAGCCGGTCCGTGATCTGCAAGAACAGTTAGGTGCGATTCATGATGCCGATGTCGCAGTCGCCCAGGCGCAGGTCCATCTGCATAAACAAGGCACGGTACCGGTTATTCTACGCTATATTGAAGCCCGCGAAGCCGAGCGAACTGCCGCCGTTACCGCACTACCCGAGCTGTGGGCACAGTTGACCGGCGAGAGCTATCGTCAAGCCGCAGGTCGCGCGCTAGCCGGACTGTAAGCCTGCACGCAATATCATGTTATTCGTTTGACAGTGCCGTAATCCCTTATGTACAATACGAAACTGATACTAGGCAGGAGCTAGGTTTAGTGATGAAAAGCGCCGAATTGCGCCAACGTTTTCTTCAATTCTTTGCACGGAACGACCATGAGATCGTGCCGTCCTCTTCATTGGTGCCGGCCAACGACCCGACCTTGCTCTTCGTCAACTCGGGGATGGTCCAGTTTAAAGATACCTTTCTAGGACTCGAAAAACGTCCCTATACGATGGCGACGACCATGCAAAAATGTATGCGGGTCGGCGGCAAGCATAATGATCTGGAAGATGTCGGCGCATCACCCCGCCACCAGACCTTTTTTGAGATGGCCGGCAACTTCTCATTCGGCGAATACTTTAAGCGCGATGCGATCCGCTTCGCCTGGGACTTTTTGACCGAGGAGTTGCAACTGCCGGTCGAGCGCTTGTGGTTTTCGATCTATAAAGATGACGATGAAGCCGAGCAGTTGTGGCGCGAAGTTGGCGCACGACCGGAGCGCATCTTGCGCTTCGGGGAAAAAGATAACTTCTGGGCGATGGGCGATACCGGCCCCTGCGGCCCAAGCTCTGAAATTCACTATTATCAGGGTGATGACCCTGCGCATCAGGTACCCGAAGGTGTCAACCACGACGACGACTACATGGAAATCTGGAACTTGGTGTTTATGCAGTACGAGCGCGACCACGAGGGCAAGCTCACGCCGCTCGCCAAGCCATCGATCGACACAGGCATGGGGCTGGATCGAGTGACCGCAGTGCTGCAAGGCGTCACAAATAATTATGAGACCGACCTGTTCGTGCCGATCATTCATAAAGTCATTGAGCTAGCCCAAACGGACGAGGCAGCTTACCGTGCCAACCCTGTACCCTACCGCATCGTCGCCGACCATGCGCGCGCCTGCACATTCTTGATCGCCGATGGTGTGCGTCCCGGCACGAACGGTAGGAACTATGTTCTGCGGCGTATTCTGCGGCGAGCAGCCTACCAGGGCCAAGTGCTCCACATTGGCAAGCCTTTCCTAGCCGATACTGCTGAGGTCGTGATCGAGATTATGGGCGCAGCGTACCCCGAATTAGTGCTCAAGCGCGACTATATCAAGGCGATGATCACCGAGGAAGAGGAACGCTTTGGTCGCACCCTGCAAAGTGGCGTGCGACAACTCGATGAACTGATCGAGGGGATGACGGCTGCCCAAACGACAGTCCTTGCCGGTACAGACGCTTTCCGCTTATACGACACCTTTGGCTTCCCGCTGGACCTTACCGCCAAGATTTTGACCGACCGAGGCTTGAATGTTGACGAGGCCGGCTATGAGGCCGAGCGCGCGGCGCAACGGGCGCGCGATCAAAAAGGCAGCAAAAGTAGCTTTGGCCGTGATCCTGATTTCTGGTCCAAGCAAAACACGCCCCGCACCATTTTTACCGGCTATCATGAGCTCGAAACCTTTGGCCATGTCAAGGCGATTGCCGTTGATGGCGAACTGGTGCCGCTGGCCGAGCAAGGCGACGCCATTCAGATAGTGCTTGACCAAAGCTGCTTTTATGGTGAGTCGGGTGGACAGGTTGGCGATACCGGCGTGATCACCGGTCCACAAGGCAGCGTGCGCGTAACCGATGTGCAGAAGCCGGTGCCCGGCGTCTATGTGCATAGCGGGATTGTCGAACGGGGCACGCTCGCCACGGATGAAACTGTGCAGTGCCGCGTCGATCACGCCCGGCGGCGCGACATCATGCGCAACCACACGGCCACCCACCTGCTGCATCGTGCGCTGCGTGATGTGCTGGGCGAACATGCTGAACAGCGCGGCTCGTTAGTCAGCCCCGAACGGCTGCGCTTTGACTTCGCGCACCGACAAGCTGTCACGCCGGATGAATTGCGGCAGATTGAAAGCAAAGTCAATGAGTGGATTCGCGCTGACAGCCTCGTATCACCGGCCGAGATGAGTCAGGCGTCGGCACGCGCGCTGGGGGCGATGGCGTTATTCGGCGAAAAGTACGGCGATATCGTGCGCGTAATCACGGTCGGCTGTGACGATGTGCCGCCTACCTCGAACGTCGAAGAAAGTGGTGCGCATCCCGATCCGGAGTCTACTGTTTGTTCGCGTGAACTCTGTGGTGGCACGCATGTCGCCCGCACCGGCGAAATCGGCACGCTCCATATCACCGGCGAGAGTTCGATTGGCTCGGGGCTGCGTCGTATCGAAGCAGTGACCGGACGCGGCGTCGAACAGTTGCTTGACACACAAACGCAAACCCTATGGGAGCTGGCGACGAAGCTCGGGGCGAATCCAAACAACGTCGGCGAGCGGATCGATGCGCTCGTAGCGCAGGTCAAGAGTCTGCAAGCCCAGCTGGCGCAAGCCCAGCGCGCTGAAAGCAGCAACCAGCTCCAGGAGATTTTGGCCGGTCAGCACAAGGTCGGTGACCGTGCCGTGATCGCTGCGCGCCTGGATGTGCCAAATAGCGATAAGCTGCGCGATGCCGGCGATTGGCTGCGTGACAAAGTTGGCTCCGGCGTTGTGGTGCTCGGCACTGTGCTCAACGAGAAGCCACAATTGCTCGTGATGGTGACACCCGATCTGGTCAAGCAGGGTGTCCACGCCGGCAACCTCGTTAAATCCCTGGCCGGACTGGTCGGCGGAGGTGGGGGCGGACGGCCTGAAACCGCCATGGCCGGTGGTCGGGATGCCACCAAGCTAGATACAGCCCTCAAGGCGGTCGACGCGTTACTCAACTAGCATTCGCGGCACTCAATATAGGATCAACGGTGTGAGCAATCAACCTCCCGGCCCGGGCAAGCAAGGCCGTTCGCCAACTGGTGCACTGCCATCATTCAACAACCAGCCCCCTAGGGCGTTAATACCGGTCATGCCCAGTAGCTCACTCGATGCGATCATTGACCAAACGTTGAGCACGGGTGCTCAGGCCGTCGAACTGCTGGTGCCGAATGGTACCGCTGTCCTCCAGAGTGTCGCCGGCTGCAATGCGTTGCGCCAAGCAGCAGACAAAGCTGGCCTACATCTCACAATCTTTACGGCCGATGAGAAGACGGCGACGGCGGCAAAGCTGGCGCAGCTCGATCTGATCCCGGTCGGTAGCGCGGTGGCTGCCCCGCAGCCAGCTAGGTCAGTAGGTCAGCCACCAGCGAAGGCGCAAACTCCGACACCAACTGAAACACGACCCGCAGCTCCGGCTATGCCAGGTACACCTCGATCCGCACCACCACAACGCCCACGCACTGACGACGATTTTCTTGCCGGTCTGGCCGCGTTCGACCAAGCAGCGCCTCCGGCGGCAGAGCCACCGCGCCTGATGGAGAGCGACCAAGGGGCGCTGCTCTTTGACGCTCCGGGGGATGTAGGCGTCCTCCGTCCGGCCACTGATGATAGTGATTGGGAGCAGGCTTTTGGCGCGATGGGTACCACGATGGCGGCGGAGCCGACACAACCGAAGTCGTCGCCGGCGCGAGGCCGTACACGAGCAAACGAGGTCGGTTCGGCCTTGTCCCGCTTCACCCAAGGGCGCCCTGGTCGGCGTAGTGCCGATCCACCTGACGCGGATACGCCCCAGGTACAACGCCCCGACCTCTCCCCGGCGGAAACCGATCAACGACGACGACAACGCCTCAGTATGATCTTGCTGCCACTAGCTGTGCTGGGAGTAATCCTGCTCTTTGGCGGTCTGTACGTGCTGTATAAACGCTTTGCACCTAGCGCCCAAGGCCC
>JACDGP010000085.1 GCA_013821605.1 Herpetosiphonaceae bacterium
AATCCAAGCTGGATCGACATACCGAAGGCCGTCGTCATGTGCAGCAACCGGTTAAAGATCAAGCCGAAGATCATTCCAAGGATCGCCGACATAACAAAGTGGAGCGCCGTCCCGACCAGCACGGGACCAAGCATAAACCCAGGGGTATTCATAATCGTGCGCGGAAAGAATACCGTGGCAATCAGCTTTACCGGCTCCCAGAAGCCGATCCCGGTTAACCACGACAGAATTGGACTCGCGATCACCATCGCTAGTCCCGCGAGCAGCCCTGCGATTGCTCCCCCTAATCCAGCCACATCCGGGATCGCAGGAAGCTTGACCACGACTGGACCTTTCAGCTGTCGTTCCATACCAAATCCCTCTCTCTGTAACCTACGAGTACGGGTTATGAATACTGGCCTACCTGAGCATTACTGCTGCATCGTCTCCACCACCACTATCGTACTATACATAACAGTTATACACCTGTGGTAAAGATTTGTCTATAACCTTAGGTCTACATAACCTACGCAACACCTGTACACTTTGGTCTCTATAGTGCATAGACGTTCGTCTACGAGGTGCTGACCATTGCCTTACACTCCCGTGTGTAGCCTTTGTACTGCGCGGATCGGTCGCCGGAATGGCCGTGGTATGATGTGCAACGCGCTGGCCTGTTCTGCCATCTGCAAGAGGAAACGATGACAGCTATACCGATGGATAGTGTTAAACTACGTGATATGCGTTGGGATGTCCAAGGCCCCGAGGCAGTGGCGACTGATATTTTGGTAACCATCCCCTATACCCACGCCCGCCGCACCGAGATCGTGATCGACACGGATGAGTTTTCGGCAGTATGCCCCTGGAGCGGCCTACCCGATTTCGCAACTCTGACTCTGCGTTACCTACCCAGTGATCGCTACCTGGAACTCAAGAGCTTCAAATATTATCTAACGTCATTCCGTAACGTCGGCATCTTCCAGGAAGACGCTAATAATCGCATCATCGATGATTTAGTGCGCTGTCTCGATCCGTTGTGGTTGGAAGTAACCCTAGACTACAAGATCCGTGGTGGCCTCCATACTGTCACGCGTAATCTCTACCACCAGCTCGAGTTCGGCGCCACCTATGATCTCGCTGGCGATCAGCTCATACACGCCGCTGAAGGAATCGATTGGCAGACCTGGCGGGAGGAGCAACGCTTGTCATAACATGAGGCAACGATAGCGGCGGGGCAGTGTATCTGCCCCGATTATCACTCAAGGATTAGGCGCCCTCAATCCCCGCAAACAAATCTGTCTCCAACTCTGTCGGCTGTTCCCGCTTCCCTTGTGCCAGCACGAAGAACTCGCTTCCAAAATAATCGCGGCCTAAATCATCATTTCGGAAGATGGGATTATCGGCCTTAACCTGTGTGCGATGTGCTCTCAGGGCTGCGATCTTATTGTCCACAAACGGCCGCACATCCAGTTTGGTCGTCATCCGCGCATCGTCAATTCCCCGTATATTGGGATCGAAATCGGGATTATCCAGCGGTGTCTTCTCACCCTGCACCTGTCGTGCCCGCCACATCTCCAACATGCGTTGCCGCGGCTGTCCTACATAATATAATTTGCTCGGCTGCCAAGGTACACCGGTTTCGGGATAGCGTGAGCCATTACCGGCCGCCTCAAAGGCGGCCACTGTGATCAAGTGCGCCTTAATATGATCTGGATGACCATAGCTACCCTTCTCATCATAGGTTACGAGTACCTGCGGATGATAATGGCGGATCAGCCGTACCAATCGCTCCGTCGACTCGTCCAGTGTTGCTTGATGAAAGCAACTTGGATTGGCATTGCTGGATCTCCCATCCATACCCGAGTCACAGTACCCCAAGTATTCCTGGTCGGTTACACCCAAAATCTCGTCGGCCATCTGCAACTCGGCCTGCCGGATCATCGACAGATCGGCATAATTCTCGGGTGTTGCTAGCTCCGGGTCAACGATCTCTCCTTCTTCACCTCCCGTACAGGTAACATTCACGACGCGCACTCCACGCTCATGGTACAGACCGATCGTCCCACCCGTCGCGAAGGTTTCATCATCAGGGTGTGCATGCACCAACATTAACGTCAAAGCGTGTTCCATCATAACTCCATGTTCTCAGCATAGCAGCATACCCCAAAAGTGATATGCTGCGCCACTCCCATGGATTATTCTTGCAGGCGTTGCATTGCGAGGTCAATGAGTGCGGCTCCGTTGCCTTCACTTGAGTCAACTGTCGCAATGGCTACATGGAGCTGTGGCTGAATAGCAGTATGCATGAGGTTCCATGTCCAAACCGCTTCGTCGAAACGCATCCGCCATTTGATGGCTTCGCTGATCAACATATGTGGAAACAGTACACCAAAGCTATATTCACTTAAGTGTGCACTGCAATCGGTAATCCGTGTCGTTCGCATGAGGACGTCGGCCAAGCCCGCGACCCACGTCAGTGTAACCCCAGGCTGCTCAAGGGGCGGTAGTTGCAGCACGCCTTTGATCTCAATCAGGACTACAGTGTAGTCCTTGCCGTAGCGCCGTCGCCGGTGCTCTTCACTCTCGAGTTGGTGAATAAAGGCGTCATAACCCATCAGCCCGCTCGACGGATCGATCGGCGGTCTCAAGCTAGCCAGGGCCACCTGGCGTTCAGCTTGCCGTTGTGTTACATCACTTGCTAGATCATATTGGAGTAGACGCGCCAAGGTCGTGAGTACATGGATGTCCCGCTCGCTGAATACGTACGCCATGGTATCGGCAACCCACAAGGTGCCAAAGATAACGCCCGTATCCAAAATGATCGGCACACCTAGGTATGCGTTAATACCGACATCAAGCACTTCTGGAATACGACGGATCGTAGCACCGGCGAGCGAAATATCAGGGACTACTAATGGTTTCGCCCCAGGTAGTACCTGTAAGCAGAAAGAATCAACGAGCGGGAACTGAGTTCCGGGACGTAGCTCGTTGAGCGTGTCGTGAACGGCGACGATGGTTGAGGTTGAGCCATCGATGCGGCACACGGCTGTAAGCCGCAAAGGAAGGGCAGCGGCCGCCAAGGTAAGTGTGCTGTCAAAAATGTCAGCAAGGGTAGATTGCTCATGGACTGTGTGAGCCGAAGCCGATGCAAGCATGGTGCCTGCCTCCTTAGATGCTGGGGGAACTCCCTGCATGCTAGTCTGTACCATACTGGAATGGTGGGCCTGGCGACAAGTACCGAAAGTCCGCTTCGCGGCTCCCCCGTCTGGAATATGATTGATGACCTCCGTGGATTAACGAGTTGAGCAGGGTTTAATGCGCCACAATGGGTGCCAGTCATTAGCCTATTTGGGTCATTGATGCTAGCTCGGTCGTCTTCTTTTACGGTTATCAGCCCTGATGGTCGATCATATGCAGGACTTCGTCACGCATCACTAGCAGATCGCGAGCAACCGGATGGAGTCCGCTTCGCTCTGATTGTTGAGCCAATGCTTCCAGAATCGGCGCAACTTCCGGCGTGACATCTACCGGATGGGCCGTAAGCACACTCTGGCGCGCTTCCGGCCCATCCGCATCTAGTAATGCTTGAATGAGACGTAGTGTCGGGTGTAAGGGTGCTGGCGGGAGCGCCGCTAAACGTTGGTCTAATGCATCCGCAACATCGGGATGACCGGCATCGCGCAGTTGAACCACATACTCACGAAGCTGGACCTGAACATCTGGCACGGCCAGCAGTTGGTGGTCACGTACGGCCGCTGCTACCTCCTGAGGTGTCGATGCTTCCATGAGTGCCCGCAACGCAACTGACACGTCATCGCTGTCTTCGGTGCCTTCCAAGGCCTGACGCAGCCCGTCGATCCCCACGACCATGCGCGCTTTCGTAAGGTATGGTGCACGTTCTTCCAAAGGGAGCGTACCGATCAATTGCTGGCCAAGCTGTTGGGCTACCTCGTTATTCTGTTCAGGTTCGGTCTGCGCCTGAGCGGCAAAAATTAGGGTTTCGAGCGTGCCATCGTGGAACAGCAAGGGTGCGTCAAGCGGATGTTCCGTTCCGCAATGTGGGCAGCGCACCGTATGCACTGTGTCGGCATGAATCGCCTCAACTAGGTCCGGTCGTTCGACCGCATCAACGATCAGCCAAACCTCGATCTCGAAGGTTTGGGAGCACTGAAAGCAGGGCATAGTTGCAGCTTGTGCATACGAGCGAGTTCTCATTTCAGTCTCCTCAAGGGCCTATTCCCCACGTGCTATACAACTCGCGGCCTAAGAGTCCTAGCAGGACTTCGGAGGGAGTGCCGCTGTATTCGGGATGTTCTTCAAAGCGATTGCGTTCGAAATATTGTACCAACAACCCGTTTTCTGTAGACGCGTCGCTGATCGGGAGCCCGTACAAGGCCAGGCCGCCATGCGTTTCCCAGTAGGCGCGAAATGGCGGGCACAACAGATGTTGCGTTTCGCTGAAGCGTCTGCACCCTGGTGGGGTGTCGGCATGGACCGGCAGGGTATGCCAGTCCACCCCATGCTTCAGCAACAAATTGTCTCCGAGCAAGCCCAGTTGTACCTCATACGCTGTCCCATCATTCTCGGGAAAATACTCGAAGCGATTCCGCTCGAAATATTGTACCTGCCGCGCTATCCCAGTACTTGGATCTGGTTCGCTCAAGATGCCGGTGATCGGGTAGCCGAATTGAGCGAGGCTACCATGGGCCTGCCAATAACGTAAAAAGCGCCCGCTCAAGCCGTGACTCGTTTCGGCGAAAAAGAGCCCTGCCGGATTAGCTGCTTCGACCGTCCCGTATTGGACAAACATAGGCTCACCTGCGGTCGGCAGGTTCAACGATAGTTGACCATTGCCGGTCTGGATCACGCGTAACAAGTGACCATCCCAAGCACGTATGTGTACCTCGTCACAGCCGCAGTCCATACTAACTGTCGTCACCGTAGCATCTGGCATCCGCCAAAGTGCCTCGACATGATTATCGCCTCGACTCCAGCGATACCAGTAGATCCGCTTGAGATCGGGACGCTTGCCGTCCGCAACAGTGGTTTCGAACTGCAGAGTGCCCAGCAGATCCGTCATGGCACGATATGCTGAGAACGCTGGCTTGCGCAGATCTGGTTGCCGCGTGTCGAGCGGGTAGGTGCGACGAAGTAGACCAAAATTATATTCTGGATGGTGTGGATCGTTTGCCGCATCGGGATAGTCCGAAAATGCCACTGCTGTGTTGCGAAAATTGTACCAAAATATTTTTTCAACTTCTGGGTGAGCCAGCGAGAGCACGTATAACCTGGTGACGAGCATGGCTTGCTCTTGTTCACTATGTCCTTCATAGCCGCTATACGCTGACCAGCCAATTTCTGTGAACCAGATTGGCTTGTGTCCATAGTGATCGAGTAAGGTATCAATGTCGGCCAGTTCGTCATCAAAATCAACAAAGCGGTCGCGTCGCCAGAACGTGTCTTCTGGGGCACCCGGACGGTATGGATGAATGGCCAAAATATCGAATGTGTCCCAACCCCCTGCATCGCCTAACATATGCAGATAGGTCAAAATATCGTAGTTATAACTAGGCGGGTCGGACCAAACTGCCGTCACCCCACCCAATACAATCCGAGCACGCGGATCGGCGGCCCGAATAGCCTGTTGAGCAGTGCGTAGGACTTTGATATAATCATTGATGGTATATAAGCCGTTTTCGTAGCCATACATGCGGAGATTCGGCTCGTTCCACACTTCCCACGTGAATACTTCGTTACGTTGCTGTCCATAGCGACTCACCGTAGCAAAAACAAACGTATACCAATCGTTGATCCAATCATCCACAGTTCCATTCTGACCCTTATACCAAGCTGGATTGTAATCTAGTAGTCCCAGCATGTTGATCCCCGCTGCAGCCTGCTTATCGATCGCTGAGTCATAATTATTAAAGCCGCCGCTATCACCCACCCACGCAAAATCCTGATCGCGTGTCTTTTGTAAGCGCTCCCACGAGATCTCCTCACGGCTCCATTGCACGCCCGCTTCCTGCATCAATTTAACCACGGCCGCCTGCTCATCGGTGCGCACACTAATGGCGAGATTGCCGACGACGCCAAAAGGTGTGCGTGTGCTTGCTACATCTGCGCTAGCCGATCGTGCTTGCGAATGTATGGGCAGTGAGGCGAAGAGGATCACGACGACGAGAACCGATAGGCGACGACCACGGCCCATAGTGGCTCCTCAGGCGACGGAAGGAGAACGACATTGCCACGGCAGTATAGCATAGTCGTATCGGCTGGCCGTGATCCGTGAGGTAACAATTGAGTGACCATGCAGCCAGACAGGGAGGTTGTGCTGGTAGCGGTTGCTTAACCGTTAATGATTTGGCGTAGGGCCGTCAATTGCGCCTCAAGGGCCTCGCGATCCGTTTGATCACCTAAACTTGCCCCCAAATGCATATTAATAACGCCATGTAATGCTGCTACCTCAGGTGCGAGACGCTGGAGGAGGATGGTTTGCTGACGTGGATCGCTATCCGCTAACCTATCATAGGCCCGATCCATACTCATGCGTAAACGCCGGAGGAATTGTCCCATCCATCGTTCATCATCGCTGCCCGGCGGCAGGTGCTGATGCAATTCCTGCAGCCGGGTTTGGAGCGCGGCTAGTGCTTCCAGTGGTGCCGAAGCTGCGAGCGCCTGGGCAGGATAGCGTTCGGGTGGAAAGCCGGTGACCTGTGGAGCTAACCGCTGCTGGCGAGCAACGAGCCCAGCCGCAAGAAAAAGCAGTACGACTAGCGCAAGTAATGTTGCAAAGCACCATGGTTCTTGTAATACTTCTAAGAAAGACATGAGATGATCCTTTGACCAAAAAGCTGCATGCTATAATCAGTATACGGTGAGAACTGCCGCAAGGTCGCAGGAGCAACATTAAGTATGGACCAAGGGTTCGCTACCCGCGCAATTCACGCTGGACAAGCCCCGGATCCGGCTACCGGGGCAGTGATTGTCCCAATCTATCAAACCTCAACCTACGCCCAGACCGCAGTCGGTCAGCATCAGGGCTATGAGTATTCTCGCACTGATAACCCAACGCGCACTGCGTTGCAAAGCTGCTTGGCTGCACTCGAAAGTGGGAGTTATGCCCTCGCATTTGCCTCGGGCTTAGCTGCTACGACAAGTGTGATGCTGATGTTGCAAGCGGGTGATCATGTCGTGGTCGGTGACGACGTTTACGGTGGAACATACCGTCTGTTTCAGCGAGTCATGGCAGACAAGGGCTTACACTTTGATTTCGTTGATACCGCCGACCTCGCCAATGTTGCAGCTGCCATCAAGCCGGCGACCCGCTTAATCTGGTTAGAAACACCTACCAATCCGTTGCTCAAGCTCTGCGACATCGGTGCACTCGCCGAGCTTGGGCACCAACATGACGCACTGACACTGGTCGACAATACCTTCGCGTCACCTTTTGGCCAACGCCCACTTGAATTAGGTGCCGATCTCGTTTTGCATTCGACCACGAAATATTTAGGCGGTCACTCGGATGTCGTGGGTGGGGCGCTGGTCATGCGCAATCAGGAGCTCTATGAGCGTTTGAAGTTTTTGCAAAATGCTGCAGGTGGCGTTCCCGGCCCATTTGACTCCTGGCTGGTATTGCGTGGTTTAAAAACGCTAGCAGTCCGTATGCGCGAGCACGAACGTAATGCGCTGGCCGTCGCACGTTATCTCGAAAAGCATGCTGCCGTTGAACGAGTCATCTATCCCGGCCTAGAAAGCCATCCGCAACATGTGCTAGCACTGCAGCAAATGCATTGCTTTGGTGGCATGATTTCGATCATTATGCGTGCTGGAGTAGGGGCGGCAAATACCCTCGTGTCCCGCACCAAGCTTTTCACCCTCGCCGAGAGCCTTGGTGGGGTCGAGTCATTAATCGAGGTGCCGGCGGCGATGACACATGCGAGTGTTGCTGGCTCGAAACTTGAAGTGCCGGGCGGACTAGTGCGCTTATCGGTGGGCATTGAGGATCTCAATGATCTGCTTGCTGATCTGGAGCAAGCGCTTCAGAGTCTAGGGGACGATGATTAAACGAAAGGAGCAGGTGGTGCGCCGAGCCGGTTTGCTGCTATTAGTGTGGTCGCTGCTAATCGTCCAAGCGGTAGCTGCTGCCGGAACGGTCAAAATCGACGACCCGGATAATCTCCTCGGTAGTCGTCGGAGTGATGTCGATCATGCAGCGCAGCAACTGGCGGCCAAAGGTGCGGACGTTGTCGTGATGGTCGTCCGCAATGATGGTGGTAACCCCGCCGTTCCGAGTTCCGATCTTCCATATATTAACCAACGTTTAGCTACTACCGGTATCGGCGGTGCTACCAATAACCTTCCCGGCAATACGATCCTCTTCTATCGCTCACCCGAGTCTCAACTTACCGGTATCTATTACGTGCCGGCGTACAAAAGCAAACTCGACCCGGCGGTCGGCTCTATCTTCAACAATACAATGCGCCCGCTGTTTACCTCGAATAACCTCGCGGGTGGCTTGGTAGCTGGTATCGATGCTGTCCGCACGACCCTATACCCGCCGACCTCGCCATTTACCTACGGCGTGATTGGGATTGTTGTGCTGAGCGCACTGGCGCTGCTAATCGGGCCACAGCTAAGTAAACGGCGTGTCGCCGCCACGGCCCTAGCTGACGCACGGAGCCAAGTACAAACCGCGCGCAATGCGGCCGGAGCAGCCATTGCTGACCTGGGACAACTACTCCGTACAGCGCAAGAAAAGGCGCAATACGATAAGCTCAGTTATGGTCCCGCTGATTTGGAGCGCATCACCGAGTTCCAAAGTCGTGGTGAGCAGGTGTTTGTGGAGGCACAATCAAGCTTCGACCAGGCCGAGTTGGATCAGAACAATGCCGATGCACAACCAACGGTCGCGACATACCAGCATGTCGCTCAGGAATACGAGCATTCACGTGCTCTAACCGAGCAGGCTGCAGCCGCTATTCAAGAGGCCGAGCGCCTGCGTGCTACCCTGGATCAAGCTAATCCGCAACCTAGCCCTGCGACCGGGACGACGCAACGCCTGTAATCATCGCATGGATCAAGCCTCCGGCCTTCGACCACAGCCCCACGTCGTTGCACATGACCAACGGCCGCTGCTTAGGAATACAGCGGCGGCCGCTGGGCGCGCTCGGTTGCGCCTAGCGCTATGGCCAGCGTTGATTCTGTTAGCGCTGCTTGTCGCCGATCTGGCTGCCTTTCGCTTTCATCCGAACCCCATGTACCATTTGGATGTCGGCTCGTGGGGTGACGAGGCCTTAGTCGACGGTATGTTTGCCCAAGAAACTGACGTGTTGAGCGTCAATTACCGCTGGACGAGCGCACGCAGCAGCTTTCATGTGCATGGCTTCGTCTCCGTGCCCCGACCATTGCTGGAGTTTACCGTCGGTGGCCTGCCAAGCGGTGCCAAGCTACCGCGCCCGATCACACTCCAGACGACGAGTGGCCCACTTCTAACAGTTCCTATTGCCGCTCAACGCCGGCATTACCAATTCGTGCTGCCTGAAAGTGTGCCGGCGCACGGCAATGTTGATCTGACGTTTACCGGCCCCACATCAACTATAACGCCGGACCCGCGTCAGCTCGGGATCCGCTTGGATGATATTGCGCTGGGCTGGACCTCTGGTCAATGGGTCATGCCGACAGCTCTGATCCTCGTTGTGCAATGGGCCGGTGTCCTCGTATGGCTCGGCATTGCTTGGCGGCTCGAACTCTCCCGTCGCTGGTGGCCATTGCTGGTCATTGGCCTTGTGGTCTCCTTGCCCGTCATGACCGCTGCCCGCCTATTAGTGGCGACTCCTTGGCAAACCCGTCTACTCGTTACGAGCCTCATTCTACTGGCCCTTGCGTGGCATGCCTTACCACTACTCGCTCGACTGTGTCCTGCGCTCGATTCGCAACACGAGCGTACCTTGCTCTGCTTGCTGACTGTTGCTGTCGTCACTGTACAACTATTCCCCGTCTTTTACCCTTTGTTTGGGTCGCATGATCTGTATATCCATCTTCGGCGGCTACAGGATGTACAACTTGGATCGTTAAAACTTTTCGATACACCATCAGAATTTGCCGGTCGCAAAACAATCGTGCCCAGTGCCTTCTACGTCCTCGTAAGTCCTTTCACCCTGCTGACTTCCACACCTGGTCCCGCAATTCAAGGTGTATATGCCTTTCTCCAGGGAACGAATCCCTTATTGGTGGCCATCTTTGTGCGTCAAATCGGCGGTAGTCGGCGTGCGGCGCTCATTGCTGCCCTAGCAATCGCCTGGCTGCCGATCCAGGTAACGATCCTGTGGTGGGGTTTCGGTCCGCAAATCGTGGGTCAATGGTTGCTTCTGCTCCTCGCGGTCTTCATGACCCGTGCGAATCAAACCCGCTGGAGCTTCTGGTTCGTAGCTGGTGCGGCGTTATGGCTGGCATTCTTGATGCATGATGGCGTTGCGCTGCTCGGCGGAGTCTGGCTGGGCCTCTATGTGCTGCTGCTTTGGTGGTTTGGGCGTGGCTCATCCAAGCTCTGGCTGCGCTGGAGCATCCTACTCGTCGTGTGTACGCTGATCGCAACTGCATTGCTGTATAGCGATGTTGTCGCCTTGCAAATGAGTAGTTTAGCGGCAGGAGTTCGGGCATCCAATATCACCGATCAGCCAATGCGTTTGAGATTTTTAGTCGATGGCCTTTGGACATCATCGCGTCCACTAGGCGTATTGTTCGCCCTCGCCTGCTGTACTGCACTATTGCTCCATACCCGTGCCCACCACCGCTATCTTGCTACAGCCTGGCTGCTCAGTACCCTGATCTTTTTGTTAATTGATGTACGCTTTGCTTTGCAAGTCCGCTACATGTATTTCGCTATACCAATCGTTTGTGCCGGCCTCGGACTCCTACTCGATCGTCTCATGCTCCGACGTCCCTGGGGCTGGCTAGCTGGCTGGGGCATGCTTGCGGCAATCAGTTATAGCGGTATCGTTCTTTTGTACGGCAGTATTTTGTGGGGCTTCAAACCGCTGCTCAGCGCGCTGACGCATTAGCTATAAGCCGCATATCAGATGGACGGGCGTGATTAGGCCTGCCCATGCATTGACGTAGCACTAGAGACATGGTAGGATCGCACGAATGGCCTTCCCGCCACCGATACGCGTCGTACAATGCTCTAAAACAGGTTTCAATGCCTCGAACTGTCTTTCGCTACTACTCCGTGGTGATCCTGCTGCTGTTCGTAACTGGTGTATTTGTACCAGGTATGAGCGTCGGAGCACAGGTGCACGTTGCTTTGAAGCATGATCAAAGCTTCAGCGTCGCCGGTAACCCCGATCCTGGCACCGTGCAAAGCTTTTTGGATAGCCAGCCCGGTGTATTAAAACAGTTTCATGATGGCCCACGCAGCGCCGCCCACATCATCGAAAGCTATGCGGCCTACTATAGCCTGAACCCGCATATTCTCTTAACCCTACTGGAACTCGGCCCCGGTTTGCTATCCGAACCACATCCGGCTCAAACCATCCTTGATCGCCCGTTTGGAAGCTTAGGGCCGGCCGGTTTTACGGCACAGATCGATTGGGCTACTCGCGAGGTGCGGGCTGGCTTTGGTCCATACAGCAAAGATCCGGTTGTCACCTTCGTTGACGGCTCGACTACGACCATCTCACGGCAACAAGAGCCATCGGTCGTGGCGGTGCAACGATTTCTGGCGCTGGGTCATACGCAGACCGAATGGCGCGGCTTTGTTGATCGCTACGCGCCCCTCTTTAAACACTACTTTGGCGATGAGCCGATGGCACCGACGCCGACCGCGACACCCAAGGCGACCCAGGGCTTTTTGGGTTTGCCCTGGCCGGCGGGGACTCGCATGATCCATGCTGCCTATTTTGACCATGTGTATCCAACCGTGGATAAGGGCAGTGACGGCAACAACTTCATCGTGACCTATTTGGGTACCAGCAACGTTTCCTATAATACCCATGATGGTCACGATTTCTATTTTCCCGATAAACCTATTGGTACGCCAATCTTAGCGGCGGCACCTGGCATCGCCTATGCCTTCTCGACCCCCGGCAACGGTGTGGTCGTACGCCATGGCGGCCAATATGCCGGCTACGAAACGGTGTACTGGCACCTCGATCAGTTCGACGTCAAGTTCCAGGGCAAGATTGATAACCAGATTGGTGTCCCTGTCCAGGCGGGTGAGGTGCTGGGTGTAAGCGGGAAATCGGGTTTCACGGATGGTGGCGCACATCTGCATTTCGAGGTCCGCCATAACGGGCTGGAAGTCGATCCGTATGGTTGGTATGGTGGTGGGAGCGACCCCTGTGCGGCCTGGACGGCTGGCTGTGAAGCAAGTGTCTGGTTATGGAGCGATAGCTTGCGTGGCACCTATGATTTCACACCACCGAACTCCCCCGCTGTCCCAGATATCGATCCTCCAACCGGGACGTTGAGTGTTGTTCAACAGCCCGAGCTCAGTTTATTGGTGCATTTTGACGGTCACCCCGTACCAAGTATCGGTATGGGCTTTCCCGAGATCACTGCTGCTGACGGCGCAGCACTGCACTATAGCGATGGCGTCTTTGGGAAAGCGGTGACGGTGCCTGCCGGAGTTAATTTAACCTATCCGATCACTGGTAATGTGGACCTTAACGCTGGGACCATCGCACTATGGGCGAACGTTCCCCAGAGTTTTCCTACCAATGGCACGAACCGGCACTACCTCTTTGCGGCTAGTGAAAACCCAGGCGATTCTGCCCATAACATCTATACCAATACGCTAACCCTGCGTCACCAGGTTAATCAGAATGTGCCAGAGTGGAATTTCTGGACGGTTGACGCGGCCGGTCTCCGTCATGATCTCGTTGTCACCGACACGCTACAACCCGGCTGGCATCACTTCGCCGTGACCTGGGACAAGCCCACTGGCGCGAAACGCCTCTTTATTGATGGTGTCTTAGCCGGTCAAGCCACCGGTGTTGCCCTCCCCAGTGGATTTGGCGAGCGACTCGAAGTAGGGCGCTGGACCACAGGCTACGGCGAGGCCGGTATTCCAATGGATGAACTGGCTGTTTGGAAACGCGCGCTGGCGCACGCTGAACTAGCAGATCTCGCCACCCGGCATGACATTGATAGTCCAAACGTTGGAGCGATTGGCAGTGCACCGGCCGTACCAACCCGTGATGTCACGCTAGACACGAATGCAATCGACGCGCGCGGCGGAATTGTGAGTGTCCAACTTAAACGTGACAACGAAGCATGGGGTGATCCATTACCGTACTATGATAGCTACCGCTGGTCGATAACGGGTACGCCCGGCCTGCATAGCTTTGCGGTGCGTTATACCGATAGCGCCAACAACAGTACAGAAGTGACAACCATCATCCTCTTAGCTGAACCACCAGTTGGTGAGGCCCGCCTGACGCAAAGTGACGCATCGACCGGAACCTTTAGCTTGGCCGTACCAAATGCGGTCGGACCGGTTATGTTCCAGGTTGGCGCGATAGCAGACCTTTCTGATGTGGCCTGGGAACCGCTCGTTCCATCAAAAACGTGGACGTGGACGCCAGGTGCTCCCCAGATTGCCTATCTGCGCTTCCGCGATGCGAACGGTCTGATCGGCAGTACCCTACTGCTCGGCCCGGATATGCATCAGATCTTCGTGCCATTACTCAATCGGTAGCGAGGTGGAAGTAATAAGAAACTGTGTACTTCACCTAAACATGTCGCGGCGGCTATCCATCAAGAGATCTCGTCCTGTTCCCACCCCCGATTGCCAGCTATAACCCCGTACAATCGCTACCGGGCGGCCATCAATTTTTCCCATCACCAGCTCCGCCGCTGCCGCCAATTCGTCGGCGACTGCCAGAACGCTCGCCTGCAATCGCAAGCCCCATGGATCGGTCATGCCACGATAATCCGTTAACGGCACGAGCCCGGCGACCCCAATCGCCACGTTAACAATGCCTTCACGCCACGGTCGTCCCCAAGAGTCCGAAATAACCACCGGTACATCGAACCCCAACGCCGTATGGAACTGTTGACGTAATGTTTCGGCTGACTCATCTGGCTTCTTTGGCAGCAAGCAAACTCGCTCTGGTCCCGGCACATTTGAAGCATCAACGCCCGCGTTCGCACACACGAAACCATGCCGCGTTTCACTAATCATGATCCCATGATCCATGCGCACGATCCGTGCACTTTCACGGAGGACGACTTCGATCTGCCGTGCGTCCTTGCCCCATGTGGAGGCGTAACTCGTGGCGAACGGTGAAGGCTCGATGGTTGTGAGATCGACCAGTTGTCCTTCGCTCTTACTAACAATCTTGTGCGTCACAACCAAGATGTCGCCTTCGAGCATAGTAATTTGGCTGCTTGCCGCGCTGCGCAAAATAATCTCAGCGAGGGCGTCATTGGGTTGTATTTCTGGTATAGCATCAATACCGATAATCTGTACTTGACTCACAAATAACTTCCTCTCTAAACAAGGCTGCATTATGCCATAGCAACAACATTCAACACCCGAGCTTATAGCGCAAGTGGGTGAGCAGGATTGGTTCGACCCAAAGCGACGAGGTCAGCAGGTGTATCAAGGTCGAGGGCAAAGCCGGGTAAGGAGCACAGGGTTAAGTCGACTCCCGCACGTTGTGCCAGCAGCTGATGCTGCTGCAGGCTATTCACCCCAAAGCGAAAAGGGAGCAGGTCCAAGGGACGCAGGAGCAGCGCATTGGTACCTGTGCCATGTCGATCCGGTGCCAGTATGACGGAGTGTGGAGTACTCTGGGCGACAAGCTGGAGCACATCGGCGGCTGTCAGCAACGGGAGATCCGGCAGGATAATCAGCAAGCCATCGGCACGCTTTACTGTGGCCCATTGCCGCGCAGCCTCCAAGGCCGGATTTAATCCTGGCGTAGCCTCATACAGCGTCGCACTGCCTTGCCGCTCAGCCCACTCTAAAACCGCGTTGTCACCACTAACGACCACACATGTCTCGATCACATGCGCTTGGCGCAGCGCACCCATGACCCCCTGAGCCAGCTGCCGAACTAATTGCTCCCGCTGCTCAAGTGCCAGCACGCCAGCCAGGCGTTGCTTACCATCATGCAGTGAACGAATCGGCAGTACTGCAATAATCGAAACTGGTGGCTGCGTCAGCATACAGTGCTATGAAGCCGAGCTGATGTCCAGGTAGACCCGTGGTGTACGCCGGATACGGGCGAACAGGTTGAATAAACGTTTCCAAGGATATTTGCGGTTGAGTGCTGCCTCCAAGCGCTGTGCTTGACCGGCAGGAATGATGGATGCGCTACCTTGCAGCTTCGGGCCCTGTATAGTGCCCCGCGCATCGGAGGCCGCCAACTCCACGTGTGCATTGTTGCGAATGCGCTTGATCTTGCCGCTATTGTCGAGGGTATAAACCACCACACGACTGTCGAGTTCGGCAAACCAGACCGGAGTTGGGACCGGAGTGCCGTTCTTGCGGAAGGTTGTCAAACTGATGTACTTTGCCCCTTTTAGCGAGGCCCACGGGTCAGCCATAGATGTTGATCAATATCCTCTCATCAATGCATTGGCGCGAGTGCCGGCCGTAATTCGTCGCTCCACTGAAGCATTTCTTGGGCCAGGCGGTTGCGATCCGCAACATCATGCATAATCGTGTCCGTTACCAGCACCTGCATGCCTAGGTCGCGAATTGCGGGAGCCAGCTCAGCATCGACTGTGTCGATCACCAAGCCATCTAGGAGATCAGTGTATAAGCGCGCGATGCCTAGCGTTGTGGCTTCAAAGCCGAGATCATGCATCATTTTATCGGCCGGCCCTTTCAAGGCCACACCTCCGATCAAAGGACTGACTGCGATCCGAGGTGCTTTGGCTTCTCTCAACTGTTCACGCAGACCTGGAACCGCAAGGATCGGCCCGATACTAACGAGCGGATTACTGGGACAAAAGAAGATCACGTCGGCAGCGGCAATCGCATCGGTCACGGTCGCTGGGACAACCGCATTCTCAATGCCTGCGAAATGAATGCCGTGGACATCGTCACGATGCTGACGCCGAACAAAATATTCCTGAAACGGTAAACGACCGGCAGGCGTATCAACCTCTGTATGAACGTCATCGTTCGTCATTGGGAGCAACCGTGTTTGAATGCCTAGTGCAACACAGAGTCGTTCTGTAACCTCAGTCAATGGCATGCCCTGCGCTAACAACTCTGTTCGTCGAATATGCGTTGCAATATCTTGATCACCGAGCGCAAACCAGCCTTCGCCCCCAAGGCGGCGGATGGCCTCCAGTGTCACCCACGTATCGCCACTTAAACCCCAGCCGGTCACGGGATTTGCCAGACCGGCGAGCGTATACATGACCGTATCAAGATCGGGACTTATATGTAGCCCCCATAAGGTGAAGTCATCCGCCGTATTACCAAGGACAGCAAGACTATGTGGTGGCAAGCTGTGATAGAGCCCGCCTGCAAGCTTAGCTCCGCCTACACCACCCGCCAATGCCAACACCTTCATTCGATACTCCCTGACCCAAACATCCTAAGATGTTCGTAAACAATCACGTTTCATAATAGCACAGAAGATCCTATGCCTTCGCCAACAAACTGCAAAAACGGAAGTTTGGCATCTAGCTCGACAGCGAGTACTATCATCCCCCGTCGTACGGATTGCGCCGACAATACAAGTCAGGAGTTGCTACTGTGACTATACCCGCCACTGCACTTCACTTCGAGGTTGTTCCTCCACGTACCGGGGCTGCACCGCATCCCTGTCTCGTGATGCTACACGGCCTAGGAGCTGATGAGCAGGATTTATTATCACTTGCGGGGCTACTCGATCCACGCTTGCTGGTCGTGAGCATTCGTGCACCTTTCTCTTATGGCCCAGGGTATGCCTGGTATAACCTTCGCCAAATCGATGATCTTGATTTAGGAACCTTTCATCATAGCCTTGACTTGCTGCAACGCTTTATGGCCAATGTGCCCCACCAGTTCCCGGTCGATGCGCAACATATTTATGGGCTAGGGTTTAGCCAAGGAGCGATGATGACTGGATCGCTCCGCCTGCTCGAGCCTACCTCCTCAACCGGCTCCATACTGTTAAGTGGCTACCTCCCTCTTAGCCAATCGCTCGCTTTTAAGGCGAGCGAGCTACCCGGTGCTCCATTTTTTATTGCTCATGGCAGCTATGATGACGTCGTCGCCCTAGAGTATGGTCGCCAAGCCCGGGACTACCTAGAATGGGCAGGCGCAGCAGTTGCCTACCACGAGTACTCGATGAGCCATCAAATAATTGGCCCTGAGATTAGGGAACTCAATAGCTGGTTACAAACGCAACTGAAGCTACATGGCACTTAAACGAGGGGCGCTCAAGTGCGGTACAATGGCGAACCAAATGACGACGACATCCTACCTAGTACCCAGTTTGCTCCTACTTGCGCTTGTCTTACCAACTGTAGGCGCCTTGGTTGCCCGTCTCATCGCCCGTCAAAGCTACCAGGCGATGCTGATCATTGGTGGCGTGACGGCAGCGGTGGCGATGGCGAGTGTGGTTGCGCTCCAATTTATCCCAGTTGATCAAATTGCGTTGGGACGCTATGCGATCTTCGTGCCGGCGCGCGCACCATTAGTCGATAACCAGACCTTCGCTTTAGTACGACCAACGCCACCGCTACCGGCAACAACTGAGCCATCAGCACCGGTTGTTGCCCTCGCGCCAACGCTGCAACCGATCGCTGTCCCGCCAACCTTAGCGCCTCCCACACCGGCTCCATCGCTTGTCACCACAGCATTGCCGGCACCAACCCCGTCCGCCACCGCCAGCGATACGCCGGTACCCGCCACCGCTACGATTATGCCAACCAATACGCTCATCCCGACGGCTACGACCACGCCAACGACCCGACCGAGAGTGATCGCCACGACCAAGCCGACGCGACGCAAATATAGCGTCCAGAAAGGTGATAGCTTGCGCAGTATTGCTGCGCAGTCTGATGTGTCGGTCCAGGCATTGTTGGATGCGAACGATCTCACCCCCAAAGAAGGCGACAATCTGCAAATTGACCAAACCTTGATTATTCCCACGCACTAGGATATTGCATGACTCGGTCTTGGCTGCTCCTGTTTCTCTTATTTGCGGCGTGTAGCAGCGCAACCGGCCCGATCGCCTTTCGGACCAACCCTGTCACGACGGCTACTATACAAATTTCCACGCCAACGCAGTCCCCTGTTGCTACCGCCATACCTACGTTACAGACCACGCTGACAACATCGCCATCCCCTGAATCCGCTATACCAGAGTCTGTTCTGCCTACCGCTGAGACTGCTACGTCCCCGTCGGTGGCGGCTACAGCTACCACCGTCGTCACGCCTACGACGACTCCCATTATCGCCAGCTACGCGGCATATAGCTGGGGCAACAATCTGCCCGTCGGTACACCAAACGATGCAATTGCACGCGCCCTGTGCACGTCGGCCTCCGAAGTCGCCGCCTATAATCACGTTTCGGCCAACTTATTGAGTCCGCAACAGCCGGTGATCGTTCCGGTGCACGCTGGCTGTGTATCACAGGTGACGGGTGAGCGCCTGCTGATCGAGCGCGGGAATGACACGAGTCGCCCGATGGTTGCGCTGACACTTGACGCCGGTGCGTCGGCAGCCCCAACGCCACCGATGCTCAAGGCCTTGCGTGATCACCATCTTCATATCACCTTCTTTCTCACCGGCGAGTGGATGCATGAGAATCCAGAATTGCTGCGTGAAATCGTCGCCGACGGCCATGAGGTTGCAAATCATTCGCTCAATCATCCCGACTTCACCAAACTTGACGACAAAGCAATCCTTGACGAACTCGCCCAAACCGAGGCACGCGCTCAATCAATTGCTCACACCAGCACACGACCCTTCTTCCGCCCACCCTTCGGTGCCTATAACAAGCATGTGCTCGATATGGTCATCGGTGCCGGGTATCTGCCGATCTATTGGACGGTCGACTCGCTCGACTCCGTCGGGCAAGTCAAAAGTCCGGCCTTTTTACTCGAGCGCGTCACCCATTATCTACCACGCGAAAAGCTCAACGGCGCGATTTTCTTGATGCATTGTGGCTCTGCGCCAAGTGCGGTCGCATTACCCCAGATCCTAGACCGCTTTGCCGCTATGGGTGTCGAGGTAACGACGATTTCGCGTGTTCTAGGCCAGTAAATGCGCAACAACTGGTGGCGCCTCCTCCAATGGCTACCAGCTGTCAGTTGGGTCGCCATTGCGCTGCGGTTCCCGCAGATCCTAGGTATCAGCGATCCAACCCCTGCTCATCGCCTGGTTGACCAGCTGACCAGCTTCTGCCTCCTCTTGCTCGCCCTGTCGTTCGCACGCCTGCATCTATCGCTCCGAGCAACTATGTTGACCGGCAGTGTATTGCTGTTAGCAACTGGCCTACTCGTCCTGCTGCCTCCTAGCCTATCGCCCCTCGTTGCCGGCATCGGCCTAGCTAACTTGTTTCTTGACTACCGCTATGGTCATCAGCAGGCCGCTGCTACAGCTGCCGGACAAGCCCTGCGCGTCTTCTTGCCTTATGGCTTGCTCCACTCCCTGTCACAAGGGCCATGGCCATCAGGCTTGGCCCTCTTCGTTACTCTGGCAGCCACGGCCTTAGCACTGGGCGCAGCCATACGTGCCCTGCGCTCCCCCGATCCACGCCGCGCGCAAAGTGCTGCTCTTTTTGGAGCGGCCGTAGCAGCCGTTGGCCTGGCGTCACCTCTGGCGGTTGTGGCGAGTTGCTGGACCCTGCTCCTGCTCGCCGTTGTTGGAACCAACGTCTCGCCGCTTCTCCAACTGCCCTTTCCGTTAACACCTACGTTCATCGCCTGGTGGCTGCTGATCGCAGCCGCCGCCGGTAGCGCGAACTGGCTCCTCGTCGGCATACTAGTGTTGGCCGCCCTCTGCTGTGGAGTGGCCACCATGCGTACAACCAACCGCTTCACCAGCCTGCTGCCCACCGATACGCCACTGCTGATCCTGCTGTTGGTGAGCAGTTTGCTCTGCGGCGTTGGGGTACGCGGGCTCCTCCCGTTGGCTGACAGCCTTGCCATTGGTCTGACTCAATTGGGCATCGTTGAAGCATGGCCCTGGCTGGGCGTTGGCGGATTGAATGCGGCCCACCAACGCGTGATGGTCTTGCCCGAAGTGGTTTGGGTCGGTCTCGGTCTCGTCACTCTTGCCATTTCCTTGATCCTTCTGCCATTCCGGCCATCCCTACCCGCTGAGCCACCCCGTACCGATGACAGCGACCTATGGCAACTGGTCGAGAAGCGTGTCTGGTGGCTCGGTCATGGATGAACTACTGGCTATTCTGGGTGGCAGTTGGCGGCAGCTACTCCTCTACTCCGGTGGCCTCACACTAATCGGTGTAGTCCTCGTTACATATCGTCTCTGGCGCAGGACCGGCTTAGAATTACCGCGTCAGCCGCTGGACTACCCCGTACTCCTCATACAGATCATGGGACTTGCCTTATACAGTGCTGCCTTGCCCTGGCCCAAAACCTACTGGGCCTACCCCCTTGATCTATGGACGGCGTTGCTTCTCCTGGAAGCTCCCTACTGGCTCGAACTTCGTCGTGCCTGGGGTAGTGTGCGACCGACGGTACGGTTGGCGGCTGCCCAGCAGCTGGCTACCGTGTTGCGCGTATATCCATTACTCGCCCTGGCCACCGCCCTACTTGCTCAAAATGCTGGCAGCCTCATCATCAGGACCATTCAACAAGGTCACGGCCTGCTGCATTGGAGTGGCCTGCTGCTCTGGGCCATAACGCTCCCACCCCTGCTCCTACTTGGCCCGTGGTGCTCCGTTACGAACTCCCCTCTTCCACAGCATCTGCGCCGAGTGGGTCATATCGCACTTCTAACCGTGCTAGCCTTACCGGGCGGCGATGCCGTTCCCTACAGTGCCGGGACCGTAGCAGCCCTCACGAGTTTCGGTAGCCTTGTGCTCCTTGACCATCTCTGGCAACGCCATGCCCGCACCTGGGAATGGTTCCAACCGGGCCTGACACTCATGGGGTTGCTACTCCTGCTTTGGACCGCAGCGCAGGACTTTGCCGCACGCTTGCACTAAGTTGGTACTATTGGCAGGGATATGTTGATGTGATAGCTGAACAACTGGTGAGGAGATGATATGACTGATCGATTGGTTCGCGTGCAAGCCGCCTTAGCCGAAGCCGAGCTTGATGCTCTAGCAATAATGCCAGGCGCGAATATGCGCTATGTACTGGGCTTGACCATCCACTTAAGCGAACGCTTCGCCGTCGCCTTTTGCACCGACGATGGCGAGATCCACATGGTGCTCCCGGAGCTAGAAGCACCACGGGTAAACGCCGAAGCACAGGTGCCCGTGACCCTCTATCCCTGGACTGATGCCGAAGGCTATGAGCCGGCCCTGGCACGCTGCATCGATACCATCGATCTGGATGGCATCCTCGGCGTGGAATATACCCGGATGCGTGTGCTCGAACTCCGCGCAATCGAAGAGTTGCGTCCGGTCGGCATCGTCGATGCAGATCCGCTGTTTAGCGCATTACGCATGGTAAAAGATGAGGACGAACTCGCCTCCATGCGCCGCGCCGCTGCCGCTGTAGAAGCCGGCTTGCGGGCTGCCGTCGCGTTTGCACGTCCAGGCGTCACTGAACAAGAGGTTGTGAAAGTCTGGGAAGACGGCATGGTCGCCGCCGGTGCTACCACCTTTTCTTTCGGTACGATCGTCGCCAGTGGCCCCAATAGTGCCAACCCGCATCATACGCCCAGCAATCGCAAGTTAGCGCTAGGTGACCTAGTGATCTTGGACGGCGGTGCCGTCGTCGATGGCTATTGCTCCGACATTACCCGGACAGTTGCGGTCGGCACGCCGCCCGCTGACTTGCAACAGGTCTATGAGGTGGTAAAAGCCGCCAACGCAGCCGGGCTGGCGGTCGTCAAGCCCGGTGTCAGCGGTGCCCAGATCGATCAGGCTGCCCGCGCCGTTATCACACAAGCTGGCTTCGGCCCACAGTTTGTGCATCGCACCGGTCATGGGCTCGGCATCGAAGATCATGAGCCGCCATATATTAATGCCGGTGATGCGGCACCGCTAGCTCAAGGCACAACGTTCACCATCGAGCCTGGCGTATACCTCCCTGGACAAGGTGGCGTGCGTATCGAGGATGATGTCGTCATTACAGTTCAAGGCGGAGAGTGTCTGACGACCTTCGAGCGCGACTTAATTATTGTGCCTGCTCACTAGGTGACTTGCAACGTCCTGCCTTACTTGCCCCAAACCGGCCATCGGGCATCTGCTGCCGCGCCAGTAGACAGGTCGGTCGGTGTGCCACCGCCAACCGGTAGCATATAAATATCGTTCTTGCCACTAGCATTGCCGAAAAAGGCGATCAGCTTGCCATCCGGCGACCAGTCCGGCCCACTTGCGCTCCCGGCGGGAAAGGTCGTTAAGCGGTGTGGGTTCCCGCCAACAAAAGGTTGAACATAGATCTCACTCCCTCCGTCGGCCCGGTCGCGCGTTGAAGTAAAAACGAGCGCCGTGCCGTCGGGGGAGAAACGCGGATAGCGGTCGTCGAACGGCTGGTCAGCCGGCGAAAAGCGATGTGTACCGGCGGCATCCAGCAAAAAGAGCGCATACCTACCGCCGTCCCGATTGCTCTCAAAAATGATTTGCGAACCATCGGGACTGAATGAAGGATAATCATCGATCGCCGAGTCATTGGTCAGTCGTTGTACACCTCCGTTCCCGGCGATGTCGAACGAATAAAGGTTGGCTGTGCCGCTGGCGGTCGAGACAAAAACAATCCTGGAGCCGCCCGGTGCCCACGCCGGATGATACATTTCCTCTGCACCATCCGCTTTCAACAATGATTGCGTCTTGCCGGTAGCAGTGTCATAGCGGAAGATGCGCCGCTTGCCTCCCTGTGCCGCATCAAACAACACTGTTTGACCATCCAGGGAAATCGCGGCTGGGCCTATTGAGCTTGCGTCCCGTGCAATGGTGACCGTTTTATTCCCTGACACATTAAACAGCAGCAAGGCATTGCCAGCCTCCGTCACTAGGTGGGTCGCTGCACCAACAGGCGTTGGCGCACCGGATGGTAATGTCATTGTCAGCGGTGACGTCGCTGTTGGCGGTGGGACCGTCGGTGCGGCCGGGGTAAGCGTAGGCGTTGGCGGAAGCGCTGTCGGAGTTGGTGATGCCAGCGGCGCAGGCGTCATCGTCGTCTCTGGCGTCTCAGTTGGCGGTATAGCCGTCATAGTTGGCAATACCGTCGTGGCTGCCGGTTCCGGTGTGGCTGATGGCGGCGCAACCTGAGCTGTTTGCGTTGGAGTGGGGGTTGGTACTGCTGCTGGCGGCAACGGTAAACTGTTGCTCGTCCCTACCATGGTCGGTGTCAATGACGGCACGTTTGTCGGTACCGGTGTTGGATTGCTAGCCATCACTGGTACGCTCGTCGGCGTGTTGACAGTCGGTGAAGGTGTGGCGGGACTGAAAGGGCTATGGCGTGGCGTCGCAGGGGCACCACCAGCGCCGCTACCTGCCGACGACGTTGATCGACTGATCACGACTCCTGCAAGCAGCAGCGCGAGCAACACAGCGATAATGCCTGGCCACGGAATGGTCCAAGCTGCATCAGCCGGACGCGGGCGACGCCGGGGCACAAAATCGTCTTCTTCAGCTTGTGGGTATACCAAGGCTGGCGGCGTGCTCCGCAACGGAGGTCGTGGTGCAGGAGGTTCAACTGGCGGGGGGTTCACGGCTGTGTCACTGTCGGCTGCAGGTGGGCCGAAGACGGCCGCGATCTGCCCGGCATCAAGTGCCGTTTGGACCAGCGGTGGCGGTGTCGGCATCTTCCTCGTCGATTGCCCCGCTGATGAGTCCCGTGGCACAGCTAGCGCGGCGACCTCAGCCGGCGTCGCGGGCTGCAAACCATGACGTTGCGCCACCAACCGCAGCGCTTCGACCAGATTCGTCGTTTTTTCCAGTCGCTGATCGGGTACCTTGGCTAATACCCGTGCAAATACCCGATCAAGCTCGGGTGGGAGTTGAGGATTAACGCTCGTGATTGACGGTGGGGGGGTGTAGACCTGCGCCATAATGAGTTGTGGTACGCCGCCGCTAAACGGCACACGGCCTGCCAAGAGTTCATAGGCCACGATACCCAGTGAATATAGATCGCTCAGGCCATTCAAGCCTTGGCCCTGCGCCTGCTCAGGCGAAATATACTCCGGGGTGCCCATAAAAAGCCCGGCCTGCGTCAACTTTTGGGATTGCTGCGCTGGGCCCACGGCGATCCCGAAATCTGTCAGCAGGACACGTCCATCCGTGTCGATCATAATGTTTTGTGGCTTAACATCCCGGTGGACTGCCCCTTGTGCATGTGCATACTGCAGGGCTTCGGCGACCGGCTGGAGTACACTGATGGTGAGCGGCAAACTGAGCCTACTGCGCTCTGCGAGCACGTCGGCCACGGTCCGGCCTGCCACATATTCCATGGCAATGTAGCGTAGCCCATCGGCTTCACCGACGTCGAAAATAGTGATAATTGCGGGATGGCGCAGATTGGCAGCCATAATTGCCTCGCGCTCAAAGCGCTTGGCCAACTCTGGATCATTACCGATCTGCGGTGCTAGAATTTTGAGGGCGACCGTGCGTTGGAGGACCGTATCTGTAGCGCGATAGACGCGCGCCATACCACCGCGTCCGATTTCTTGTTGGATTAAATATTTGCCAAGCCGACGGTTGATAAGGGGGTCGGGCACACATGCTCCTTCGACGCAACGGACTTGCGGGGTATGCTACAATCCCGTCGATTCTACCATATGCGCTGACGACACTACAAACTGGCCCGTTAGGTCGGAGGATTTGATGGTTACGCTACCGATCCCTACCTTGATAATTCAACGTCAAAACGACGAGGACCTCGAGCTCCAGTGGGAACAGCCGGTCCTCACGGTAGGACGCGATCCACAAAATGAATTGGTCATCGACCATAAGCTAGCTTCACGCCGCCATGCCCGCTTCGAGAAAGACGAAGTTGGCTTTTATATTCGTGATCTAGAATCAACCAACGGTACGTTTCTTAACGGCCAACGCATTGCTGGTTCACAATTACTGCGTAACAACGACGAAGTGTGGATCGGCGATACCGTGATCGTGTTCCGTGACCCCGAAGCAACCATGAAAGGCACGCCGCC
>JACDGP010000222.1 GCA_013821605.1 Herpetosiphonaceae bacterium
GATTGCGGGGTAGGCGCAAGGACGAGGCATGAGGGTAATACTGGTATACTCGTGGCGTGAAACGTCGCGTGCTATCGCGCACTGGCCTGCGCTGCGGGCTGCTCCTGCTCGCACTCCTGGCGCTGGCGGGTAGTATCTGGTGGGATAACGCCGTCAATCGCGGGGTAGGAGCTGATGGACCGGCACCGGCCCTCGCACAGGTGCCGCGCGGTGGCGTTAATGTTTATAACCTGCAGTATGAGGTGACCCACGACGTCCAAGGCCGGCTGATACCGAATAACAAGGTGGCGCAGACCATGCGCATGATCCGTGATGCTGGCTTTCACTGGGTGCGGATGCAGTTTCCCTGGGAAGATATTGAGATTTGTGGCAAGGGTAGCTTCCAGGACTGCCACCACGCGAACCAATCGACCTGGCTGAAGTATGATTACATTGTGCAACAAGCGACGGCGAACGGTCTTGAGTTGATCGTGCGGCTAGACCGGCCACCCGATTGGGCGCGACGTGGCTGGATTGCTACGCCGGAGGTGCAAGCCCAGTTGAAGCTGCACCAGCCGGTTACGGGACCACCAGATCGGCTAGCAGACTTTGGCGACTATGTGGCAGCCGTCGCGCAGCACTATCCCCAGTTGCAGTATTTCCAGATATGGAACGAGCCGAACCTGCAAGCCGAGTGGAATTATCAGCGCCAGGAGCCCGCCGAACTTGTGAAGCTGTTGCGCATCGCGCGCATACGTATTCGCGCCGTTCGTCCTCAGGCCGTCGTTTTATTTCCCTCGCTCGCGCCGACAGATGGACTAGACGGCACCGGCATCAACGACCTGGAGTATTTAGAGGGTGTGTATGCTGCCAGCGGGCGTGATACGTTTGATGTGCTGGGCGCACAGCTGTATGGGTTGGGGCAGTCGCCGGCGAAGCACCGCTATGTGCGCATCGGCAAGACGGTGCTACGACCGATTGACACGCGGGCCGATGTGAGCCGGGTGGTGCTGTTGCATGAGATCATGGAACGTAATGGTGACGGGGCTAAAGCGGTGTGGGTGACCGAGTTGGGTTGGAATAGTGCACCACCGGGGCTACCGCAACCGTGGGGCAGTTCGGTTTCGGAGGAGCAGAAGGGGCAGTATTTGATTGGAGCGCTAGAGCGCGCACGGCAGGAGTGGCCCTGGATGGGCACGATGTGTGTGTGGATGTTCCGTTTTGGCGGGGAACCGCCGAATCCGGCGGATCCAACGCCCTATTTCCAACTCGTGACCTTCGATTTCCGACCGCTACCGGCCTATAGCATGCTGCGAGATTACCTGCTGCGACCGCCGACTCTGCTACCCGCCCCGAATCCGCTACGCCATCTGCTGCCGGCTTTGACCGGCCTCCTGGCGCTTGGTGTCGTTGGGTTGAGCGGATCAGTGTTGCCTGCGCTCTTAGGTGGGCTCGGCGGAGTGCTAGGTGCCGTGGTGCAACGCAGCCGGCGCATTCCTCTTTCGAGGCTACGGGGGGTGCAGTTGCGGGATCGTTGGATTTTGTTGGGCATGGCGTTGGCGTTGCTGTGGTTCTATCGTGCGTCGGCGCAGCTACCGCTCACGGCACTGGGCGCACTCGTGTTTGTGCCGCTGGCAGTATGGCGGCCCGATCTGGCGTTGCTGCTGGTCCCGGTCGTTGTGCCGCTGTACTTGAGGCCGAAAGGCATCTGGGATGAGCGCTTCGGCATTCGTCCGACCGGGGTATTTGTACCACTGCACGAGGTGGTGCTGTTGAGTGTGAGTGCCGGGTTCCTCGTGCATTATCCCTGGCGAGCACTTGGGGCTAAGCTACGCGCGTTCCCGCACGCAGTTTCAAGGGAGTGGTGGCCATTGCTCCTGTTTCTCGTGGCGGGCACTCTAGGTGTGCTTGTTGTGCCGCGCGCCGGACGTGGTGATGCGTTACGTGCGTGGCGCTGGTGGATCGTGGAGCCGGTGCTGTTTTATGGTTTGATATGGTGGTATGGGCGCGTCGGCCTATGGCGGGGACGTATCTTGGCGGCCTGGCTCGGTACGGGAGTCGTAGTTGCCCTGATAGGCTTGTTACAGGTCGCAGGCGTTAACCTTGTGCCGCTGCTCACATCGCAGCCATGCTTCAGTGATGCGGTCGTGGCGACGGAAGCGGTGCGCCGGGCGACCTCGGTCTACTGCCATCCGAATAATATGGGCCTCGCCCTGGGGCGGGTGTGGCCGGTGTTGCTGGCGCTCGGGCTCACAATGTCGGGCAGTCTGGAGGACGGGATACAGCCGCTGGTGCGACGTTATCAACGACCTCTGCTGATCGCGCTCGCTGGAGGCGTGTTACTTGGCCTGGTGGTCTCGTTTTCGAAGGGGGCGTATATTGGTGCGGCAGGCGCATTGCTGGTGCTGGGCTATTTGTTGCGCCGACGGTGGTTACTGGTGTTGATGGCGGTGGCGGTGGTGCTGGTGATCACCTTTGGTTTGGTTAAAGGCGTTGAGCGGCTTAATCCACTGGGTGGTTCGTCGGAGGCACGGGTTGAGTTGTGGCAAAGTGCGGTGATGATGCTGCGCGACCATCCAGTGTTGGGTGTGGGCCTGGACCAGTTTTTGCGGTTGCGTGATCCGGCGCAGGGCAGCCACTATATCGCGCCCGAGGCAGCGGCGACGAACGAGCGCTTCGCTTCGCACCCGCACAATGTGGTGCTGGATACCTTGCTGCAAACCGGCTGGTTAGGGTTGTTGGCGCTCGGCTGGCTGATTATACGTGCTGTCCAACGGGGGCTGCAGCGCCTGCCCCATGTGCAAGGATGGGAGTGTGGCCTGCTGGCAGGATTGATCGCGGCACTGGTAGCGGCCTTGTTGCACGGCTTGGTCGATAACTTTTATTTCGTCTCCGATCTGGCATTTAATTTCTGGCTGATCATCGCACTGCTGGGTGGTTATGGCTATGACTGGGGCAGGACGACTTCGTTAGCTGAACGAGCTGAGGTGATGGTAGCGAGCAATAAGGAGCAGGGCGCATGACCGAGGAGCTGTTTGAACCAACATTGGACGAGGACGAGGCTGTCGAAGGCGACGAGTCGCAAGCAGGTGAGCAGGGCGAGGATGAAGAGGTTGATATAGCGGACGATGAACCGCTGCCGGTGCGCGCCGCTACCCCTGTAGTTGAGCCGCCTGAAATGATCAGCAAGCTCGTTTTCGTGGCGAATCCTGATTATCCCTATCCTTTCAAGGTGGAGAAACCGCCGCGCTTCTGGATGGAGGAGCAGACCGGCGTTTTGAGTGCCGCCGTTGAAGCGTATCTGGATGGTCAGCGGCTGAAGCCCGACCAGTTGGCGGCGATCAAGGTATATCTCAAGCAATACGTCGAACGGGCAGTGTTGGCCGGAGCAGCTAAAGTGCCGTTGTTGGTGAGTAAGATCGATAAGATCAAAAGTAACGGTGATCTGGAACGCTTTGCCGATGAGGTTGCCGAACTCGGAGCGGAGGTCTTTTAGACAGAGATAGCGACGTTCCTATGATCGAGCAGCAGATAACAGGAGACGCACCTGCGTACCCTGACCCTGAGTACTTGTGATGGTGATAGCGCCGTGATGGGCCTTCATTAGAGCCTGGGCGATCGATAAGCCAAGGCCACTTCCTTTGTCGCTGGTGCGGGGCAGATCATTAGCCCGGTAAAAGCGATCGAATAGATGTGGTAGGTGCTCGGGGGCGATGCCGACACCAGTGTCGGCTACACGAAGCTCCACTTCCCGATGATGAGGATGTGCGGTAATCGTAATCGTACCTCCGCGCGGGGTGTAGCGTAGGGCGTTATCGAGCAGAATCAAGAGCACCTGGCGAAGGCGAGTTGGGTCGGCCCAGACCGTCCCGTGTATGCCCTGAACCACCAGACGGACACCAAGCTCATCAGCTAGCGGTTCGACGCGGTGCTGGACCTCAATGAGTAACGCCGGAATGGGGACGGTCGTAAGCTCCAAAGGTAAATGATAGGCATCCAGGCGCGACAGAAGCAGTAAATCTTCCACCAAGCGATTCATATGGTCGCATTCGACCAGAACGTCGTCCAGCAGGGCATGGTGGTTTATCTCGACAGGTCCAAGCTTGCGGCGGGCAACTTCCGCACTGGCCCGTATCAAGGTTAGGGGTGTGCGTAGCTCGTGGCTGGCGTTGGCCACAAAGGCCTGCTGCTGCTCCCAAGCGCGATGAGCCGGAGCAAGTGAGCGGCCCGCCACCCACCAACTGCCAGCTCCGACGACGATAGCGCTGCCTGCCCCGAACATCAGGAGCGTTAGGAGCAGTTGGTCGCTGACCCGGTCCTGGTCCGTAAGCGCACGCCCAAGCTGGAAGAGCGCGATGGTGTGGCCAAGGGGGAGGCGGTAGGTGAGCAGACGGATCCGCGCTCCCGGGGCAAGTGTAATCGTGCGTTGATCATAGGTTTGAGCGAGGGCTGCGACAACGGCCTGGTGATCGGGGGTGAATGGTGATGGAGTTGCTTCATGTGTAGCCACGGGTTGACCAGCGAGGTTCAGCGGCAGAACGAAGATGGCGGCCAGTGAACCATCATAGGCTTCTTCAGCAAGCTCGTCGGCATAGCTGAGGTGTTGAATGGGCGCCGCAGAAGTGCCAGCGGTCAGTGGGGCCGGTGGAAATAAGCGCGTAGGGTTCGTAGACCATGACGCTTCGGCAGCAGCGAGTTCAGGGGGGATAGGTAGGTTGAGAGCTAACAGCTCATGCGCCATTCTGTGTTGAAGGGCGAGATCGGTGGTCGCTTGAAAATAGTAGCTCATCAGACGATAGCTGACGCCGCCTACTACCGCGATCAGCGCAAGCCCCGCCAGTAAGTAGAGCGCTGTTAGACGTAACCGTATGCTCCTAAACATGCTCTGCCAGCCGGTAGCCGATACCACGAACGCTTTGGATCACATCAGGCCGGCCCGAGGTGTGGAGCTTACGGCGCAGGTACGAGATGTAGACATCGACTAACGTAAGCTGTACATCACGCTCATAGGACCAGACATAATCCAGAATCTGTTGCCGAGTCAGCGCCTGTCCAGGATGGCGCATCAGGTATTCTAAGAGACGCCATTCGGTAACGGTTAAATCAAGTGGACGGTCAGCCCGGCGGGCACTATGAGCGCGCAGATCGAGCACCAGCTCACCGCAGCGCAGCTCGGATGGATCGCCGGTCGCCACGATGAAGCGCCGTCCCAGAGCGCGTACACGGGCCATTAGCTCCTCAAAGGCAAAGGGCTTCACTAGGTAATCGTCGGCCCCGCTATCAAGCCCGGTGACCCGATCCTCCACTTGGCCACGCGCCGTTAGCAGCAGAATTGCCGTTGGCAGGCGCGCCACGCGGATCGCCCGGCATAATGCGGGTCCATCGCGACCTGGTAGCATCCAATCGATCACGGCGACATCAAAGCTGCCCACTAGTGCCCGTTCTAGGCCATCGTTGCCATTGTGTGTGACATCTACCGTCCAATGCTCCTCCGTCAATACACCGTCGATCAGC
>JACDGP010000223.1 GCA_013821605.1 Herpetosiphonaceae bacterium
GGCAAACTGCCCGAGCTCATTGCCATCTATACCGGCATGCTCCAGGCCGATCCAACCTCGGCCCGTGCCTACTACTACCGTGGCTACGCCCGCGACTTTACCGACGCTGCCGCCCTTGACGACTATACTGAAGCCATCCGCCTTAATCCCGACTATGGTCTCGCCTACTACATGCGCGGCCTAGCCCACTTCCTCGCTCCTAAAGGCGACACTATCACCGCCCTGGCCGACTTTTCCGCAGCCATCCGTCTCAATCCGATTCGGCAGGATACCTATCTGTTGCGCAGCCTGTTATATCGGAAAGCCGGTAACTATACCGCAGCCCTTGCCGACTGTAGCGCGGCAATCGCGCTCGATTCCAGCTATGCTGCCGCCTACTACGACCGTGCCGATACGCATAAGCTCCTGGGCAACTTCGCTGACGCGATCAACGATTATGAGCAGTATTTGGAGTTGGATCCCGCTGCCCTTCCTCGCCGTCGCGAACTCGAAGCAACGATCGGTGACCTCCGCCACCAACTCCAACACCCAACGCCAGACCGCAAGGCAGATACCCAGATGGCTGCCAATACCGACACCGATTAAGTCTGCGTCTGTGGTCTTGCGTCACACAGCAGACCGGCCGATCATGCAAGGCTGTCGCGACGTCCACGGTTGCCATTCGTTCTCGCACGAGACGGTGCTGGAACGTCACGGCTGGTTCGGGTGAGGCCAGGGAAGGCATTGTTAGTAAGCGAACATGGGGATTGGGAAGATTCCGCATTCCAATGCCATATTCCGTGATTTGGGAGGGATGGAAAACAAGGTCCAATGCTTGATCTAGCCGTGCTCCCTATGCAAAAAAACAATGAAAGAACAACGCAATAACAATGATGTAACAAGCGGATCAATGGGAACAATGGGGAAGCGGTGGTACAGGTGTGGTACAAAGATCTGAGGCTTTTTGGTACAAATACGTTCAACTTTGGTACACCCCTTATGCGCATTCTGGTACAAATACGTTCAGCTTTGGTACACTTTGGTACAAATACGTTCAACTTTGGTACATGGTACTGATACAGCTTGACTTCGGAATAGCGAACGCTCCTACTCCACCGTCACCGACTTCCTCAGATTACGAGGCTAGTCCACATCCATATCACGCCGCAGCGCAATAATTAGAACAGCAGTTGCAGCAGAATCGTGTTCAAGATCGGCGTTAGCCAGGGCAGCGTCACCGGAACCCCGATCACCATATGTGCCATGCAACTATGTTAAGAATCTGAACTTGGGCTTCTCTGAGTGAATTCAGACGCTGTAGTGATAACGACATGCGATAATAATGATCTCGTTTGAGGTAGCGGCATACACGAGGCGATGCTCATCGTTGATGCGGCGGGACCAATAGCCAGATAATTCGGCTTTCAGTGGTTCCGGCTTACCGATGCCTTCCAAGGGAGTGCGGAGCATATCTTTGATGAGTAGATTGATGCGCTTGAGAAGTTTCCGATCATGCTCCTGAAACCATAGATAATCATCCCAAGCGGAGGGCGTAAAACTCAGCTTCATGTATCAAGTAGTTCCCGCTCTTGTGTCCGACCCGTCTGTACTTCGCTTATTGACTGACGGAGATGAGCTGCATTGGCCGGGTTCGTTAGCAGATAAAGTGTCTCCTTCCATGAGTTGAATTCGTCAAGCGATAGAAACACGACTTGTTCACCTGCTTCCGTCACAACAATTGTCGGTTCTGCATCAGCGATCACCTGTTGAATCAACAGTTCAAGGTTACGTTTTGCTTCGTTAAGTGTTATCGCATTCATTTCGTACTGATACCCCTCAAGTAGAAGATTGGGGCTATTGTAGCAAACGTCACCCGCTTATGTGTGAAAAATCCGAAGGCCGAGCCGAAGCCCGACCTTCCCATTGCTTGAGGCGAATACGAGTGGCGAGTAGTAATCTATGCAGTGCGCGAGTTCCTATTCCACCGTCACCGATTTCGCCAGATTACGCGGCTGATCCACATCGGTGCCGCGGCGCAGTGCGCAATAATAAGACAGCAGTTGCAGCGGGATCGTGTTCAAGATCGGCGTCAGCCATGGCAGTGTCGCTGGAACCTCGATCACCGTACGAGCCATCTCGCGCAGCTGTGTATCACCTTCGGTCGTAATAACGATCACCTCACCGCCACGCGTCTTGACCTGTTGGACGTTGGACACCATCTTGTCATACACATCGTCATGCGGGCACAGGCAGACGACTGGCATCTCCTCGTCGATCAGGGCGATTGGGCCGTGCTTCATTTCGCCCGCCGGGTAACCCTCGGCGTGAATGTAGGAAATTTCCTTGAGCTTGAGCGCGCCTTCCAGTGCGGTCGGATAGTTAATGCCGCGTCCCAGGAACAGCATGTCGTTGGTATGCCGGTAGCGCTCGGCTAACTCCTCATAGACCGTTGTGTTCTTTACGATCTCACCCACCTTGCCCGGCAATTCCAATAAAGCTTGCAGATGCTCACGCATCGTCACCTTGTCCATTCGACCATGTAGCGTTGCCAGTTTGAGCGCCAATAGATAAGCGCCGACCACCATCGTCGTAAAAGCTTTCGTGGAAGCCACGCTGATCTCGGGGCCCGCGTTCAGATAGATCACGCCGCCATCGCTCAGCCGTGCGGCCTGCGAGCCGATCGCGTTAACGAGGCTGATGCACGGTACGCCTTGCTCACGCGCGACTTGCATCCCGGCCAGTGTATCCGCCGTCTCGCCCGACTGCGTGATCGCCAGCAGCAACGAGCGGTCGTCCAGGATCGGTTGGCGATAGCGGAACTCGGATCCATAATCGACTTCGACACGCACCCGCGCCAGACCTTCGATCAAAAACTTGGCGACTAGTCCGGCATGCCAGGCTGTGCCGCAGGCTACCACCATGATTTTGTCGATGCGCGTCAGCTGCTCATCGCTCAACCGCAAGCTATCAAGTTGTACCGTCGCCTGTTCAAGGTTGATCCGATCATGTAGGGTGTCGGTAATCGAGCGCGGCTGTTCGAAGATTTCTTTTTGCATGAAGTGCTTGTAGCCGCCCTTAGCCGCCGCGACCGGATCATACGCCACGGTTTGCGCCTGCTTATCAAGTGCCGTCCCATCGATCTGCTGGTAGCTGACGCTGTCCGCACGCACTAACGCCACCTCGTGGTCTTCCAGGAAGACCATCCGCTGGGTATGATCGAGCACCGCCGGAATATCTGAGGCCACAAAGTTTTCTCCGTCGCCCAGCCCAACGACCACCGCACCAGCGTTGCCCAGCCGCGCAGCCACGATCAAGCCGGGCTGCCGACGGTGCATCGCTACGATGGCGTTGCCCCCTTTCAAGCGTAGCAGTGCGCGGCGGAAGCCAATCACGAAATCTCCGCTTGCTTTAGCCTCACGGTCGAGCAGTTGAGCGATGACCTCCGTATCTGTTTGGGAGTGCCAATGGACACCTGCAGCTGTCAGTTCGGCCTTCAGCGCTAAGTAATTTTCGACGATGCCGTTCTGGATGACGACAATATCTCCACTTGTCGAGCGATGGGGATGGGCGTTCGCCTCAGTCACTCCACCATGTGTTGCCCAGCGCGTATGACCAATCGCTTGATGACCATACGTTGGTTCGCCGTTCAGTCGCTCTCGCAATTTCTGGAGCTTGCCAACCGAACGTCGAATGTCAAATTCCCCATCACACAATACGGCGATCCCCGAAGAATCATAACCCCGATACTCAAGCCGTTGCAGCCCGTCGACGACCACTTCAGTCGCTTCACGCGGACCAATATATCCAACAATGCCACACATCTATGGTGTTCCTTTAATGAATGCTAGCTGAGAACAAGCAACGACCGGCACCTCCGCCATGTGCTTGGCGCAGCCCCGTACGGGCATAGCCACACTGGGCCTGCCGGCACTCATGCAACGGAGGGATGGAACAAACAATGTTGCTTGGTTCGTGAACCGCCAGCTTGGGCCGCAGTCGCCTGCTGGTTTTCGGCAGTTCTTAAAGGGTTCGAACCGTTATTCCCCTAGAGGCATCCGCTGATCACTCGATGTTTCCAGGCCGGTGTGTTGAAGAAGGGGGTACTCGTTCTCATCGGGCGTGCGGGGATTGGCATTCCGCGCAGCCGCGCTTACAAACGATCTTTTTCAAACCTCCGGACCGGTTAGCACTTGCCTCGCGGCAAAGAACCTCTTCCTCGTTTCCTGAACGGAGCTGTTCAGGTCATGCGCTTAACGTTTTCTGAGCCTGGTCCTCCTTCCCAAGAACACGATTATAGCATATCCCCGTGCTCCAACGACCTTCAGAAGGGTGAAGGAGGCATGGTACCTTCGGTCATGGAGCTTACTGCTCACCCGGCGCCACCAGCATATAGCCGGCCCCCCGAACGTTGACCAGATAAGCCGGATCGATTTTGCGACGGAGGTTGCGGAGGTGTGCTTTAAGCAACAGTTGTGCTTCGGTTTCATTAACATCGTGGCCGTGCGTGCGTCGCACAATCTCACAATATGACAGCACACGGCCTTGGGATGCAGCTAAGCAGTACAGTAGCGCATACTCGGTCGGCGTCAGGTGGAGCGGCTGTTCGTTGAAGGTCGCCATGTGGCGGAAGCGATCGAGGCGCAAGTTGCCGACCTCCAGATAGCGGTCGTTGACGACCGTGGTTGTGTTCGGTGGCTCGGGGTCATTGAGCAGTGCAAACCCTTCGGCAATCGCTTGCAGCGCCCGGGTCTGACGTTGGATCACGCGTTGCTGTTCGACGGCCCGTGCGACGCACTGCAGCATTTCGGGCGGTTCGACCGGCTTCATAAGATAATCACACGCGCCGACACGCAGTGCGCTAATCGCGCTATCGAGCGAGCCATAGCCAGTCAACAAAATGACTGCGGGCGGCTGCGGTTGGCCACGGGCAGCATATAAAACCTGTACGCCGTCTACGGCACCTAAACGAATGTCGGTGATAACCACATCGAACTGCTGCTGCTCCAGCAGTTCAAGCGCTTGCTCACCATTGGCCGCCATGGTCGCATGATAGCCCGCCGCCCGCAAAATCTCCACTAGAAGCATCCGTGCGCGTGTATCATCCTCGACGACCATGATTTCCGGTTCTTTCACTATCATGCTTGCGGTTTGCCTTGCTCGGCCTCGGGTTGCTCGTCGCTGACTGGCAAGGTAATCGTAAAGGTCGTGCCTTGTCCAAGTGTGCTTGCGACATTGATCGTCCCCCCGTGCTGCATGATAATTTTGTGAGTAATGGCCAAGCCCAACCCGGTGCCTTCGTCCTGTTTAGTAGTGAAGAAAGGTTCGAAGATATGGGGCAGGACGTCGGGAGCGATGCCCACGCCGCTGTCGGTGATCGCGCAAACGACGACAGCCTCATGTCGCCCACCTATGGTGGCTACTCCGTCAGTCGGCTGCGCTACGCTCGTCTCGATCCGTAGCGTACCACCATCAGGCATTGCG